>JAQBPE010000378.1 GCA_028287685.1 Cyanobacteria bacterium RYN_339 | reverse complement strand
CGCCACTGCCCGAACAAATCGCGGCCCTGATCTTGCGGGAGACGCCGGCGATCGCCGCCCTCCCCGCCCCGCCACAAGCTGCCGCCTGCCCCGTGGCGTCCGTTCCGCCCCGGGCGGAACCGCCCGGCCGCGTCGTGACGCTGGCCGGTCCCATGGACGGGGTTTCCGTCGACGCGCGGGTCGACGGGCCCGGTGCCAAGGCGCGCTTCGCGAACCCCGGGGCCATCAGCTATGACGCCGCCGCCAACGTCGCCTACGTGGCCGATACCGAAAGCCCGGCCTTGCGGCGCCTGCGCTTCGATGTCGCCGGCGGCGTGATGGTGGATACCTTGCGCAGCGGCGTGGGCGTCTACGAGGCCCTGCTGGTCGTGGGCACCAAGCTCTACGCCTCCGAGCCACTCGAACACCGCGTGGTCCGCTTCTCCCTGCCGGATGGCGCGGGGCCGGAGGTGGTGACGTCGAGCTTGGGCGGCCCCGCGGGCCTGGCGCTCGACCCCAACGGGGACCTGCTGGTGGCCGACTACGTCGCCCACAAGGTCTTGCGGGTGCCGCTCCAGGGCGCCGGCTTCACGCCCTTGCCCTTCTACGGCAACGGCATCGCGGGGGAAGTCGACGCGGCGATCGCCACCGACGCCCGGATCGACAACCCACACGGGATGGTGATGGCGCCCGATGGCAAGCTCTACGTGGTCTCGTTCTCGCAAGGCCAGTTGCATGTGGTCGACACCAAGTCCGGGCGAACCTCCTACCTGACCGGCGGGAAGCCCCCGAGCGAGCACCCGGACGGCTTCTGGGCCAACGCCAACATCGACGTGCCACGCGCCATGGCCTATGATCCCGGCGGCCGGCTCATCTTGGCAGACGGCGTCTCGCGCCTGCGCGCCGTCAGCCTCCATGGCGACGTCCAGACGCTCGTCGGCACGCTGGGCCCCGATCTCCATCCCCTCAAAGGCTTCGTCGACGGGCCCGCCGACCAGGCCCGGCTGGGCTTCATCAACGGCCTCGCCGTGCGTCCGGACGGCAGCGTGCTCTTCGTCGACGGCAGCAACAACGCGGTCAGGGCCTGGTTGCCACGCTAAGCCCGGCTTGCTAGTGTATTATGTTGTAACAGAGGCCTTTCGCGGTAAAGGATCGGAGTTGTGATCCTCGTCTCTTGACCCTTACCAGCCCGTTCGGGTTTACTCGGGGGGTCGTTATCTGGAACTTGTCCCCTGGAGCCCCATGACCACCGCCACCGCCGACCTGATCGTCGATTACCTCGATCGCCTCAAGCTCAAGAACTTTTCCGGGCACACGCTGCGTTGCTACGGGCTGGATCTTCGCCAGGCCGAGACCAGCATCGGCAAGGCCCTGGTCACGGCCTCCCACGAGGAGTTGGAAGCGTACATCGCCGGCCTCGGCCGCAAAGGCATGAAGGGCACGACGGTGCGGCGCAAGCAGGCATCGTTGCGCGGCTTCTTCAACCACTGCATCCGGGCGAAGGCGATCGCCATCGACCCCACCGGCAACTTCGAGCCGCCCAAGGTGGAGGACCGGCTACCTATCTACCTCAACGCCGGCCAGGTGCAGTCGTTGCTGGACTGCCTGAAGGAAGACGCGCCGGCGGAGCGCCGCGAGGCCGCAATCCTTAAATGCCTCTACTACACCGGCATGCGCGCCGGTGAGCTGGTGGGCCTCGACATCGAGGACCTGTTCCTGGAAGACCGCGAGCTACGCGTGTTCGGTAAGGGCCGCCGCGAGCGCATGCTGCCCATCAGCGAGGCCCTCGGGGTGGCGCTGGCGAAGTGGCTGGAGGTGCACCCGGTAGGCAAGGGCCCGCTGTTCGTCTCGCTGCACACCCACAACCGGCGCCTGAGCTACGACAGCGTTTACAAGATCGTGAAGGGCGTGATCGCCCGCGCCGGGTTGGGCAACCGCCGCTTCAGCTGCCACAAGCTGCGCCACACCTTCGCGACGCGCCTGATCAACCGCAAGGTCTCGATCGACAAGATCCAGAAGCTGCTTGGCCACAGGCGAATCGACACCACGACCATCTACGCCCACACGGAGTTAGGCAGCGACCTCCGCAGCGCGCTCGAAAACGCGCTATAATCCTCGCCCATGGAAGACTGGCAGGTCCTGATCCTTAGCGGCCCCATCGGCTCCGGCAAGGCGTCGGTGGGCCAGAAGCTGTGCCAGGCGGTGCCGGGCTCGCAGTTCGTGCAGGTCTACCGCTCGCGCACCGCCATGCTGAGCCTCTCGGGCGACACCGCCCGCGACGCCGCGCTCGAAGCCGTGCGCGGGCTGGTCGAGACGGGGCAGCGCGTGGTGATCGACGACGTCATCGAGACTCCGGTGGAACTGGCCGGCTTCTTCGACGCCCTGCCCGACATGCGCACCGTCGCCGTCACCTTGATGCCCAGCCTGGAGGAGATGGAGCGCCGCGACGCCATCAAGCCGGTCGGCCAACAGGCCGGCCCGCGCGTGGCGGAGCTCTACCACGCCATGGCCAGCAAGCTCGCGGAGCGCAGCACGGTCCTCGACACCACCGATGAAACGGTGGAGGACACCGTCCAGCGCGTCCTCGCCGCGCTGGGGTGATCGGCCGGCTGCTCGACACTGGCCCCGGCGACGGCGCCTGGAACATGGCGGTGGACGAGGCCATGCTCGAAGGGCTGCGCCTGGGGCTGGCCCCACCCACCTTGCGCGCCTACGCCTGGCAGCGCCCCACGGTCTCCCTGGGCCGCGCCCAGCTGCTGGACCCCGACCTCGAGGCCGCCTGCGCCTCGGCCGGCGTCGCGATCGTACGCCGCCCCACCGGCGGCCGGGCCGTGCTCCACACCGGCGACTTCACCTACGCGATCACGGCCACCGACCTGCCGGCCGGCGTGAAAGCCTCTTATTGCCATCTGGCGCACGGGCTCACGGCCGGGCTGGCTGGCCTGGGCGTTACGACCACGCTCGGCGAAGCCAGCCGGCCCGGCCGGTCCGTGGCGTGCTTCGCCAGCCCCACGGCCGCGGATCTCAAGGCAGGCGCGGCCAAGCTGCTGGGCAGCGCACAGATGCGGCGGGCCGGCGCCGTCTTGCAACACGGCACGCTGTACCTGGAACGCCCCACGGCCTTGGCACGGCAGCTCTTCCCGGACGGCGAGGGCGACGTGGCCGACCTGTTGGGGCTGCTGGGGCGCATGCCGAGCTGGCGGGAGGTGCGGGACGGCCTGGCCCAAGGCCTGGGCGAGGCCCTGGGTCTCACATGGCAACCGGGGCCGCTTACGCCGTGGGAGGCCGAACGGGCGGCGGCATCCCGCATGGACTTTGCGTTAAAAAGTACTTGACAGAATGGCGCGCCCGAGCTAGGATCGCGCTATGGCTTCGATTCACCCTATCCGCCCCGAACCATCCCGGCTGCACGATCGTGCGGCCGACAACCTGCGCTTCATCCGCGAGACGATGGGCAAGGCCGCGTCGTTCACCGCGGTCCCCGGCGGCGCTTTGGCCTTCTGGGGCCTCTCCGTGCCGGTGGCGGCCTACATCGCCTCCTTGCAACCCACCCACCTGGCCTGGCTGGGCGTGTGGCTGGCCGAGGCGCTGTGCTCCTGCGTGGTGTTGAGCGGCGCGATGGTCCACAAGGCCCGGCATGCCGGCCAGCCGCTCTCCAGCGGCCCGGGCCGGAAGTTCGTCCAGGGCGTGGTGCCCCCGTTCCTGGCGGCGGCCGTCTTGACCGTGGCCCTGGCCCGCCTGGGTGCGTACGCGATGATGCCGGGTGTCTGGCTGATGCTGTACGGCGCGGGCGTGGTGGCGGGCGGCGCGAACTCCGTGCGCAGCGTCCCGGTGATGGGCATGGGCTTCATGGCCCTGGGCGCCGTGGCCCTGGCAACGCCGCCGGCGTGGGGCGACTTCTGGATGGCCATGGGCTTCGGCGCGCTGCAAGCCGCGTTCGGGATGGTGATCGCGAGGAAGCACGGTGGCTGAGCCGAAGCGCAAGGTCGAAGGGCCGCACGCGGTGCCGGGCGGGAAGACCGGGGTGCCCGACTTCGACAAGCTGATCCACGAGCGCATGCGCCTCGCCATCGTGAGCGCGCTGGCGGTGAACGAGGTGCTGGGCTTCAACGAGTTGAAGCAGCTACTGGAAGCCACCGACGGCAACCTCAGCGTGCACGCGCGCAAGCTGGAAGAAGCCGGCTACGTGCTCTGCGAGAAGAGCTTCGAGGGCCGCGTGCCCAAAACCGAATACCGGCTGACGCCGCAGGGGCGGGCCGCCTTGGAGACCTACCTGGACCACATGGAAGCGTTGATCCAGACCATGCGGCCGCACTGACGGCCGCTTTTTTTTGGAGGGTTACTTTATGAATCAAAGTGGTTTGCATCTCGCCATCATCATGGACGGCAACGGCCGCTGGGCGGAGCAGCGCGGGCTGCCCCGCCCGGCCGGCCACCGCGCGGGCGCCCGCGCGGTGCGGGCGGTGGTGGAAGCCGCACCTGCCCTGGGCATCGGCACCCTGACCCTCTACGCCTTCTCCGCCGACAACTGGCGCCGCCCGCCACGCGAGGTGGCCGCCTTGATGGGCCTGCTGCGGCGCTTCGCGATCCAGGAAGCGCAGGTGCTGGCCAAGGCCGACGTCCGCCTGAGCTTCATCGGCCGCCGCGATCGCCTCCCCGGGCCCATGCTCGAAGCCATGGCCAAGTCCGAGGCGCTGACCGCGACGGGCCGCTCCCTGCACCTGCGCGTGGCCGTGGACTACTCCGCCCGAGACGCGCTCTTGCACGCGGCCCGCCACCTGGCCCAGGCCCCCGCTGCCACGCGCGAAGGCTTCGGCGCGCTGCTGGGGTCGCCGGACGTGGATCTCTTGGTACGCACCGGCGGCGACCAACGGCTCAGCGACTTCCTGCTCTGGGAGTGCGCCTACGCGGAGCTGATGTTCCTGCCGGTGGCCTGGCCCGACTTCGGCCCCGCCGACCTGGCGGCCTGCGTCGGCGACTTCCGGGCGCGCGACCGCCGCTTCGGCGGGCTTACAGCGCCAGCTCCAGCCAGCGCTCGTTAGCCGCATCCAGGTCGACCTTGACCTTCTCGTAGTCGGCCTGGAGCGTCTGAGCGGCGCTGACGTCGGCGTAGGTGGAGGGGTCGCCCAGGGCGGCCTCCAGCGTGCGCAGGCGTTCCTCGAGGTCCATCACGTGTTGCTCCGCGGCCTCCAGGGCACGCTCCTGCTTGTAGCTCAGCTTGGCGACCTTGGGCGCAGCGGCCGGCTTGGGCGCCTCCTGGGCGCGTTGCCCCTGCTCCACCAGCTTGGCGGCGGCCTCCTCCTCCTCGCGCTTGGCGAGGTAGTAAGAGTAGTTGCCGATGTAGAGCTGGGCCTGGCCGCCCTCCACGTGCAGGACGTGGGTGGCCGCGCGGTCCAGGAAGTAGCGGTCGTGGGAGATCAGCACGGCGGTGCCGTCGAAGGCTTCCAGCGCCTCCGCCAGCTCCTCCTTGGCGCCCAGGTCGAGGTGGTTGGTCGGCTCGTCCAGCAGCAGCACGTTGTGCGGCTTCAACAGCAGCTTTGCCAGGGCTAATCGGCTGCGCTCGCCGCCGGACAGCTTGGCAATGGACTTGAACACGTCCTCGCCGCGGAAGAGGAAGCAGCCCAGCAGCGTGCGGATGCGCGTGAGCGAGACGGTCTCGTCGACCTCCCAGGCCTCGTCGATCACGGTGTTCTCGGGGTCGAGGCTCTCGGCCTGGTTCTGGGAGAAGTAGCCCGGGTTCACGCGCAGGCCGTAGGCCACCTCGCCGGTGGTGGGCTTCTCCTGGTTGGCCAGCAGGCGCATCAGCGTGGACTTGCCCGCCCCGTTGGGGCCGACCAAGGCCAGCCGCATCTCGCGCTCCAGCTCCAGCTTCTTGATGCGGAACAGCGGGCCCTTGCCGTAGTCCTTCGAGAGATCGGTCAGGGTCATGACGATGCGCCCGGTCGGCGGCGCCTTGGCAAAGCGGAAGCGGATCGAGCCGGCCTCGTCGGCCACGGCCTCGACGCGCTCCAGCTTATCCAGCAACTTCTCGCGGCTCTTGGCCTGGGTGCTCTTGGTGGCGGAGGCGCGGAAGCGCTCGATGAAGGCCTGTTGGCGCGCGATGTCCTTTTGCTGCCGCTGGAAGGCGTTTTGCTGGATCTCGCGCCGGGCCAGGCGCTGGTCACGGTAGGACGTGTAGTTGCCGGTGTAGGTGCTCAGCTGGCCGCCCTCCAGCTCCGCGATGTGGTCCACCACGGCGTCCAGGAAGTGGCGGTCGTGCGAGATCAGCACCAACGCGCCGGGGTAGTCGCTCAGGTAGCCTTCCAGCCAGCTGATCGCCTCCAGGTCGAGGTGGTTGGTGGGCTCGTCCAGCAGCAGCAAGTCCGGCCGCTCCAGCAGCAGCTTGGCGAGCGCCGCGCGCATCTGCCAGCCGCCGGAGAACTCCGCGACCTTGCGCGCGCGGTCCGGCTCGCTGAAGCCCAGGCCGTGCAGCACGCGGCCGATGCGCGCATCCGCCGCATAGCCTTCCAGGCGCTCCCACTCGTGCGTGACGTCGGCGTGCTCGTGCACCAGCGCGTCCAGGGCCGCTTCGTCATGGGTGGCATGCATGAGCGTTTCGAGCGTTTCGAGCTTGTCCCGCAAGGCGATCAGCCGGGGGAACGCCGTCCACATCTCCGCCTGCAGCGTGCGTCCGGCGTCGCCGGGCAGCTCCTGCGCCAGGTGCCCCACGTCCAGCCGCGGCCGGATGACGACGGTGCCCGCGTCCGCGTCCATCTGCTTGAGCACGATCTTGATCAGCGTGGACTTGCCGGCGCCGTTCGGCCCGACCAGGCCCCAGCGCTGGCCGGGGGCCACGTGCCAGTCGACCGCGTCGAGGACGGTCTTGGTGGGGTAGGACTTGGAGATTCCCTTGAGGTGCAGCATAACGCCTTCATGATAGCACCGGGGAGGCGCAGGCGGGTGCTGCCGGGTACAATGGCGCCATGCAATTCGTGCAGCCATGGGCGGGCGCCTTCCGCCTCCAAACCTTCCTGAAAGCCACGCCGGACGCCCTGCCGGCCGAGACCGTCGAGGCGATCCGCCACGAAATCATGAACTCCCCCTTCCTGGGCGTCACCCAGCTCGAGGGAG
>JAQBPE010000354.1 GCA_028287685.1 Cyanobacteria bacterium RYN_339 | reverse complement strand
GCGGACTGGAAGCGGTCCTGCGGGCGCTTGGCCAGCAGGCGCATGGTCAGGCTCTCGAAGTCCGCGGGCAAATCCGGCGCGTGGCGGCGCGGCGAGGCCGGCACGGCTTCCATGTGGAGCTTCAACGTCTCGCCGGGCGAGGCGCCCTCGATCGGCAGGCGGCCCGTCAGCCACTTGTAGAGCATCACGCCCACGGCGTAGAGGTCGGAGCGCTGGTCGGCCTTGCCGCGCTGGATCAGCTCCGGGGCGAGGTGCGTGACCGTGCCTTCCAGGCCTTGAGGACGGGCGCCGGCGGGGCCGGCCAGGCCGAAGTCCATGACTTTCAGCACGCCGGCGGCAGTGCGCATCACGTTCTCGCCCTTGAGGTCGCCGTGCACCAGGCCGCGGCGGTGCAGGTGGCCCAACACGGGCAGCAGTTCCGCCATCAGCCCGCGCGCCTCGTCGGGGGCAATGGGCCCCAGGTCTTCCAGGCTGCGCCCGGTCACCAGCTCCATCGCGAAGAAGGGCAGGCCTTCCGCGGAGAGGCCCAGATCTTGTACGCCGGGGATGCCCGGGTGTTCCAGCGCGGCCATGACGCGGTGCTCGGCCTTGAAGCGGCGCTGGGCTTCGGCGTCTCCCAGCAACGCCTCCGTCATGACCTTGAGGGCCATGTCGTTGCCGGTCTGCGGATCATGCGCCTTGTAGACCACCGCCATGCCGCCCGCCCCGAGGCGATCGATCACGCGATACCGCGCGGCCACTATCGTTCCACTTTTCACAGGCGCGTCCGTTCCTCTCCACAGGGCGCGTCTTTTGTACCCGGCAAGGGGGTGGAATAACGGCCTGATGCCCGCCTGCTGGCGCGGTAGCCTGCCTTAACTTGAGGTTTACGCGTCATGTGACCGAAAAAGGGTACAAATGGATTGAAGCAGACAAGGAGCCATAAGATGTTTCGATTGACCACTGCGGTATTGATAATGGGAGCCCTCTCCGCCTGCCAGACCATGCCGCTGGGCGCCACGCCCGCGCCGGTTGGCGATGTCATGGCCGACCTGGCGCCGCCCGCGCCGGGTGAAGGCGAGCAGCTGGTGGCGGGACCGTTCTCCGTTCCCCCTGGCGGCGAGGTGCAGAACAACTTCTACATGAAGTTGAAGTCCGACCACGACGTGCTGGTCGATCACATCGACATCGTCTACCCCAAGGGCTCGCACCACTGCAATTGTTTCAAGAGCGACACCCTGGACGTGCCCGACCACGTCGACAACACCTTCGACGCGATGTACCCGAAGTGGGACATGTTCGCGAACTCGCAGACCGGCGACCTGCACTGGGACTTCCCGCCGGGCGTCGCGATGCGCTTCAAGGCGCACCAGCAGCTGAACATCCAGAGCCACTACGTCAACACGCTGACGCAGCAGACGCCGATCAACGAGGGCCTGAAGGTCAAGGTCAACCTGCATTACGCGGATCCTGCCAAGGTCAAGTCCACCATGGGCATGTTCTTCGCGGTGAACCCCAGCCTCAAGTTGCTGCCGCACTCGACGTTCATCGCGCAGAAGTCGATCAGCCTGGCCGACCAGGGCCTGTCGAAGGACGTGAAGGTGATCGCGATGTCCGGCCACTTCCACAGCCGCGGCAAGGACTTCCAGGTCAACCGCTGGGAGGGCCGCGATCCCAACGTGCGGGGCGAAGAGGTGTACGAGAGCAAGAACTGGGAAGAGCCGCCCTTCAAGATCTACGACAAGCCCTTCGACCTCAAGAGCACGGAGCGCCTGCTCTACACGGGTACCTACGTCAACAAGACCGATATCACGATCGGCTTCGGTGCGGGTAACCTGGACACCAAGGAACACAGCAACCTGTTCATGTACTTCTATCCCGGCCCGGAGGACGGCAAGACCGTCTACGACGTGACGGCTTCGCAGTTCCAAGAGGTCGGCGAAATCTAAATGAAGAAGACCATTCACCTCGGCGCCGCGGTCCTGATGGGGACCGCGCTGGCCGGCTGCCCGGCCACGGCTCCCGTTACACCCGGGTTCACCCCGGCCCCAACGGTTACAACCACCCAGGTGGGCGATCGCTTCCTGGGCATCGCCGCAGCGGGCGGCCAACTCTACTGCGGTTGCGCGAACTACGTGGACCTGTTCGATACCGCCACCAACCTGCGCGGCAAGCGCGTGGAAGTTGAGGGCGGGACGCCGGGTCCCGTGCGCACCTTCATCGATCGTCGCGAAGTGCTGGTCCAGGACGAGGCCAGGGGCGAGCTGCGCGTGCTCGACGCGGCCGCCACCGCCCCCACGCCGCAGACCGTGGGCGTGACGCTGCAAACCCTGCCGGTCGGCAAGGGCACCGGCCGCCTGTCCTTGGGCGACGACAACCAGACGGTTGCCAGCTCCGCGGGCCAGGATCGCAAGGTCGTCTCGTTCTTCTTCACCGACGACCGGGGCAAGGCGCCCGCCCGCACGGAGTGGGAGGTGGGCGCGCCCGCGGCCGACGGCCAGGCCCGGCCGCTGGACTGGAAGAACAGCAAGTTGCTGACGGTCGACTTCTCGACCAACGCGCTCAAGCTCTTTGATGGCGCCAACCTGACGGGCAAGACCCTGACCACGCTCCAGACCGTTGGCCCCGTGGGCCTGGGCACGGACGTGGGCAAGGCCGTAATCACGAAGGGCGCCTCGGAAGGCGTGGCGACGGTGGCGATCGCCATCGACAAGGGCAAGGACGCGCTGGTGCTGGTGGATCTGGCGACCGGCAAGGTCAGTACCCTGACAGGTCTCGGCAAGGGCGCGCGCCAACTGCTGGTGGACCCTGACAACGGCCGTGCCTTCGTGGGCATGTACGACAGCGACGAGGTCGCCGTGGTGGATTACCGCACCCAGACCGTGATCACGCGCGTGCCGGTGGCGCACCACCCCATGAACCTTTCCGTGGCTCCGCCAACCGAAGGCGAGATCTGGGTAGGCGGCGAGGACGGCGCCCTGACGGTCTTGGACGCCAAAACCAACAACGTGACGGTCCGGAACACCCTGGCTATCGGCAAGGGTGACCACCACATGACCTTCTGGGGCACCAAGGGCTACGTTTCAAACCAGGCCGACGGTACCTTGAACACGATCGAGCGGGTCAACTTCCGCGTACCTCATTAGCTAAGCGCCAGGAGTTGCCGGCGGCGGGGCCTCTTCCGTAGGGAAGAGGTCCTGTTCTCCTAGGGGGAACACGTCGCGCAGCATCGGGTGCTTGCTGCAATCCACCGCCAGGCGGCCCAGCGGGTAGATCACTTGCTTGAGCTGCTCTACCTCGCCGCCGTTGCGGGCCGCGGTCAGCTCCTTATCGAGCTGGCCGTATAGCTCGCGCGCCTGCCGGAGTTGGTCGATCACGTCCGTGGCGCCGCCCAGGCCCAGGGCCAGCAGGCGGGCCGTGCGGGTGGAGGGCGTGAAGAGTGCGCCGATATTGAAGCCCTTGGGATTCTCGAGCATCTCCAGCGTCAGCCGCACGATCTCCATCTTCGGCTGGAGGCTCGCGCGCAGGATCTCCGCCTTGTGTAACACGGCGTCGCGCGCTTGCTTCTGCTTGAGCCGGTCCACCGTCGACATGACGGCCGGCTTGGCGGCGCCCGCGGCCATGGTCTGCGGCGGCGGGAAGAGCTGGCTCAGCACGCGGTCGGCCTTGAAGTCGGCGTGGTAGCGCGTGAGGTAGAACAGCTTGAGGCGCAGCTCCTCCAACATCTCCTGGCGCAGGGTGTCGTTGTCGAAGGCCTCCTGCACCTTCTCGACGGCGCGCACGGCCTCGTAGTACCGGAACACGCCGACTTGGACCTCGCGGATGATGCTCTCCGGCTCGCGGAAGACGCCCGTCAGGTAGCCCACAATTTGCTCGCCCTTGGGCGACAGCGGGTGCTTGAACTCCGGGTTGTCCAGTCCCGGCACCGGCAGGTTGGCCCGCACGCAGGCGTGGTGTAGCAGCTCGATGCGCGCTTCCAGGTTTTCGAGGGACTCGCGGGCCTTGCCCAGCATCTCCTCGGATTGGGCGCGCAGCGTGCCCGCGTCCATGAGCGGCTTCGTGGCCCTGTTCAGCGGCATGGTGCCCGCCTGCTTATGCAGGAGGCCCGTCTGGCGCTGGAAGGAATCCCGTTGTTGCAAACCGGCTCCAATGGATGGACGAAGCGGCGTCATTATAGGCTATAATCGACCGTTTCCGTCATCCAGATGGGTGGTCCATGCTCGCTTTCCCTGCTCGCTATGAACATCGCCGCCTCCTCGGCGAGGGCGGCATGGGCCAGGTACACCTGGTCTTCGACCGCGAACGCGAGGAAGAAGTCGCCCTCAAGGCGTATACGTCCTCCGGCGAAGCCGAAGAAGGACGCTTCCTCTTCAAGCAAGAGTTCTGGGCGATGGCTTCGTTGCGCCACCCGAACTTGGTTGCTGCGTACGACTACGGCGAGCTGGCCGACGGCACGCCCTACTTCACCATGGAGGTGGTGCCCGGCTCCGACCTGGAGCCGACCCAGGACGAGGCTGCCGTGCGGGGCTGGTTGCCCGGCATCGCCGCCGCGTTGGGCTACCTGCATGGGCAAGGCTTCGTCCACGGCGATCTGAAGCCGGAGAACGTGCGCCTGGGCGAAGTGCCCAAGCTCATGGACCTGGGCCTGCTGACCCGCGCCGGACGCGCTGGCGGCCCGATCCGCGGCTCGTTGCTGTACCTGGCGCCAGAAGTGGCGCGCCAGGCGGCGCTGGACGGCCGCGCCGACCTTTACGCCCTGGGCGCGGTGGTCTACCACGTGTTGGCGGGCCGCCCGGTCTTCGAAGGTGAGAGCGCCGTCTCCTTGCTGCGGGCGCATCTCGACGCGCCGCCCGTCCCGCTGCGCCAGCACGCGCCGGCGGTCTCGCGCGAGCTGGAGGCCGCCGTCTTGCGGCTGCTGGCCAAGGACCCCGCCGAGCGCTATGCCAGCGCCGGCGACCTCATGGAGGCGCTGGGCCTGCATGTGGAGGGCGTCGAAGCCCACAACCTCTTGGGCAGCCCGCTCTTCGGCCGCGAGGACATCCAAGGTGAGATCGGCACGCTGCTGCGCTCGGAGTCTGGCGGCACGCGTTGGATCGTCGGCGGCAGCGGAAGCGGCAAGAGCCGGTTGCTGCAAGAGAGCCGCGCCACCGCCCAGCTGGAGGGGCTGCCCACCTTCTACGCCCAGGGCCTGGGCCGCGAGACCGCGCCGTACACCGCCTTGCGCCCCTGGCTGAAGGCGATCACAGGCCAGCCTACCCCGGCGCGCGAGCGCCTGGCGCCGGTGCTGGTGCGCCTCTTGCCCGAGTTGGGCGTGGACCCCGCCCCGCCGTTGGATGGCGCCCAGGAGCGCATGCGGCTCCACAACGCGATCGCGGAGCTGGCGCGTGCCGTCGCGCCTTCCGCCGTTTGGCTGTTGGACAACGCGGACGAGCTGGACACGGCCTCGCGCGAGCTGTTGACCTTCCTGCAGGGCCAGAGCGCCGGCGCGGCCTGGCGCTGGATCCTGACCTCCCAGATCGCGGGCGAAGGCACGCGCATCCTGCCGTTGGCGCCGCTGGACGAGGCTACCACCTTGCGCATGGCGCGGGCGTTGTTGGGGCAGGAAGCCCTGCCCGAGGGCCTGGCGGAGCGCCTGCTGGTGATCACCGGCGGCCTGCCCGGCGCCGTGGAGGCCGTGCTCGGCCACTGGGTCCGCGCCGGCGCGCTGCGCCGCGAGCGCGGGACCTGGGTCGGCGGAGATGACGCGCTGTTCGAGCTGCCCGGCGGCTGGCAGGTCGCGCTGGACGCCCGCTTCGAGGAGCTGCCCGAAGGCGCCAAGCGCGTAGGCCGCGTGGCCGCCTTGCTGGGCGCGCAGGCGGACCTGCCCTGGCTGGCCGCGCTGGTGGAGCTGCCCTCGCCCGCCTTCTTCGCCGCCCTGGCGCAGCTGGAGGCCGCGGAGGTGCTGGCACGCGAGGACAGCCAATTCCGCTTCGTGCGCCCGGCGCAGGTGGCGGTGCTGACGGCCGCCTTCACGGATGACGAACGCCGGGGCCTGCACACGGCCGCCGCTACCTGGCTCGCGGAGCGCCTGGGTGCGCCCGCGGATTCGCCCGCGCTGCCGCTGGCGGACATCATGGCCGTTGCGCGCCACCACCTGGCCGGCAACACGCCTGCCCTGGGCGTGCCGTATTTGGTGGCCGCCGGACAACGCTCGCTCGCGATGTACGTGACGGCGGGGCTGGACGGCCTGCTGCGCCGCGCCCTGGTCGTGGACGGCCTGGCGGAGGAGCATCGCCTGGCGCTGCGCATGGTGCTGGGCACCGTGCAGCGCTTCGACGGCAAGATCGACGACGCCATGGCGCTCTACGAAGAGGAGCTGCTGCCGGCCTTGCGGGCTGGCTCGCACGAGGCCCTGGCGCACGAGCTCGTGACCTGGGGCGTGATCCTCCAGATGAAGGGCAAGTATCCGCGCGCCCTCGAGGCCTTCGCGGAGGCCATCAACCTGGCCGACGCGGCCGGAGACGTCGAGGCGGGCATCCGGGCCCGCGTGTTCGCTGGCCGCGTGGGCTTCTTCGCCGGCGAGACCGGCGCCTCGCGCACGCACCTCGCCAGCGCCGTGCGCCGCGCCCGCGAGGCAGGCGCCGCCG
>JAQBPE010000340.1 GCA_028287685.1 Cyanobacteria bacterium RYN_339 | reverse complement strand
CGGCCCACCGCGCCGGCCGGGGCCACGCCGCAGGCGGCCAGGATGCCCATGGCGCCCGCGCCCGCGAGGCCGTTCAGGAAGGCCCGGCGCGGGATCGGGCGCTGGATCAGCTCGTCCAGCGGCGGGGCGTCGGCAGCCAGGCCCTGCCAGCCCACCGAAACGGCGCGGCGGAGGGCATGGGCAAGCGGGGTGCGCGCGGACATACGGGCTCCTTCGACACGGGGACCTATCCTTTTTCGCGGCGAGACCCGCCCGGCTTGCGGGCGGGTCCATTGCTTGACCGTTCGTTTACGCGGCCATAACCCGACGTTAGGGCGCTTACTTCTTGGCCAGGCCGTCCGTGACGCTCTCGTCGGCCTTGGCGCCGCTCTTCAGCAGGGCGTTGGCGGTGCCGCCGATGGCGATGGCCGCTGCGATCACGCCCACGCCCACGGCGCCCCAGACGCCCAGGCCGATGATGAACAACGGGATGCCCGCATGGAGGATCACGCCGAACGGCGCCGCGATGCCCATCGCGACCAGCGCGCCCGCGCCCAGGGCGATCTTGCCGCCCTTGGACTGGAACGGCTGCTTGAAGCGCTCGCCGAAGGTGTTGGCCTCGTTCTCGACGTAGGCCACCTGGACCGGCCGGTCGTTGATCGTGACGTGGTCGTTGGGGGCCAGCTTCTTGCTGCTCTTCGTCAGGATCAGCTTGTCGCCCTCGGGCGTGACCACGCCGTAGGTGTCGTAGCCGTCGCGGCGGCCTTCCAACAGCTGCCTGGCATGCTGGGCGAGCGCCGGATCGACGGGCTTGACCCGGGCGTTGGCGGCGGGGGAGCCTTGGATGCGGACGTCGGTCATGGTGTGGTGGCCTTTCTATATCCCAGCCCGGTAGCGGGCGGTTCACGCTCTACGCTTGTGGGGATACCATCGGGCAACCGACCGGCAATTATTCTTAAGGGCAGGATAAGGACATGCGGAGGAAAGGCTAAGGAAGTTTAACGGTGCACACGGCAAAGCCCAGCTGCCTTAACCTTGGCGCCTAGCGCTTGTGGGCGTCGCGCTCCTGCTGGTGGATCACTTCCGCGCCCACGGCGCCGCCGACCTCGATCAGGCCGGATACCAGCTTGCCCCACTGCACGGGGCCGATCTTCTCTTCGATTTGTTTCTCCGCCTGGTCCAGCGCGAAGTCCGTGTGAGCGGCGTAATCCGTGATGTGCAGCAACTCCGCGCGGGCGCTCAGGGTGGCGGCGGCCTCGCGGCCGGCCTTCACCTCCGCATGCTGGGCCTGGGCCCAGGCTTCCTTGGCCTTGGAGAACGCTTCCTTCGTCAGGGTGCCCCGCAGCGGCGGGTCGCCCACGTCGGTGCCGCGCCGGATGGTCAACGACAGGTCGCGCGCACCGACCTGTAGGTCGTTCTCGCGCACGCCGCGCGGGTCATGCGCCGCCAGGTCGGCGGCGAGCTTGCTCACCTTGGCACGCGCCGCGTCCAGCTCCGCCTGGGGGCGGGCGGTCATGGGGTCGGCCTGTTGGGCTTCCAGCACCTGGAGGTCGGCGTAGGCTTTGCTGACGGTGCCGACGGCGCCGCGCACCCAATCGTCCTGCTGGGAATGCAGGACCAGGAAACGGCCGCGCGTGGGCAACTGGGCCGCGGCCAGCTCCTTGGCGGCCTGGGCGCCCGCTTGCTGGTGCGCGTGCACCTTCAGGCTGTCGGTCGCGACCTTGGGCGCTGCTTCCGTGGCCTTGACCCCGGCAGCGCCGGAATAGTTGGCCGGGTTGAGGGGGGCACCGGGGCCCGCTTTGCCGGTGTTGTCGATGCTCATGAACTCACTTTACCCGAAGCCCCGCTTGCCTTACCGGCCGACGGGGCTAATTGCTGCTGGAGCGCAGGCCGTTCAGGTAGGCCTTGAGGTAGGCCTGGGTGGCCTTCGCCACCTCCACGTAGCCGATCGGGTTGAAGCGCAAATCGTCCGGGTACTCGCCGATCGTGCCGTGCAGGTAAGGGGTCAGCTGGCCATGCGCGAAGCTGTCCTGCAGCGAGTGCAGGCCCACGCCGAGCTCGATCTCCGCCTCCACCCAGGCGGTCTGGCGGCCGAAGGCGATCGCCTGGGCCAGGTGCCGCTTGGCCCACACCAGCCGCGTATCCTGGCCCTTGCGGTCCAGGTTGAAGTGGCGGTCCAGACCGCTGCCGGGGTACGGGCCGGTGTCCGGGTAGGGCACGCCGCCGTCCTCGTCCACGTCGTTGCACGTCTTGCCCACGCGCGCCGCCGCCTCGGCGGGGAAGCCCAGGCCGAGGGCGATCGTGTAGGTGCCATAGGCCTTGCGGCCGGGCGGCTGGGTGCCGGGCACGCCGTTGTGGACGTCCGGGTCGAACTGCAGCTTGTACTTGTAGCGCTCCGGCGCGGTCTGGCCGGTGGCGTGGGCCGTCTGGTGGACCACGAAGGGCTTCTTCCAGGGCGCGCGCAGGCGGCAGGTGGCTTCGAGGGCCGGGTTCACGGCCCGCGCCAACACCGTGTACATGCGCGGGAAGGAGCTGGCGATCTTCCAGGCCAGCTTCTGCGAGCGCAGCTCGTGCTCGCCGAAGACGGCGCCGGGCGTGTAGCCCTTGATCGCGCACACGGCCGGGAAGGTGTCCCAATCCGTCTTGCCGGTGGAGAGGGGCTTGTCGATGCCGAGCTGGTGCAGGAAGCCCTCGCGGTCGTAGACCTCGACGGACTTGGCGCGGACCAGCGAGGCCAGGTACGGCACCAGCTCCGTGTCGTCCTTGAAGCCGGCCTCGATGCCCAGCAGCTCGCGGGCTTCCAACAGCATGGTGCGCAGGGGGGCGAAGTCGGCGTCGGTAGGCGGGGCCGGCGGCGTCAGGTTGATGGCGGTGGCGTCCTCGGACTCCTGGCGCTCGCCGGGCGGCAGCAGCGCGACCAGGTCGGCTTCGGCGGCGGTCAGCGGGCCGTTCGTGGCGGCCGGCGTCGCCATCGGCGCGCGCCCACAGCCTGCCAGGGCCAGGACCAAACCCAAGGTCAACGTCGACCGAACCATGCCAACTCCTCCACTGGAGGGGTTATCGCCGCCGCGCCTTAAAAACTTGCGAACATGCCGTTAAGCCGCAGGTAAGGCGATCGTGAAGGTCGAGCCCTGGCCCGGCACGGAGCTGACGTGCAGCTTGCCACCGTGCTTCTCGATGATGCGCTGGCAGACGGACAGCCCCAGGCCCGTGCCGGAACCGACCTTCTTGGTCGTGTAGAACGGGTCGAAGATCCGCTTCAACACGTCCGGTCCCATGCCCACGCCGTTGTCGGCCACCGACAGCGTCACGCCGTCCAGCTCGCGCGCCAGCCGCACGCCGATGCGCCCGCCCGGCGCGCCGCCCTCGCGGATCGCGTCGATGGCGTTGAGCATGAGGTGGGCGATCACCTGCCTTAGCTCCGTGGAATCGCCCATCACGGTGGGCGCGGAGACCATGTCGGTGTTGAGCTCGATGCCTTCCGTTTGGAGCTGGCGCTCCAGCAGGGCCAACGTCTCCGCCAGGACGCCGCGCAGCTCCACCGGCCGGTGCGACGCCTGGGGCGGGCGGCTGTACTTGAGCAGGGCCGCCACGATTTCCTTGCAGCGCAGCGCGCCTTCCTCGATCATCTTCAGGCTGTCGACGTGGTCCGGGTCCTCCAGCTCCAGCAGCAGCAGCTGGGCGTTGGTCAGCACGGCGCCCAGCGGGTTGTTGAGCTCGTGGGCCACGCCGCCGGCCAGGGTGCCGACGGTCGCCAGCTTCTCCGTCTCCAGCAGCTGGGCCTGGGCCTCCTGCAACTCGCGGTAGGCCTCCTCCAACTCATTGGTGCGCGCCTTGACCTTGGCCTCCAGGCCCTGGTTCATCTCGCGGATGATCTCGTAGGCCTGCGCGTTCTGGAGCGCCAGCGCCACCTGGGAGGCGATCGCCGTCATCAAGTCCAGGTCGTTGCGCGTGAAGGTCTTGTTGGCCGTCGACGACGAGACGTAGATCAGCCCGACCAGGCGCTCGTCGAGGATCAGCGGCACGCACATGACGCTCTTGACGTTGCGGATCATCAGGCTGGCCTTCTGGGCCAGTTGCTCGTCCGCGCCCACGTCCAGGATCGTGAGGGGCTTGCGGTCGCGCGCGACCCGCGCGATCACGCTGCGGCTGACCTGGATTTCCGTCAGGACCTGGCCCTCTTGGTCCAGGCTGGCGCGGCACGTCAGGTCCTCGCCGAAGAAGAGGTAGCCCTGTTCGCCCGCGCTGACGCGCAGGATCTGCATCAGGGCGAGGTTCAGCAGCTTCTCGAGGTCCAGCGTGCCCGCCAGCGCCCGCGAGAGGTTGTTCATCATCTCCAGGCGGTGCGTCTTGCGCGACGACTCGTCTTGGAGCACGCCGATCTCGAGCGTGACGCTGATGTAGCGCGCCATCACCTCCAGCAGGCCGACTTCCTTCTCGCTGACGCCCAGCCAGGGGGCCTGGCGATCGCCATACAAGCACCCCAGCACCTTCTCGCCCTGCCCATCGGGCGTGCGCACCTTCAAGGGGATGCACAACAACCCACGCACGCCGTGGTCCTGGACCTCCGTCGTCTCGGCGTAGGTGGGGTCTTCCAGCGCGTTCGTGACCCACACCGTGGCGCCAGTTTGCTGCACCTGACCCAGTACCCCGTAAAGGGGGTCGGTGGCGCCCAGCACGGCCGCGCTGTCGGCCATGGTCTGGGTGTCACGCAGCTTGAGCTCGCCGTCCTCGTTCGCGAGGTAGACCATGCCGCGGCTGGCCTGGCTGATGCGGATGAAGGTGGCGTTCATGCGCGCCAGCAGTTGGTCGAGCGGCAGGCGCGACGTGACCAGGCCGAAGATCTCGTCGAGCAGCTCCAGGGAGTCCTGCCAGGCGCCCCAACCGGAGCCCTGGCCCTGCTTCAGCAAGTCCAGCAGGGCGGAGCGCGTGCCGGGCAGGCTGGTCATGGCGGGGCGGTTGCTGGAGGGCTCCACGCTCGCGGTGCGCACGTCCACCACGCGGCGGCGCTCCGCCCAGATCAGGAAGTCTTTCTTGCCGTTGGCGGAGAGCTGTTCCAGGTAGATGTTCAGCTGGTCGGCCGCCTGCGCCAGCAGCTGGCCGGCCGCGGCAGGGTCGCCCACGCTGTGGCCTTGCCCGAAGAGCGCCAACGCGCGGTGGTGCGGGCTGTTCAGGCGATCGGCATGCAGGCGGGCGGCCTCGAAGCTGCCCCAGGCCTTGCCGCGTTCGTCGCGGGCCAGGGCGGCGTCGCCCTCCACCAGCGCCGCCTCCGCGCAGAGCAGCGGGTGGCCGGCGCCGCTGCAGATGCCCATGGCTTCGGCGGCCAAGGCCTGGGTTTCGGCCACGTTGCCGCGTTCGTGCTCGATGCGCGCGAGCCCGATCAGGGCGCGGGCGTGGGAGGCGGCCAGGCCCAAATCCAGGGCCTCGTCGCGCACGCGCAGGAACAGCCGGTGGCCCTTCTCGAGGTCGCCCTTGCGCCAGGCCGCTTCCGCCAGGTCGGCGCGCAGCCCCAGCTCCGCCCCCCGGTCCCCCAGGGCGGCCGCCAGGCCCAGCCCGGTCTGGCAGACCTCCTCGGCGCGGGCCAGCTTGCCCAGGAACAACAGCGCGTTGACCAGCTGGCGCTGTACGGCCAGCTCCAGCCACTCGTCGTTCAGGTGGCGAGCGCTTCGGAGCGCTTGATCGAGCAGGCGCAGGGGGTCATGCACGTAGCCCAGGTAGAGCGAGGCCACGGCGCGGATGGAGGTGGCCTGCACCCAACGCTCCGGCCGTTGGCCTTCCGTCAGCTCCAGCTCGTAGTGCCCGACCGCGGCGGCGGCCTCATCGAACAAGCCCATCTGCAACGCCACCCAGGCGCCTTGCAGGCTCGCCGCGGCGGCCTCGTCCTCGTGGCCCAGCAACTGCAACAACGCCACGTGGGCCTCGTTGGCTTCGCGCGCGGCGCCCAGGTGTTCCATGGCCCGGTGGGCGCCGGCAGCCAGGCCATGCGCGCGGGCCACGGCTTCCAGCTGGCCGGCGGGCTCGCCCAGGCGGCAGGCCTCTTCCAGCGCGTCGAGACCGGCGGGCCAGCCCGAGCGGGCGCCCAACAGGGCGCCGCGGGCCACGGCCACCAGGGCCTCGGCGTGCAACACGTCGGAGCGAGCCTCCGTGGCCAGCGTCCGGCCTTCGGAGGCCAGGCCCTGGCCGCGCTCGCGCTCGCCGCGCCCGTAGGCCAGGTCGGCCAGCGCCAGCGTCACGCGGGCGCG
>JAQBPE010000339.1 GCA_028287685.1 Cyanobacteria bacterium RYN_339 | reverse complement strand
CTGCTCCAGAAGTTCTCGGGCTCATCCGTTTCGGGCAAGCGGGGAGCGGTGAGCTCCAGCGCGACGGCCGTGAGGTAGAAGCCGGTCGTGAGGCCAGCCGAGGCCAAGTGGAGGTCCGTCGCCCAGCCCGGGGCGGTGGGCTGCTGGGTGTACAAGCCCAGGCCGGCCGTCACGGCCATCGAGGTCAGCGCGGCGAGGCCGAAGCCCTGGTGCAGCGTGAGCTGCTGGTGGCGGATGGCAAAGGTCTCCGGGTCCAGCACCTTCTGGTCCGCCAACGGGTCGGGCGGCGCCGGCTCCGCCGCCAACGCAGGCAGGGGCGCGAGCACAAGGGCGGCCGCCAGGGCAAAACGGGTCAGCATGTCCGGGCCTCCAATCAGTTGTTGGGCGTGCGGGCGGCCTGCCAGGCTTGGAGCACGGCCAGCTGCGCGGTGGTCAGGTGCGGGCGGCCCTGTGGCATGTCGCCCTTCGTGGTTTCCCGCACGATCTTGGAGATCGACCCGCTGGCAGCAGCATAGTCCACGGCGCCATCCTTGAACAGCAACAGCTCCCGCTCGCCCTGCTGGCCGGCGGCGTGGCAGCCGGCGCAGGTCGCTGCCAGCAAGGGCTGCACGTCGGTCTTGAAGCTGGCGGTACCGGCGGCCGCGACTTCGGCGGTGGTAGGCGCCGCCGGAAGGGGGGTCGAGCAGGCCCAGAGGCCGACCACGAGCAAGGTGGCCAGGACGCGGGGGATGAGGTTCGCCATGGGGTCAGGTCTCCGTCTTGGCAGGCAGGCGGATCTCCGCCGTGGTGCCTTGGCCTTCGTTCGAGGTGAGGGTAGCGTCGCCCCCGTGCGCCCGCGCGATGTTGCGGACGATCGAGAGGCCGAGCCCGGTGCCGCCCGTCTCGCGGCTACGCGAGTCGTCCGGCCTGTAAAAGGGCTCGAAGAGGTAGGGGAGGTGGTCGGCCGCGATGCCGGGGCCGTCGTCGATCACGCGGAACACCGCCTGCGATCCTTCGACCGCGGTGACGATGCGGATGTTCCCTCCCGCGCCGGTGTATTTCAAGGCGTTGTCCACCAAGTTGGCCATCGCGATAGAGAGGGCCGGGCCGTCACCCAGCACGGTCGCGGGCTCGCAGGCGGTGGTGAGCTTGACCCCGTGTTGGCCAGCCACGATCTCGCGGTCTACCGCCAGCTGCTCGGCCAGATCCGCCAGGTCGAGCGGCTCGGCCTGGAGGGAAGCCGAACGCAGGCCGCGGCCGAGCTGGAGCACGCGCTCCAGCAGATCGTCGGCGGCCTTCATTTCGCGCGCGAACAGATCGAGGATCGGGCCGCCCATGCCCTGTTGGCGCAACAGGGGCAGCGCCAAGGTCATGCGCGAGAGCGGGCCGCGGATCTCATGCGAGACATCGATCAGCAGCCGTTCCTTCTGGTCCATCGTCCGCTTCACCTCGGAGCGCATGGTCTCGAAGGCGCGCTCCAGCGTGCCGAACTCGTCGCGCCGGTTGATGGCCACGGGCGTGTCCAGGTCGCCCGCGCCCAGCCTGTTCGCCACGGCCACCATGGCACGCAGCGGGCGGATCACCCACAGCCACAAGGGCGGTACGATGATGGCGACGAGCAACAGCACCCACAGCCCCGAGTACCAGGGGATGGGACCGCCTGGGCCGCCGGGGCCGGGCGGGCGACCGTTCCGACCGCCGCGGCCGCCAGGTCCGCCCAGGCGGTGAAACTGCGGCGTCAGCTCGAGCGCACCGAAGGGCTTCCCGTCTCGCTCGAGGCGCAGCCAGTGGTGAGGAGCGCCCTCGGGGCCGTGGGGGTTTGGCGCCTTGGGGTCCACCAACTGGCGCTGGGTCACCAGCTCGGCGGGATAGGCCGACGTCTGCTCCCAGGGCACGAACCTCAACGCATGGTGCGAAATCATCTCGAAGTTCGTCAGCTGGGCCTGGGTGGGGCCGGTGACCGGCGCCGAGCGTTCGATTTCTTCGCCAAGGGCCTGGAACTGGGGGCCCAGGAACTGCGACATCTCCGCCTGCCGGCCCTGGTCCATGAGGATGCGCCCGATCCAGGTCGCTGCAGGCACGGACAGGCAGACGACCAAGGACGCGTACAGCAGGCTCTTCGCGAGCAGCGAACGCCTCACCATTGGAAGCGGTATCCCATTCCTCTCGAGGTCATCAGATGGCGCGGGTTGCGCGGGTCTGCTTCGATCTTGTTGCGCAGGCGGCTCATGTGCGAGTCGATCGCACGGTCGAAGCTTTCCAGGGCCCCGGCCTCGTCCAGCAAGCCCATGAGCTCCGTGCGCGAGTAGACCCGTCCGGGTGCAGAGGTGAGCGCGTCCAGCAGGCGGTACTCCATGGACGTGAGCGCGAACTCCGTCCCACCCAGGCGCAGGGTGCGGCGCTCCCGATCCAGCCCGTTGGAGGGCGATTCCGCGGCCGGCGTGCGGCGCAACACGGCTTCCACCCGCGCCACCAGCTCGAGGTGGTCGAACGGCTTGGCCAGGTAGTCGTCCGCGCCCAGCTTCAGGCCGCCGATGCGGTCGGGCGCGGCGCCGCGTGCCGTCAGCATGATGATCGGCGTCGTGTCGCCCTGCTCGCGCAGCTCCTTGACCACGTCGAAGCCGTTCTTCTCCGGCAACATGACGTCGAGCAGCAGCAGCTCCGGGCGGACGGACTTCAACAGCGCCATGCCTTTGCTGGGGCGATCGCCCCAATGCAGGTCGTAGCCATGTTGCTCTAGCAGCGCCTTGAGCAGCATCGCGAGCGTTTCGTCGTCGTCAATCAGCAATATCTTTCGCATGGCACCCACTCTATGTCAGGAATTTGGCCGCAATGTGTCAGGCCGGGCCGGTTGTATTTTGAAATCTTACATACAATAGGGAGATGAGCTACCTGCCCCCCGGCTTCCCCGCCCCCGACCGAGAAACCATGGAGAAGCTCCGCCAGAGCATCCTGGCCGGCCTCAAGACCCCTCACCCGCCAGAGTGGGACGAGCTGGGCGTGATCATCAGTGCCGATGAAGCCGGGGTCGACCTGAGCGGGGTGGATGCGGAAGCGCTGTGGCTGGCGCCGCCGGACGAGCGCGCCCCGATCTTCGCGGCGCTGGGCCAGCTCCTCGCGGAGCAACTGAACTAGCGCAGCTTCGCGCGCTCGTACTGCGGCGGCCATGGCCCTTCGTGGCCGAGCTGGCGGGCGGCATGGAGCGGCCAATAGGGATCGCGCAGCAGCTCGCGCGCGATGAACACCATGTCCGCCTGCTGCGTGCGGATCACGTGATCGGCCTGGGCCGCGTCCGTGATCATCCCGACGGCGCCGGTGGGCAGGTCCGCGCCCAGCCGCACCTTGGCGGCGAAGTCCGTCTGGTAGCCGGGGCCGACCGGGATCGTGGCCCGCGGGACGTTGCCGCCGGAGCTGCAGTCGAACAGATCGATGCCCAGCGGGCCGACCTGGCGCGCCAGCTCGATGGTCTGCTCCACGTCCCAGCCGCCGGGCGTCCAGTCGGAACACGACACGCGCATGATCACGGGGAACCGCTCCGGCACCGCCGCGCGCACGGCGCCCACCACCTCGCGCGCCAGCCGCGTGCGGTTCTCGAAGGAGCCGCCATAGGCATCCGTCCGCTGGTTCGACAGGGGCGACAGGAACTCGTGGATCAGGTAGCCGTGCGCCGCGTGGATCTCGATCAGCTCGAAGCCGGCCTCGACCGAGCGCCTGGCGGCCTCGCCGAACGCCTTGACGACGCCGTGCAGGCCGGCGGGCGTCAGCGCCGTGGGCACGGGGTAGCCGTCGGTGAAGGGGCGATCGTCCGGGCCCCAGACGGGCAGCCAGCCGCCAGCGGCGGGCGTTACGGCGCCGGTACCGTCCCAGGGCCGGTAGGTGCTGGCCTTGCGCCCGGCGTGCGCCAGCTGGATGCCGGCCACCGCGCCGTGAGCGCGGATGAAGCGCGTGACGCGCGCCAATGGCGCGACGTGCTGGTCGCCCCACAGGCCCAGGTCTTGCGGGCTGATCCGGCCGTCCGGCGTCACGGCCGCGGCCTCCGTCAACACCAGGCCGGCGCCGCCCACGGCGCGGCTGCCGAGGTGGACCAGGTGCCAGTCATCGGCGAGGCCGTCGGTGCTCGAGTATTGGCACATCGGCGAAACGGCGATGCGGTTGCGCAGCGTCACGCCGCGGAGAGTCAGGGGGGTAAAGAGGTGCATAGGGCCATTCTACATCATGCGTGAAAGGGAGATTGGCCGATCGTTTCCCGTCTGTCAAAATACTGTTAAATCACGCACGAAGGCCGGCCATCCCGGGGAACAAGCAACTACCGCATTCGAGAGCTTGGAGGCTTCCCCGTGGACGACATGCCCATCCGCCGGACCACCGGAACCCAGCCGCTGACGCCGCCGCCGAACCTACCGCCGGCGAACCCGGCGCCCGGTGCGGTCGCGCCGCCCGCTGGGGCTCCCAACTCACCGTCCCAGCCGCTGGACTCCAACGCGGTCAACGCGGGCCGGCAGACGGGCACCAGCAAGCTGTCGCTGCCGGGCACGGGCACGCTGAAGGCGGCCAACGACAAGGTCAACAGCATCACGGGCACCGCCACCGGCGTGAACGACGTGATGGACGGCATGACCAAGATGGCCAACGGCGATCTGATCGGCGGCGGCGTGGAAGCCGGCAAGGGCGCCCTTTCCGTCATCGACGGCACCGGCACGACGGCCAAAACGGTTTCCCAGGCAGCCAACCTGGTCGGCGCCGGTAACAACCGCGCGATGCAGACCGTCGACAAGGTCGCCGGCGCCCTGACGAGCGACAAGACCACCGCGCGCCTGGGCGCGGCCGGTGGCGTGCTCCAAGGTGTTTCGGCCGGCGCCGAGGCCGTGAAGGGCGTCAACGAGATCCGCGACGGCAAGTACCTGCAAGGGGGCCTGGATCTGGCCGAGGGCGCCGTGGGAATGACGCAGAGCGTGGGCACGGTGGCCAAGGCCCTGGCACCGGCCAGCAGCGTCGCGACGGCCCTGGGCGGCAAGGTGATTCCGGCGCTGGGCGTCGCCTCCGGCGTCTTGCAGACGGCCCAGGCGTTGTCCAAGGACCCGCCGGACTACACCCACGCGGCCACCGGCGCGATGACGGCGGTGGGCAGCGCCCTGATGCCGTTCCCGCCGGCCGGCACGATCGCGGGCGGCGTACTGGTCGCCGGCGCCGCGATCATCGATAATTGGGATACGATCTCCTCCGTCGCCGACAAGGTGGGCGGCGGGGTCGCCGATGCGGCCCATGCCGTGGCCGATACCGCCGCTTCAACGGCGAAGGCGGCCGGCGACGCGGTGATCAGCGGCGCCAAGTCCGCGGCCAAGTCCGTGGCGAACTTCTTCGGATTCTAAACAGGAGCACCTCTTGGAAAGCACCATCCCCCGCGCCAAGTTGCTGGAGTTGATCCAGCAGCAAGGGCAGCCCGGTTCGGCCCAACTCGTGGAAGACGTCATGGACGGCCTCGGCTGGGGCGCCAAGCAAGACTTCACCAAGAACGACTTCATCGCCGTCATGGAAGGCGTGACGGCGTTCGCGCGCGACGCGCTCCGCGAGCCCGGCGCTTTCGGTGGCGCCTCGCCCGAAGAGCGCAAGCACGTGGGCGGCATGCTGGACGCCTTGGACCAGCATGCCTTCCCGCTCATGAAGGACGAGAAGCCCTAGCCACCCCGCTATGACCCCCCGATCCCATTCATGATCTGGGCCAGGCGGTCCAGGTTGTAGTGGTCGCGGGTCTGGAAGTAGATCGACTGCGGCCGGACCTCGGCGCCGAAGCGTTGCTTCTCCAGCGTGGCGCCCATGCCGAAGTAGATCCGCTTGCAGCCATGCAAGCGGGCCCGGCGCAGGGCCAGCAGGAGGCACTGGCGGTAGGCGCCATGGTCGGGCACGTAGTCGTAATCGAGGCCGACGATCAGCGGCACGTACTGTTCCGTGCCCACGAACGAGACCGTGAACGCCACGGGCTTGCCCTGCCACCGCAAGACGAAGAAGTCCCAGCCGGGCAGGCCAACCAGGTTGGCGAAGAACGCCTCCGGCAGCGTGAAGACGTTCAGGTCCAGGTTGCGTTCCTTCACGTTGAGGTAGAGCTGGTAGAGCGTCGGGACCAGGGCGGGATCCGCGAGCACCTCCGCGGTGAAGTCTTGCGTCCGCGGCAGCACCTCCTGCACCAGGTGGCGCCGCGAGCGACGCGAAAGGCCGGCCAAGTGGGCCTCTTCGGTCGGCGCGTCCAGCTCCAACACCAGGCTGTCCGGCATGGCCAGCTTCGCGAAGCCTTGCTCTAACAGGAAGGCGTCCATCTCGCGGTCGTGGGCGGGCAAATCGCGCAAGACCAACGTGTCGGCTTGGGTGGCCTGGAGGTCCCGCAGCAACAGCGCCATCGCCCCGCGCCAGTTGCGCGTGCGGTCCAGGTAGAGGTGCTCCCCTTCCGTCAGGAGCGCCCCCAGCGCCAACGTGCGCGAGGTCAGGTAGTACGGGTCGCCGCGACGCCGCCGCTCCACCTCCAGCGAGACCGGGCGGGCCGAGAGCATGTCGTCCTTCCAGACCGTCTCCGTCGTGAACGTGGCCAGCAGCGGGCGGCCGGCGTCGTCGCGGACGATGTAGTAGCGGAAGCGCCAGTTGTTCTCGGGCAGCGGCTGGCCCTGGAACGTGCGCTCCAGCAGCCGCAGACCCTCGACCGTAAAGGAGCCGTTGGCGCCCAGCAGGCGGTCCCAGAGCGCGGGGTCGACCTGGTCGATCGTGTCATAGCGATCCAGGTGCAGCACGGGCGCGTCCACGGCATAGGTCGCGACCGTCAGGGCGGCGGGCGGCGCCAGGTCGAAGGCCTGGAAGACCTCCTCCAGCGAGCTGCCTTCCTGGGCCAGGGCCAGCGGCAGGTGGTGGGCGATCGCCTCCACCAACCCCCGCAAATCCTCGAAGCGGTGGTGGCGCGTGATCGTGAAGCGCAGCCCCGACCGCTTCATCGGCACCACCGGGAAGGTCGCGACGTTCAGGTAGAACCCCTCGCGCTGGAGCCGCTCCACCATGTTGTAGGTGACGCGCGGCAGGCCGGTGCAAACGAAGCGGATGGGCGCCTGCGACTCCGCCACCACGGGCACGCCAAGGTCGCGCATCAGGCCGTTGGTGTAGGCGATCCGTTCCGCCAGCTCGGCTTGCAGCCCGGGCAGCTCGTCGGATAGGTGGATCCGGGCCGAGGCCAAGGCGGCGCCCAGCATGGGCGGCTGGATCGGGCCAGAGTAAATCAGCGGCCCGCCCACCACGCGCAGCTGGCGCCGCATGAGGTCGTCGGTCATCAACAGCACGCCCCCGGCGCTGGCGAAGGCCTTGTTGAGCGAGGTGGCGACGACCATGCGATCGTGGAGGGGCATGTGGCCCAGCACGTGCCCGCGGCCGAGCGGGCCGCACCAGCTCATGGCGTGGGCGTCGTCGAAGTACAGGTGCAGCTGTTCGTACTTCGCCTGGAGGGCGGCCAGGGCCTCCAGGGGCGGGAAGTCGCCGTACATGCTGTAGAGGCCGTCCGCCAGGTACCAGATCTTCTTGACCCGATGGCGGTGCCGCACGATCAGCTCCTCCAGCTGGTCCATGCGGTTGTGGCGGATCAGCTCGACCTGGGTGCCATGGGCCTTGGCCTGGGTCACGGCGGTCTGGACGCTCCAGTGGACCTGTTGGTCCAGCACGATCAAGTCGTCTTCGTGGATCAACACCGGGATCGCCGCGATGTGGCCGAGCGAGGTGTTGGGGCACATCAGCACGGGCGTGCCGAACAGCGTGCCCAGTGCCTCTTCCAGCGCCGCGTAGGGGGGCGCGGAGACCATGGCCCGGCTGGAGGAGAACTGGCTGCCGTAGCGCATGACGGCGTCGATCACGCCCTGCTTCAGGCGCAGATCCGTCTCCAGGCCTAAGTAGCTGCACGAGCCGAAGTTGACCCAGGTGTTGCCGTCCACGCCGATCAGGCGACCGTCCAGGGGAGCATCGTCCGCCGTGTGGTACATGATCCCTCGGCGGGCGGACTCGTTGAACATGGCGAACGAGAGATCCACGAAGTCGGAATGTTTGCGCATAGCTGCCTCCTCCTGTGCTGGTTGGGACGCCAGGTCTTGACGAGATGCTTGCTTGGTTCGTTCCGTGCATGAGACACGGCTGGTCAGGTGCCAGACTTGATAACCTGGGAGCTGGACGTGTGATGTGAATGACGGTTTCCGATGACCCTGCTTGACCTCGCCAAGCTCTACAACTTCAGCGGCGGGATGACGGTCTTGATCGTGTCCCTGTGGCTGGCCTCCAGGTACCAAAGCGCCTTCTTCCGGCCCTGGCTATACGCCTACGTGGCGGGCGTGGGTGTGCTGGCCTGCGAGCTGGCCCCGCCCGCCTTGACGAGCAACATGACCTTCCTCGTGGTGCAAGTCGCCTTGATCACCACCATGAGCTGGATGCTGGTGCAGACCGGCGTCATGATGGAGGGGGGCCGCCTGCGGCTTCGCGGCTACCTGGCCTGGTTGGTCGGCGCCACCCTGCCGGCAATCCCATGGCTGGCCATGGGCAAGCCGTTCCTCGTGTACTTCGCGCCGCACGTGCTGGCCTTCTCGGCGATCCACGTCTGGCTCGGCTGGCGCCTGATCCGCTTCGACCGGCGCCATGCCAACGCGGACAACCGCTTCTGGCTGGGCTGGCCCATGATCGTCACCGGGCTTTGGATCTTCACCTACCCCGTGCTCACCCCCACGCCCTACGCCTGGGTGGGCTACCTGGTGTCCGGCCTGCTCAACATGCTCGTGGGCATGGGCATGGCGCTGTTCGTGGTGGAACAGACGGCGCGCGACCTGCGCACCAGCAAGGACGAGCTGGTCGCGGACGTGGATCGCAGCAACACCTTCATCCACACCATGAGCCACGAGCTGCGCACGCCGCTCAACGCGATCAAGACCGCCGCCTTCCTGGTGGCGCGCACGGACGACAGCACGTTGTCGGCCAAGCAACTGGAGCTGCTGGACATCGTCGACGGCCAAGCCGAGCTGCTGAACCGGCTGGTACGGGACTTGGTGGACTACTCGCGCGTCGAGTCCGGGCTGATGACCTGTGAACTGGAAGCCGAGGACCTGGCGCAGCTGGCGCGCCAGGCTACCCAGGCGCTCGAGAAGGACTATGCCGGCAAGGGCATCGCCCTCATGCTGGAAGGGGCGGAAGCCCCCATCCCGATCGAGGCGGATGGCGCGCGGCTGCACCAGGTGATTTCCAACCTCCTCGTCAACGCCAAGAAGTTCACGCCGGCTGGCGGCCAGGTCACGGTGCGGGTTGGCAGGCGGGGGGGCCGCGCCTTCGTGGAGGTGCACGACACCGGCATCGGCATCGCGCCGGCGCACCACGCGCAGGTCTTCGAGAAGTACTTCCAGGTGGATGGCTCCACCAAGCGCAAGGTGGGCGGCCTGGGGCTCGGTCTCGCCATCACCAAGGCGATCGTGGAGCAGGGCCACGGCGGCACGCTGCGGGTCGAGAGCGAGCTGGGCGCCGGGGCCCGCTTCTGCGTGGACCTGCCGCTGGAAGCCTGGGAAGCGCGGGAGTTGGCCGACCAACGGGTATGATGCGCTCGTAGTGCCCAGCTTCCAGTTCGACCCCGACGAAATCCACGTCTCGTTCCCGTTCCGACCCACCTGGGTCGAGGCGATCAAGCGCCTGCGGCGGCGGCGCTTCGACCCGGCCACGAAGGTCTGGAGCGTGCCGACCGGCCTGGCTCCCGACTTGCTGGCCGCCCTGGAAGGCGCCGGGGCGCCCTGGGACGAGCTCGCGCCCCTGCGCGACGCCAGCCGGGACGCGCTCGCACGCACGGCGGCCTTGCAAGCGTCGTGGCGCCGCGTCTATGAAGACGCCGTGCCCACGCTGGCCGAGCGCTATCCCGGCCTCTTCCGGCACCAAGAGGAAGGCGCGGCCTTCTTGCTGGGCGCCGGCCGCGGCGTGATCCTGGCGGACGAGATGGGGCTGGGCAAGACGCGCCAGGCCATCGTCGCCGCGGACGCGCTGGGCGGGCGCGTGCTGGTGGTCTGCCCGGCGGGCCTGAAGCTCAACTGGGCGCGCGAGCTGCGCATGGCCCTGGGCGCGCCGGACCTGCACGTGGTGGACGCGAAGGGCCTGGGGGCCGCGCGCTGGACGATCATGAGCTACGACCTGGTCAAGCGCCACCACAAGGCCCTGTTGGCCCGCCATTGGGGCGTCGCGATCCTGGACGAGGCGCACTACATCAAGAACCGCACCTCCCAGCGCACCCGCCTGCTGGTGGGGGGAGACGGCAAGCGCGGCCTGCCGGCCGGCCGCGTGCGCGGCGTGTTGGCCCAGGCGGACCGGGTCTTCCTGCTGACGGGCACGCCGATCACGAGCCGGCCGCTGGACCTCTTCCCCTTGCTGCAGGCCCTCGAGCACCCCCTGGGCGACGACCTCATGGCCTTCGCCGGGCGCTACTGCGCGGCCTTCTTCACCGGCTTCGGCTGGGACCTCAAGGGCGCGTCGCACCTGGACGAGCTGCACGAGCGCCTGGCTGGCGTGTTGTTGCGGCGCGTGAAGGAGGAGGTGCTGGACCTCCCGCCCAAGCTGCGCACCTACATGCCGGTGGAGGTGGACCTCGCCGCCTACCGGCGGGTGTGGCTGGACTACGCGGCGCGGCGGAAGAAGAAGCGCCGGCTGGGCAAGCGGGCGCTGCTGGTGGAGATCGCCAAGCTGCGGCATGCGGCGGCGATCGCCAAGATCCCCGCGGCCCTGGCCCTGGTAGAGGACGTGCTGGCCCAGGGCGAGAAGGTGATCGTCTTCAGCGGCTACCAGGCCGTGGTGGACGCGTTCCTGGCGCGCTTCGGGGCCCAGGCCGTGCGCGTGACCGGCCGGATGGGCGCCAAGGCGCGCGAGGCCTCCGTGGCGGCCTTCCAGGAGGACCCGGCGGTGGGCGTCTTCGTGGGCAACCTGAAGGCCGCGGGCGTGGGCATCACGTTGACGGCGGCGCAGCAGGTGATCTTCACGGATTACAGCTTCGTGCCGGCCGACCACTTGCAGGCCGAGGACCGGCCCTGCCGCATCGGCCAGCGCACGGCCGTCACCATCACGTACCTCTCGGCGGTGGGCACGATCGACGAGGAGGTGGAGCAGTTGCTGGCCCACAAGCTGGACGTGGTGGGCCAGGCGATCGATGGCGCCGAGGCGTCGCTGTCCGGCTCGTTCCTGGACGACCTGTTGGCGATCGTGGCACTTTCTTAACGAGGCCTTTCTCCCAGCTTTGCCGACATCCGGGGCCTGCTTGGCTACGATGGGAGCATGATCGAGAACGACCGTCCTATCGGCTCCACGCCGGCGCCCCGCATCCGGGCAGTCGGCCGGCTCCCGCAAGCCGGCGCTCGGCTGGCTTCGGCTGCGCCGTCGGATGGCTTGCACCGCATACAAACGCGGGTGTTCACGGACCCGACCACGCGCAACCAGCTGACGCTCCATGTGTCGGCGGCGGAGTCGCGTCAGGCCCTGCTGGGGGCGATCGCGGAGGCAAAGCAATCGTTCTTCATCCAGACCTTCGAGTGGCATGACGATCAGGCCGGGAACGCCGTGATCCAGGCGCTCGCGGCGCGCATCCGCCAGGCCAAGGCGCAGGGCCGGCCCTTCGACGCCAAGGTGATCATCGACTGGAACGGCATGCAGGACCGCGCGGGCGACGAGGCCGTGGTGCGCAAGCTGCAGGCGATCGGCGTGGATGTACAGGTGTTCCACCCCGGCTACCTCAACGACGGCCGCATCTCGCCGCTGTCGCACCGCAAGCTCTATATCCAGGACGGGGACAAGTTCCTGACCGGCGGCCGCAACATCGGCGACGAGTACCTGGGCGCGGCTTATACCGACGCCAAGGGCGTGCGCCAGAACGGCTGGCATGACCTGCTGGTGACGATCGAGGGCGAGGAGACCTCCCGCGCGATCGTGGCCTTCTTCCAGGACTGGGTGCAGAACGGCGGCCACCCTCCGGACGCCTACCCGGAGACGCACCCGCACCCCACGGGCACCGCCAAGGTGCAGACCTTCATCACGGATCCGGATTCCGGGGAGTTCTCGCTGCGCCGAACCCACCGCACCATGATCGCCGAGGCCAAGCGCGAGATCATGCTGGTGGTGCCCTACCTGTCGGACGCCACGCTGATCGACGACCTGATCGCGGCCAAGCGCCGAAACCCCCAGCTCTCCGTGAAGGTGCTGCTCCCCAGCGTCAACGAGGGCTCCACCGGCGGTGACGTCTACGCCCTGCTGAACCCGGACAACGCCCGGCGGCTGGCCGCGGCCGGCGTGGAGGTGCGCATGTTCGGCGGTGGCCACGAGGGCGATCGCGCGCTCTCTCGCTTCAGCCATATGAAGGCCATGGTGGTGGACCGCCAGCTGCTCTCCGTCGGCTCCGCCAATGGCGACACGCGCAGCTACGAGACGAACCACGAGAACATCACGGTGATCGACGACGCCGCGGCCGTGAACGACTTCATGGCCCGCGTCGCGCTTCCCGATTGGGCCGATGGCAGGTCGTTCGACGCCCGCAAGCAGGTCTACCAGGACCCGCTTGACAGCTTGAAGACCCAGGTCCTCCAGGGCTTCAACTTCCTGTTCTAGCGGATCGTGCCCGCGGGGGCCTGAGCCGGGATGCCGGGGACGGGCAGGCTCGGGGGCGTGAAGCGGCCCAGCGGCTGGTCGTAGCGCCGGAGGTCCGGGATGTAGGCGATCACGCCGCCGTCGCGCAACAGATCGACCGTGCCGGCCTCGAGCGCGTCGGCGAAGCGTTCGAGCGCGAAGGTCAGCGGGTCCGAGGGGTCCGCGTCGAGGACCTGGACCTTGGCGTCCGCCAGCGTGGCGGAGCCCAGGCGGACGTTGCCGCCCCAGATGGCGAGGTAGTTGCGCGCGCCCGGCACGGGCAGCGGCAAGGCCGGGCGCGGCGTCCCGTTGTCGAGCGTCAGCGCCAGGGCGCCGTTGGCGATGGCGGCGGCGGTCACACGGCCGGTCATGCGCGGCGGCGGGATCATGCCGGCCACGTCGAGCACGAAGTCGTTGCCCGCGATCGTGATGCCCTTGTCCTTGCGCAGCTCGAAGACCTTGGCGATTTCCAGCCCGACCAGCTGCATCAAGCCGTCGACGCGCACGCCGGCGGCCGTCACGTTGGTGGGGGTGAAGCGGATGCGGCCGTCGGCCATCGGCGCCACGCCGCCTTCGCAAGAGAACGGCACCCAGATGACCTTCTTGAGCTTGCCGGCCAGCACGAGGCGATCGCCCTTCACGCTGACCTTCACGTCCTTGACCGGCGCACCCTCGTCGCCGAAGACGTAGGTGCCCACCAGCGCTTCGAGCGATGAGGCGGAGATGGTGGCGTCGACGTGGTGGACGTCGATGTCGAAGGCGGCCTTGTCGCCGGGCACGAAGGCGCCCACGCCGTGCTGCGTGATGTCCGCATCGAGGTCCGCGAGCTGGATGCCCACCCGCGCGTCCACGCGGTAGTAGGCGTTGCGGGCCACGAAGCGCGGGATGCCCGTCGTCCGCGCGGCGCCGGTGGCCTTCGACGCGAGCGGCTTGACCACCGTCGCGGGGGCCAAATGCCCGCAGCCCGCCAGGGCCATCGCCACCAAGAACGCACACAGCTTCCGCATGGGGGAGTTATCGCCAAGGCGCTGTGAATATTGCGTTAAGTTTCGGCGATGGGTATTTGGTTAATCCAGCCTTTAGGCAGGTTTCAAGGGGATCTTACCGGCAAATGCGGCTTGGGGCCGACAACCTGACCATGCTGTACGCCGTTTCCAACCAGCCGCCCACCGCTCGCCGCCCCGCGACGGTCTTGCAGCGGGTGCAGTCGCGGCCGGTGGTGTTGTCAGACACGCTGGAGCTGTCGGACCGCTGCATGTTGGCCCCCGCGACCACGCCGCTGCCGGTCAACGACGATTTGAAGCTGAAGGGCGACAAGCCCAAGTTGACGGACAAGCAGCGCCTCGACCTCACGTCGCTGGAGGCCAACCAGCAGCGCATGGTGGTCGGGGAGATCAAGGCCGATGCCACGATCATGGCGGCGCTCCAAGACTGGGGCAGCCGGACGGAGGCGCAGAAGCTGGCGGTCCTGCGCCGGATCGCCGCGCTGGAAGGGCAGGTGTACCACTTCACGCCGGCGCCGATGACGCTGGACCGGACTATGGCGAAGGGGGATTACGGCGCCTACGACGGGGATGCGCGGACCATCACGTTGGGCGCCTGGGGGCTCGCGGATCGGGAACCGCGCGAGCTGGTGGACACGGTGATCCACGAGCAGTTGCATGCGCTGCAGCACCAGCGCTATACCGCGATGAAGGCGGGGAAGATCGCGCCGCACAACCCCCTGAACGCGCAGGCGCGGGAGTGGTTGTACAACAGCAACCATTACCACGCGTTCGAGCAGGGGCCGAAGGCCTACCGCCAACAGCCGGTCGAGGCGCATGCCTGGGACGGGGCAGGGGCGATCGTGGACGCGATTTTCGGGGCGAAATAGAAAAGGGGGCCGGTTGGCCCCCCTTCAAGCTTCAGGCCGCGAAGACGCCGTCCCGCACGCCGTTGCTGTCCGGCTTCGGGTGCCGGTGGCCATGGCAGTGGTGGTGGTGCGGCTTCGCCTCGGGCGCCTGCGACGAGGGCAAGCCCATCGACGAGGTGCGGTTGAAGCCGCTCGAAGGAGCTCCGGCGGGGCGGCAGACGTGCATGCGGCTCTTTCCTCCATCGGTCGACGCGATGGAAGGGTTGTCCGCGAATCCCCGCCGGAGTTGCTATCCCGGGCTCTCGGGCAGTTTAAATCCTGCCTAAGAATCGTCTATGCAATCTTCGTATACCCGAGGTTATCCATGTAAGATGCGCTATGCCGGAGCCCCCTTACTTCGACGGACCCGCCGCCTTACTTGATCGGGAAGTCCGTGATGGTGACTTCTACCGCGTGGGTGGCGCCTCCCAGGAATGGCACGACCTTGCCCTTGAAGTGCAAGGAGACCGAGGCGGGCTTGAGCGTGAAGTGCTTGTCTTCCGGGTTCTCGGCGGAGCCGAACTGGTCAGGCGCATCCGTGCCGTTGCCCACGATCAGGCTGAAGCCGCCCCGCAGCTGGCTTTCCTTGAAGGCCGGGTCGACCGGGCTTTGCCCGCGGCCGTCCAGCACCAGCTTGAGCTGGTAGGCGCCCTTCGGCAGCAGGGCGCCACCGGGCTGGATGCCGATCAGGACGTTCTCCGTATCGCCTTCCAGCGAGCGGAACGCCTGCGGCGTGATCTGCACGGGTTTGCCGTCGACGCTGGCCGTGAACGTGCTGAAGCCGAACTGCGCCGTCACCGGCGACGGCTGCGGCGTTGGCACGGGGGTTGGGTCCGGCGTGGCCGTCACCAGCACGTACGGCGTGCCGCTTGGAGAGGGGGTGGGACCGCCGGGGGCGCAAGCCACCAGCAGCAGGGCTGTGAGGGGAGCAAGGCGGGCGCGCAAGGGGGACCTCCGGAGGTGGGTTGGCTCCCCCATGATGCCATATTCAAGCAGCCTGGCAATGCTCCGCTAGCAGGCCGGACACGGCAGGCTAAGACCGCTCGCCTTGATTGTATCGGGACGCCTCGGGCTCCGGCACGCCGACCGCGCGCGGCAGCGAGAAGCGGATGGTGGTGCCGACGTTGGGTTGCGAGCTGACCAACATCGAGCCCTTCATCTTCGCAACCAGGTGGAAAGCAATCGCGAGCCCCAGCCCCATGCCGGTGTGGCCCCGCGTGCGCGTGGAGTTGACCTGGTAGAACGGCGTGAACAGAAGAGGCAGCGCTTCCGCCGGGATGCCCTCGCCCGGATCGGCCACCTCCGTCGTTACCAGGTCCGGGCCGGCCAGCACGGTCAGCCGCAGCACCGCGCCGTCCGGCGAGAAGCGGCTGGCGTTGTCCAGCAGCTCGTCGAGCACCTGTCGCAGCCGGTGCTCGTCCGCCTGCACCGGCGGCAGCTCCGTCGGCACATCCAGCGTCAATTCCTGGCCCCGCACGTCCAGCGCCAACCGGGCGTCCACCGCGACCTGTCGCACCATCCCCGCGTAGTCCACCGCGTTGGGCCGCACGACGAGCTTCCCGGCCTGGAGTTGGGTGTAATCGAGGGTGTTGCGGACCATGCGCGTCAGCCTATCCGCGCCCGCCAACATCTTGCCCACCGTGGCCTGCTGGGCCGCGTTGAGCGGGCCTTGCAGCCCATCTTCCAGCGAGGAGCCGAAGCCCACGATGAAGTTCAGCGGCGTCAGCAGTTCGTGGCTCATGTTGGCCAGGAAGTCCGA
>JAQBPE010000334.1 GCA_028287685.1 Cyanobacteria bacterium RYN_339 | reverse complement strand
CTGGACCTCGTTACCTTAAAAGACCTGAACGGCTGGTTCAAACATTGTGGTTTTGGATAAGCCGTGCGTGCATCGGTCTAGGGCCGCCTGACGGGCATGAAAATCTCGGTCTTCCAGGTCGTGGCGTCCGGGTCGTCGGCCGGGTCCGTCACGTAGCTTTCCCACGGCGCGCCCGCCGGCAACCAGCCATCCGCTTGCAGCCAGGCGCCCAGCGCCTCGTGGGCCGCGGGCAGGCCCTCGTAGGGGCCCTCATGGATCGTGAAGCCGAACGTGCCGCCGGGCAGCTCGACGGCCAGGAAGCCATCGCCGGCCGCCACGGGCTGGTCTACGGGCAGGCCGCCTTCCAGGTCGAAGCCCTGCTCGGACATCGTGAGGTAGCGCGCATAGGGCGCCCCCGTGGGCCGCACGCCGAGCTGCGTAAGGCGCTCCATCACGGCCGGGAAGATGCGACCAAGCGTGGCGCCGATCTCCGGGCGGGTGGTGTGGCTTGTCTGGGCGAGCGCGAAGCGCGGGGCCAGGATCTTGATTTCGAAGTCATTGGGCATGCGCAACACTGTATACTCGGCCCTATGAATTGGCAATTCTGGATCGACCGCGGCGGCACCTTCACGGACATCGTGGCGCGGCGCCCAGACGGCACGCTGGTGGCGCGCAAGCTGCTCTCCGTGAACCCCGAGCGCTATGCCGACGCCGCCGTCGAGGGCGTGCGCGAGCTGGCCGGCGGTGCGATCGTCGACGCGGTCAAGATGGGCACCACGGTCGCGACCAACGCGTTGCTGGAGCGCCGCGGCGAGCCCACGCTCTACGTCACGACGCGCGGCTTCGCGGACGCCCTGCGCATCGGCTACCAGGCACGCCGCGAGCTGTTCGGGCTCCGGCAACCCGAGCCGGCGTTGTTGTATGCGCGCGTGTTGGAAGTGGATGAACGCGTCGGTGCCGACGGCGCCGTGGTGCAGGCGCTGGCGATCGCGTCGGTTCGCCCGGGCCTGGAAGCCGCGTACCATGCGGGCCTTCGCTCTTGCGCGATTGCGTTCATGCATGCCGACCGGTTCCCGGCGCATGAGGCCGCCGTGGCCGAGCTGGCGCGCCAGGTGGGCTTCACCCAGGTCAGCCCGTCGCATGCCGTGAGCCCCCTGATCAAGCTGGTCGGGCGCGGGGACACCGCGGTGGCAGACGCCTACCTGTCCCCCGTGCTGAAGCGCTACATCGCCGGCCTGGATTTCGGCGGGGCGCGCCTGAGCTTCATGCAGAGCCACGGCGGCCTGGTCGACGCCGCACGGTTCGCTGGCAAAGATGCCGTGCTGTCCGGCCCGGCGGGCGGCCTGGTGGGCGCCGCCCGGGTGGCCGAGCGGGCGGGGCGGTCGCGCGCGATCACCTTCGACATGGGCGGCACCTCGACGGACGTGGCCCACTACGCCGGCGTGCTGGAGCGCGAGTTCGAGACGGAAGTGGCGGGCGTGCGCCTGCGCGTGCCCATGTTGGCCATCCACACGGTGGCGGCCGGCGGCGGTTCCGTCCTCGCCGTGGTGGACGGCCGCCTCCGCGTGGGGCCCGTCTCCGCGGGCGCCGACCCCGGCCCACGTTGCTACCGGCGCGGCGGGCCGCTCACGGTGACGGACGCCAACGTGATGGTGGGCAAGCTCCAACCGCGCTTCTTCCCGGCGGTGTTCGGGCCGGTCGGCGACCAGCCCCTCGATGCCGAGGCGGTGGCCGAAGGCTTCGCCGCGCTGGGGCTGCAGCTAGGCTTGCCGCCGGCCGAGCTGGCGGCCGGCTTCCTGGACGTGGCCGTGGAGGCGATGGCCGGCGCCATCCGCAAGGTCTCGCTCGAACGTGGCCACGACGTGGCCGGCTACCCGCTGGTGAGCTTCGGGGCGGCCGGCGGGCAGCATGCCTGCTTGATCGCGGAGCGCCTGGGCATGCAAGAGGTGCTGATCCACCCGTTCGCGGGCGTGCTCTCCGCCTATGGCATGGGCCTGGCGAGCTGGCGGGCCCTGAAGGAGGGCTCGCTGGAGGTGGGGTTGGACGCATCGGGCGCCATCGATCTCCGGCTGGCGGAGCTGGAGGCCGCGGCCCGCCAGGAGCTGGCCGCCCAGGGCTTCGACGGCGAGCGCGTGCAGGTGGCCCGCCGCCTGTTGGTGCGCTACGCCGGCACCGACACCCCGCTGGCCGTCGAGGCCGCGGGCGATGTCCAGGCCGCCTTCGAGGCCGCCCACCGGCAGCGTTTCGGCTTCACCATGCCGGAAGCAGCGCTGGTGGTGGAGGCGGCCGTCGTGGAGGCGGAGGGGCGCGACCCGTCGCCGGAAGGGCGCTTCGAGCTTCCGGCCTCGCCGGGTAGCCCCGAAGCGAGCGTGGGCCTGTACACGGCCGGCAACTGGCACGACGCCCCCGTCTACCGGCGCGAGGCTCTGGCCGCGGGACAGGCCGTCGCAGGGCCGGCGTTGATACTCGAAGCCACCGGCACCACGGTGGTGGAGCCCAGGTGGACCGCCACCATGGCGGCGGATGGGCTGCTGGTGCTGGCACATGGCGGCGGCGCGCGGCGGGCGACCGTGCAAGCGGCGCGCTTGGAGCTGTTCAACCACCTGTTCCGGGCGATCGCCGAGCAAATGGGCGTGACGCTCCAGCAATGCAGCCAATCCGTAAACATCAAGGAACGCCTGGACTTTAGCTGCGCCGTCTTCGACGCCGACGGCGAGCTGGTGGCCAACGCGCCGCACATCCCGGTGCACCTGGGCAGCATGGACGCCAGCGTGCAGGCCCTGATGGCGAACCCCGCGGTTCGCTGGACGCCCGGCTGCGCCTGGCTGGTGAACTCGCCTTACAAGGGCGGCACCCACCTGCCGGACCTCACGCTGGTCTCGCCCGTCTTCGACGAAGCCGGCGAGCTGCGCTTCTTCGTGGCCGCGCGCGGCCACCACGCGGACCTGGGGGGCCTCACGCCCGGGTCGATGCCGCCGGACAGCACGAACATCGCCCAGGAGGGCATCCTGTTCGAGGCCTTCCCGCTGGTCGCGGCCGAGCGCTTCGACGAGGCCGGGCTGCGCGCCGCACTGGCGGCCGGCCCCTACCCGGCACGGAACCCGGACCAGAACGTGGCGGACCTGCGTGCCCAGGTCGCCGCCAATGCGCGCGGGGCGGGCGAGCTGCGCGCGGCGATCGCCGAGCACGGCGCGGACACCCTGGCGCGCGCGATGGCGGACCTGCAAGCGGTCTCGGAGGCGGCCGTCCGGCGCGCCATCAAGGCCCTGCTCGAACCCGCCCGGGGCGCCTTCACCGTGCCCTTCGATGACGGCCGCCAGATCCGCGTTGCCGTGACGATCGACCCGATCACCGGGACCGCCGATTTGGACTTCACGGGCACCTCCGACCAACACCCGGGCAACTTCAACGCGCCCCGCGCGATCGTGCGCGCCGCGGCGATGTACGTCTTTCGCACGTTGGTGGCCGAGGACGTGCCGCTCAACGCCGGCTGCCTTCGGCCGCTGGCGCTGCGCATTCCCCCCTGCTCCATGCTAGACCCACAGCCGCCCGCCGCCGTGGTGGCCGGCAACGTGGAGGTCAGCCAGGCCATCTGCGATGCCCTTTACGGCGCCCTGGGCGTGCTGGCCGCCTCGCAGGGCACCATGAATAACCTCACCTTCGGCGACGCCAAGCAGCAATACTACGAGACGATCTGCGGCGGCATGGGAGCTGGCAATGGCTTCGACGGCGCGTCCGCGCTGCAGACCCATATGACCAACTCGCGGCTGACGGACCCCGAGGTGTTGGAGCTGCGCTACCCGGTGCGGGTGGAGGAGTTCCGCGTGCGTACGGACAGCGGTGGCGCGGGCCGCTGGCGTGGAGGCGATGGGGTCGTGCGCCGGTTGCGCTTCCTGGCGCCCATGACCGTTTCGATCCTGTCCGGCCGCCGGGAGGTCCGGCCCTTTGGCCTGGACGGCGGCTCCGCTGGCCAATGTGGACGCAACTTCGTGGTGCGGTCGGATGGTACGCGAAAAGCCTTGCCAGGCAAGGCCCGCGTGGAGATGGCGGTGGGTGATGCCTTCGAGGTGGAAACCCCAGGCGGCGGAGGCTTCGGTAGCGATGAAGGCACGGCTTAGGTCTTTCTCCCAGCCGTTGCCGCAAAGTCCATGGTGGACCGAGTTCGAAAGCCGCGACCGCATCATCCAATTGCGAGCTGGCATTGGAACTGACCAGGACGACGAAGCTGAAGACGATTTCTACTTCACCTTCTGCACCGTCGGCGCCTTGGCCACGGAGCCGCTGCCATGGAATCAGCGGCCGGATGGCGGTGCACACGCCGTCCTGCGCGGATACATCATCCTGGAGAGCCTGACCATTGCCAATGCCAGGGCTGCCGTAAGCGCATTGTGTGACGACATCGAAGGAACAACTTGGACCGAGATCTCCGACCAATTGATGCGGGTTGCTTCGGGATACGAATTTGAAGCAAGGAGCCTTGATGGCCTTCTATTGCTCTATCGATGGGATTACTTGCCAGGCAAGACCGTTGCGTTTGTAGAAGTCTCGCCTTCCGAGTGCATGCTTGGATTCAACGATGCTTGCGCCAGGATCACCATGCCTGCCGGAAACGTTGCGCTGGTTGCCACCTATGAAGGGGCTCCCTTGGAGGGCGACAGCCTCGTAGGAAAGACCATAGTGGCGGTTTTTCCTACGATCGTAGCGCAAGGTGTCAAAATCGAGTCGTCCGTTCGTATCGTCGTTGACGTCGGCTCGGAGCTCTTGATCATGTTCATCTATCCCCGGGCCACGCTCGCCCTTCCCTAGCTTTTCAGTGGAGCTTCGGCACGCCGCCCTCGTGCTTGCGGACCTTGTGCTTGCCCGTGTCCGCCACGTAGATCGT
>JAQBPE010000322.1 GCA_028287685.1 Cyanobacteria bacterium RYN_339 | reverse complement strand
AATAATCTCGAGTTAATTCCTGGAGAGAGGTCCATGGTCCGTTCCCTGCTTACCAAGAAGGCCATCTTGGCGACCCTTGCGGTCGGGGCATTGAGCGCGTGTGGCGTCGACCCGTACGGCGTCCAGTACGACCAGTATGGCAACCCGATCAGCGGCTACGGCACCACCGGCGCGTACGGCTCGACCTACGGCAGCAGCTACAGCGGCACCTCCTCGTCCTACGGCTCGACCAGCTCGACTTACGACTCCAGCTACAGCAGCTCGACCTATGGCTCGACCAGCTCCAGCTACGACTCTAGCTACGGATCCAGCTACGGCTCGACCTACGGGTCGGCCTCGCCCGTGCCTTCCACCGGCCCCACCTTGCCCCCCGTCGTGATCGCGACCGAGGCCAGCGTGCTCAACGCCTACGTGAAGGACGTCAAAAAGAACGGCTTGCTGGGCCTGGGCGGCCTGACGGCGCGCGTCGAGGTGACGAACCCTACCAACCGTACGCTGAGCGGGCGCCTGAGCGTCACGTTCACGGCCGGCGGCCACGAGTCCGGCAACATGCAGGCCCGCAAGATCACGCTGCGGCCGCTCGAGAGCCAGGTGCTGACCTTCACGGCCAACGGCATCACCTTGAACGGCGCGGAGGCCTCGATCTCCACCGATACCGTGACCAGCTCCCAGAGCTCCGTCGCGGATCGGATCCCCTAAGCCGCCAACGTCCCGCACGTTAACTGCTGGCGGCCTACTGGGCAACGGCGGCCCTGGGGTTTACAATAATCTCGATCCCTTGTTCGAGCCCGAGCCCTTGCCCATCGAGACCCTAGCGCCACCCTCCCTGGAAGCCGAGCTGCAGCGCCATTTCGGCCTGGGGACCTTCCGCGAAGGCCAGCGCGACGTGATCGATTCGCTGCTGGCGGGCCGCTCGACCCTCGCCGTGATGCCGACCGGACGCGGCAAGTCGCTGTGTTACCAGCTGCCGGCCCTGTTGCTGCCCGGCGTCACCCTAGTGGTCTCGCCGCTGATCGCCCTCATGAAGGACCAGGTCGACGCCCTGGCCGGGCGCGGGATCCCGGCCACCTTCATCAACAGCAGCCTCGACCCGGAGGAACAGACCCACCGCATCGATCAGATGGCGCGCGGCGGCTACCGGCTGGTCTACGTGGCGCCCGAGCGGTTCCGCCACCGGGCCTTCCTGGAAGGCCTCGCGCGCACCCAGGTGTCCCTTTTGGCGATCGACGAGGCCCACTGCCTGTCCCAGTGGGGGCACGACTTCCGGCCGGACTACCTGCGCTTGGGCGCGGCGATCGCCGCGTGCCAGCATCCACCCGTCCTGGCCGCCACCGCCACTGCCACCCCCGAAGTACGCCAAGACATCGTCGCGCAGCTGGGCCTGGTGGATCCCCTGGTGGTGGTCTCCGGCTTCGACCGCCCCAACCTCCGCTACGTGGTGCGCTACGCCCCGAGCGACGAGCAGAAGCTCGCCAAGCTGGGCGAGGTGTTGGGCAAGGTGGCGGGCAGCGCGGTCGTCTATGCGGCCACCCGGCGCAACGTGGAGGCCGTGACGGACCACCTGACGGCGCTCGGCGTGGACGCGGTCGCCTACCATGCCGGCCTGCGCGATGACGACCGGGCCTACGCCCAGGACCAGTTCATGACCGGCCAGGCGCGGGTGGTGGTGGCCACCAACGCCTTCGGCATGGGCATCGACAAGCCGGACGTGCGTGCCGTGATCCACTTCGACCTGCCAGGCACGCTGGAGGCCTACTACCAGGAGGCCGGCCGCGCCGGGCGCGACGGCCACGCGGCCTATTGCGTGCTGCTGTTCTCGCCGGCCGACCGCTACCTCCAGGAGTTCTTCATCGAAGGCGCCTGCCCCCGGCCGGACACGATCCGCGGCGTCTACGACGTGCTGGCCGGCCGCACGGAGGAGGAGATTTACCTCTCACACGAGGCAATCAACCGACAGTTGCCATCCAAGACGCATGACATGGCCATCGGCACCTGCCTCAATCTGCTCGAGCGGGCGGGCCTGATCGAGCGCGGCAAGAAGGGCGTGGCGATCGCCCACGTCCGCTTGCTGGACCCGGCGGCCCAGTCCCCACGCAGCGCCGCGCAGCAAGCCGTGCTGGACGCCCTGCGCGCGGACCCGCAGGCCAAGGCGGGCACCACCCCGGAGCTGGGCGTTTGGGCGGAGGCCCTGGGCGTGCCACGCGAAGCGCTCAACCATGCCTTGGTCGCGTTGCGCCAAAAAGAGGCGATCGACTACGCCCCGCCGGCCCGCACGCGCTCGTTGCGGGTGGTCAAGCGCGTGGCCAACCCGCTGGCGGAGCTGGACGAGGCCTTCCTGGCGGCCAAGCAAGGGCGCGAGTTGGGCAAGCTCGAGCGCATGGTGGCTTTCGCTTACGAGCGGGTCTGCCGGCGCAACGCGATCCTGGCCTACTTCGGCGAGGCCCTGGCGGGCACCTGCGGCCGTTGCGACGCCTGCAACAACCAGGCCGACCGGGCCCTGCTGGGCGAGCAGGCCGGGGCCGCTCACCCGGCCCTGTTCGAGACCCTGCGCGGGCTGCGGGCCAAGAAGGCGCGCGAAGCCGACGTGCCCGCCTACAAGATCTTCCCCGACGCGGCGCTGGAGGAGATGGCCGCCTACCTGCCCGCCAGCTACGACCAGTTCCTGGCCATCAAGGGCGTCGGCCCGGAGAAGCTGACGCGGCATGGCGACGAGTTCCTGGGCGCGATCCTGGCGTTCCGCGAGCTGAACCCCCATCTGGTGCCGGGCGGCGCCCCGAAGCCCCTGGCGAAGAAGCCGCGGCCCCGGCGCAGCGCCGAACCCTCGGCCCAGGCCACCCAGCCGCCGCCGGTCGACGCGCGCCGTGCGCGCATGCTCGCCGAAATCGCGGCGCTTTACCGCGACGGCCTGGCGCCCGAAACCATTGCCGAGCGCACGCTGCGGTCCGTCTCGACGATCGAAGGCCACCTCCTGAGCCTGGTCGACCTGGGTGAAATCGACGTCTCCGAAGCCCTCTCGGACGAGACCCGCGCGGCCGTGTTGGCCGCCGCGGAGCGACACGGGCGCGCCAGCACGAAGATCTTGAAGGACGCGTTGCCGGACGACGTCACGTACTTCCAAATCCAGCTGACGCTGCACCAAGCTTAAGCTACTTCTCGACCTGGAAGGTCATGCCCACCACGTTCGAGCGGTAGACCCCGCCCGGCGTGAAGACGGTGGGTTCCAGCACGTCCACGGCCAGGTGGCGCGCGCCCGGGGTGGCCGGGATCACGAAGGTGCCCGTGTAGAGCCCATCGCCGGCGGTGCGATCGCCGTTGGTGCCGTCATCGAACAGCCGCTGGCGGGTACGGTCGTTGCCGCCCACCAGGTAGGCGAACACGAACAGGTCGCAGGCCTGCTTGTCCGTCACCTCCACCTCCACCCGCACGGAGCTGCCGGCTTGGAATGCGGGCAACGGGTCTTTCAGCGAGACCATGCGGTCGTCGGCGGCGAACGAAAGCGCCGCCGACGCGGTGCCGGGCCGGAAGACGTTGACGGCCTGCAAGTCCAACCCAGACTTGCCGCCTTGAGACTCCACGGTGATGGGCGACAGCGCCGTTGGCCGCCACTGCTTGCCCGTGCGCTCCAGCTGGATTTGCCGGCGGAAGGTCTCCACGAACTTCTTGCGCACCGCCGTGCCGCCGTCCTTGTAGACGAAGGTGCCGTGGTCCGGGTACTTGATCTCCGCGATCGCCACGCCAGGTTGCCCCGCCACCTTGCGCACGTGCAGTTGGCGGCCGTCGCCGCCCTCGCCCTGGCGCTTCCAGATCTCCGGCGGGTCGGCGGGGCCGGCGCAGCCCAACTTCTGACGCGCGGCCGCGCCCAGGCCGAGCGTCTGGTATAGGATCACGCCGCCGTCGTGGATCAAGTCGTTGGGAAGGTAACCCTTGAGCTCGTCGGAATCCAGCAGGCTCTCCACCGCGGCCTCGTCGTCCTGGGCGAGGTCGGAGTCGACGCTGGCAGAAGGTTGCGCGGAGGGCGTCGACGTGGGCAAGGCGGTGGGGGCGGCCGAGGCCGGCCGGAGCGTGGCGACGACGCCAACCGGCGTGCTAGCGGCGATCGGCGCCAGCGTTCCCTCCGCGGAAGGCGTGGGCGCGACCGCCGTGCGCAGGGCCGTCGGCGGGGCCTCGGGCTGGCAGCCTATCGCCGCCAACGCCCCGGCCAGGGCCAGGGTGCATGCCAGTTGCCGGTGGGTTCGCTGCTGCGCCATCGCGCCATCCTCTTCGCTCGGGGGGACCTGGCCATCGTACCCGGGTGCGATGACATCCCCGATGACATGGCAAACGCGCCTAGCGAAGCGCCTCGGGCAAGGGGGCATCCTGGCCCCGAGCGATGGACTGGTAAAGCGCCTGGGAAGTTCCCGAGGGCGGGCCGCCGAGCTCGCGCTCGAAGACCTGTTTCATGATCGCGTAATGCCGCAGCGCGCCCTCGCGCTGACCCATGCGGGCCAGGCAGCTCATCTTGACCTGGTGCGCCAGCTCGCAACAGCTGTCGAAGGCCAGGTTCGCCTCGGCCGCCTCCAGGGCGCCCGCGTCATCGCCCGCCGCGAGGTAGGAGCGCACGATCGCCGTGTGGGCGTCCTGCGCGAGGCGGTGGAAGCGCTCCCGTTCGATCGCGATCCAGGGCCCTTCCGCCGTGAGCTCCGCCAGGTATGGCCCCTGGTAGAGCGCCAGGGCCTGGCGCCAATGAGCGCGCCGCGCCTCGATATCCAGGCTGGCGTCGGCGCCCAGCCGGCAGCGGTACTCGAACTCCTGGGTGTCCAGCTGGAAGGGCAGGGCCGCGTTGAAGCGGTAGCGCCCGTCCACGAACTGGACGAAGCGGGATGGGGTCTGCTTGTCGAGCGCGGGCTCTAGCGCGTGGCGCAGGCGGGAAATCAAGACCAGGATCGCCGTGCGGGTGGTATCCATCTCGCCGTACAGGAAGTCGGTCAACTGGTCCTTGGCGACGCCCTCCGGGTGGCCCAACAGGTAGGCCAGGATCAGCTTGGTCTTGAAGCCGCGCCAATCCTTCGACGGCACCGGCGTGCCGCCCACGCGCACCTCCAGCTCGCCGAAGCAGCGGATCGTGATCGCAGGCTCCACGGCCTGCGGCGTGACGGGCTGAGGGGCCGCCGTGGCCTCCTGGCGCCGGTAGCCGTAGGCCTCCGCGAGCCGGTCGGCTTCGCGCTGCCGCTCGTCCGCGCGTGCGGCGTCGCCGGCGGCGCGGGCCTGGCGGGCCTGGTAGTAAATCACCTGAACGTGCCGGTAGCGGTACTTCAGCGCGGCCATCTCGGCTTCGAGCCGGTCCAGCAGCGCCCTGGCGCCCGCATGGTCGCCGTTCTCCAGCCGGACCAGGCCCAGCAGGATGGCCAGGTCGCCCTGGCGCGGGTCCTCCAGCGGCAGGCCCGTGAGCGAGAGGCCCTCGTCCACCAACGCCTGGGCCCGGCCTGGCGCGCCCGTGACCAGCGCCAGCTCCGCGAGGCCGCAACAGGCCTTCGCGGCCGTGGCCTTGTCCTGCATGTGCAGCGCGCCGTCGCGCGCCAGCTCGTAGTGCTCCTGGGCGCGGCGCACGTCGCCCAGCCCGGCGTAGGCGAAGCCCAGCGCAAGCTCCGCGTAGAGCCCGTCGCGGCGCGACCGCAGGAGCTGGGCCAGCTCCAACGCGCGCTCGGCCTCCACCAGGGCCAGCCGGAAGTCCGCCTGGTAGCCGTAGATGGCGCTCAGGTTGGTATGGGTCATGGGGTAGGGCGCGCGGCCTGCCGCCTGGCACTGGGCGATCGCCTCGCGGTAGGTGGCGATCGCCGCCTCGAACTGGCCGAAGCGGGTGTAGCACATGCCCAGGTTGTTCAGCACCTTGGCCTGTCCCAGCGGGTCCGCCAGCTGACGGTAGCAGGCCAGGGCCTGCTCGTAACTGGCCAGGGCGGCCGGGCTATCGTTCGTCCCCAGCGCCCAGGCGCCGCGCAGGTTGGCGGCGAAGGCGCGGCCCAACAGGTCGCCAGGCGAGAACTCCGCCTCCGCGCGGGCCAGCAGCTCCAAGGCCCGCCCGTCGCCGCGCCCCAGGCAGATGGCGGCCTGGTGGGCCAGGGCCCGGCCCAGTTGCTCGCCGGGAGGCGCCAGGGCCTCGGCGCGCTGGAACAGGCCCATGGCCTGGTCGAACTCGCCCCACAGACGCAACACCTCGCCCATGTAGTAGCTCAGCACCCAGGAGCCGCTGCGGGCCTCCTCGCCGAAGCGCTCGATCACGGCGCGCAGGCGATCCAGCTGGTTGTTGTCAATCAGGCCTTCCGCCATGCCGCTGACGAGGCGCAGCGCGCCGGCCTGGTCGTTGCCGCGCAACAACAAGCCCAGGGCCTCCTCGGGCTGGCTCGCCGCCAAGCTGGCGCCGAGGGCCGCGCTCAGGCGCGCCACCTCTGCCGGTGGCTCGCTGGCTTCGAGCCGGGCCTGGAGGAAGCGCCGGAAGCTGGGGTGGTAGGCGAAGGCGCCGGGGTCGCCCTCCGCCGGGAAGATCATGTTGGCCTGCACCAGCTCGTGGATCCTCACCGATGCGTCCTCGAAGCCCAGGGCCTCGCGGGCGGTGGCGGCGTCGAGCAAGGGCAGCAGGGAGGTGCGCAGCAAGAAGGCCTGGACCGCGGGCGGCTGGCACAGGAAGACCTCCTGGGCCAGGTAGTCGTAGAGCGCGGAAGGCTGGCCCAGCTCGCGCAGCAACAAATCGCGCGCCTCGCCGCCGCCCACCTTCACGGCCTGCGCCGCCAGGATCACCGTGGCCACCCAGCCATCTGTATGGCCGAGCAGCTCCAGGGCCTCGGCATCGGTCAACACGACGCCGCTCAGGCGCTGCAGCAAGTCGCGCAGCTCCTGGGCGCCGAAGCGCAGGTCGCGGACCCCCAGTTCCACCAGCTGTTGGCGTACGCGCATCTGGGGCAAGGCCAGCTGCGGCGTCTCACGCGAGATCAGCACCAGCTGGCAGTTATCGGGCAGGTATTGGGCCAGGTACTCCGTGGCCTTGAGGATGCCCGGCACGCGCGCGACCACGTGGAAGTCGTCCAACACCAGCACGGCGCCGTCTTCCACGGCTTCCGCCAGGTCTTCGGCCAGCAGGCCGATGGCTGTCTGCAGCACGGCGTCCAAGTTGGGCGCGGAGCGCACCAGCTCCAGCGCGCGGTCGCTCGCCTGGGGCGCCACCAGCTTCACCAGCCCGGCCATGTAGGTCAAGAAGGTCGCCAGGTCGGCGTCGGAGTCGTCCAGGGCGTACCAGGCCCAGGGCACCTCGACCTCGCGCAAGTAGGCCGCCACGAGCGTGCTCTTGCCATAACCCGGCCCGCCACATACCAGCGTCAGCCGGCGCGACGGGTCTAGCCCGCGCTGGAGCAGCGCGAGCAGCTTGGGCCGCGGGATGAAGGGATCCGGGAGGCGCGCCGGAACGAGCTTGCGCCGGATCAGCGGGATGGCGAGCATAACAACCAAGTTCTTCCCGCCGCGCGGCATGAACAAACGATAAGGGCCCCCGCTCGTCCCTAACCGAGCGGGGGCCCCAAGGCAGTTCGCGCTATTCCGCGGCGGCGGCGGCGGCGGCTTCTGCCACCTTCTGGCGGCTGATGCGCGCGATCTTGCGGAAGAACTCGATGCCCTTCTCCTCCTTCAGCGCCGTGCCGCCCCGCTTGCCAATCGACGAGAAAAACTCCGAGCCGTACTTCTCGCGCGTCTTCTGCCCGCCCTTGCGGCCAATAGCCTGGAAGAACTCGCGGTCCTTCTTACGCTTGGCGCGCTTGGCCGGCTTCTTGGTCGTCGCAGCTTCTACCATGGGGTCCTCGCCTTTCACGCTCTACACATTTGTGAATGAAGAATCTTGAACAATTATAACAGTCGAGCGGAGGAGATCAACCCCTTGGCTGGTAGCGAAATCGGCTCAAAGGCGCATGATAACGGACGTGTAGGTTAATTTACATAATTTTATGGAGTTTCGTATTGCGCGACAAGCCCGCCCGCTCGGCGTATGATGGAGCCCACATGAGCAGCTTCGACGATACCAACTACTACTTCCGCCGCGCGGCCAAGGTGATGGACCTGGGCGACCGCATCCAGGAGCTCCTGCTGGAGCCCTACCGCGAGCTCACGGTCAACATCCCGCTGGAGATGGACAACGGCGAGATCCGCACCTTCACGGGCTACCGCATCCAACACAACAACTCGCGCGGTCCCATGAAGGGCGGCCTGCGTTACCACCCCCAGGTCGACGTCAACGAGACCAAGAGCCTGGCCAGCCTCATGACCTGGAAGACCGCCGTGGTGGAGATCCCCTTCGGCGGCGCCAAGGGCGGCATCACCGTCGATCCGAGTGAACTTTCCGACCGCGAGAACGAGCGCCTGACGCGCAAATTCATCCAGCGCATCCATGAGAACATCGGCCCGATGAAGGACATCCCCGCGCCGGATATGAACACGAATCCCCAAGTCATGGCCTACATCATGAACGAGTACTCGAAGTTCTACGGCCACTCCCCCGCCGTCGTCACGGGCAAGCCGCTGGACCTGCACGGCTCCCCCGGCCGCGACGAGGCCACCGGCCGCGGCGTCATGTACGTGACGGAGCAAGCGCTCGAGACCATGGGCACGGCCATCAGCCAGTGCAGCTTCGTGGTCCAGGGCTTCGGCAACGTGGGCTCCCACACGTGCCGGCTGCTGGCCGCCGAGGGCGGCAAGATCCTCGCCACCAGCGACGTCAACGGCGGGCTCTACAACCCGGAAGGCCTGGACATCCCCGCCTTGCTGGCCTACATGGCCCAGCACCGCACCATCAAGGGCTTCCCTGGCGGGCATTCCATCTCGAACGAAGAGATGCTGGTTTTGAGGTGCGACGTGCTCATTCCCGCCGCGCTCGGGCACGTGCTCACCAGGGACAACGCCAAGGACGTGCAAGCAAGGGTTGTAATCGAGGCGGCGAACGCCCCGACGACACCCGACGCCGATGAGATTTTCGACAAAAGGGGTATCATGGTGGTACCCGACATCCTCGCCAACGCCGGCGGGGTTACGGTCTCTTACTTCGAGTGGACGCAGAACATCCAACAATTCACCTGGGAGCTCGAGAAGGTCAACCAGGAGCTGCGGCGGATCATGTTGAAGGCGTTCCACACCACCTACAAGGTTGCTACGGAAAAGAAGCTGAGCATGCGCACGGCCGCATTCATCGTAGGAATCGGTCGCGTCGGCAAAGCCACGGTGCTACAGGGTCTCGCGTAGTAGGTCCCTCACCCCGGACGACGACGTCCGGCTTTCGATGACGAAAGAGGAACAAGCAATGGAAATGACGCTGGTACCGGTCGACTTCTACGACCTGCCGATTTTCAAGACGCTCTCGCGCGACGAGGTCGAAGAGATTGGCCGCCTGGCGACGCCCGTCAGCTTCGGCGACGGCGAAACGCTCTTCACCGAAGGCCACGGCTCCGCCCACATGGACATCATCTGGGAAGGCGGCGTCGAAATCAGCCGCGCCGACCATGAGGGCGCCAAGCAGGTGATCACCACCATCCACGCCAAGGGCGTGGTGGGCGAGATGAGCCTGATGAGTGGTTCCGGCCGCAGCTGCACGGGCCTCGCCGTGGGCCAGACGCGCAGCTACCGCATCCGCCGCGAGGACTTCGTCGCCTTGTTGGAACGGGGCAGCCTGGCCGCCTACAAGGTCACCTACAACCTGGCCCAGGTCATGAGCGGGCGCCTGCGTTCCGTCGATGCCCAGCTGATCCAGCTGATGCACGAGCGCCAGGAGCACGCCGCGGAGCACGACAAGTCCGAGGAGTTCAGCGACTTCCGCCAGAAGCTCTTCACGGAGTGGGCCTTCTAAGGCCCACCCCAGGGGTGGCTCCTAGTAGTTGCCGGTCACCATGTCCAGGGTCTTGTAGTCGCCCTTGCGGTAGTAGCCGCGGATGCCGGCGAACAGGCTGACCGCGCCGATGGCGCCGACGCCGAAGAGCACGACGGAGGCCATCGTGTTGACGAAGCCGGTCACGGCGCCCATCGCGGAGTTGCCGATGCCCTGCAACAGGCCGCGGGCGGCCGGCAGCGCGACGGGCGCGGGGGCCGTGGTCTTGATGGCCGCGGCGGCGATGAACGAGCCGATCGAGGTGGCCACCAGGCCGGAGATGCTCTTGGAGGCCTCGGAGCCGAAGCTTTGGTGCAGCGTGCTGTTGAGCCACTGCCAGATGGAGGTGAAGCCCTCCTTGAACGTGTTGGCCTCGTCGTCGACGGCCATGACGCGCACGCGCTTGCCATTGAAGCGACCCAGGTAGCCGACGCGCACGTCTTGGAAGTGGCCCTTCTCCGCGTACAACACGAAGTTCTTGCCGGCTTCGTCCGTGAAGTAAATCTCGTCGAGGCCGTTGCCCCGGGTCAGGTTGGCGGCATCTTCGGGCTTGATGCCGTCGGCGACGGCACGCACCAGGCCCACGCCCACGGGGCCGCCGAAGCGCTGGCCACCGATTTCCAGGGTGTCGGGCGGCGTGGCGACGCTGGTCACGCTCGTGCCGGGCATGGACGGGGGGCTGCCGGGCTGCTGGGGCGTGACGGGCGCCGTGGCGGGCGCCAGGGCGGGCGAGTTGTTGGTCCCATGGACCAAGTTCTCGAAGCCCTGGATGGCGCCCTGGAAGATGTTGCTGTTACCGACCTGCATGCCGAGACCTCCTGGATGGAGCTCTTGTAGCGCGGAAGGCGCGCCGGCTTTCGTTTTCACGGCTAAGGAACGGTTAACGTTGCCTGATGACCGGGATAAAATTACGACTTCCGGACCTGCTCATCCGGGATGAGGAGCCGATCTACGACCATGCCGTTGGCGATCGCCTCGACGATCGCGGGCACGTCCTCGACCGTCACGTTGCCGTACCAGACGTTCTCGGGGTACACGACCACCGCCGGGCCCACGGCGCAGCAGTCCATGCAGGTGGAGCCATCGAACTCGATGCGGTCGCGCAGCCCCGCCTTGATGATCGTCTCCTTGAAGCACTTGAGCACGTCCTTCGAGCCCTTGTTGAGGCAACTGCCGCGCGGGTTTTCGGGGTCGCGCTCGTTCTGGCAGATGAAGATGTGGTGCTGCGGGCGGCCCATTACGGCTTCACCAGCGCGTCGAAGTTCTCCTCCAGGCTCGTCACCAGGCGCGCCTCGTCCGAGGTGTAGCCCTTCTTGCCGTCCACGTCGAAGCAGAAGCGGGGCTTGTTATCGAGGATCACGAGGCCACGGTAGACCACCTCGCCGCCTTCGGGCACGGTGAACGCCTCGCCGGCCAGCTCTGGCGAGGGGAAGAAGGTCAGCGCCTGCTTCAGCTTGTGGACGCGGTCGACCTGGTAGGTGAAGCTAGCCATACTTACTCCTCTAGAGCAACGCGCCCCTCGAACACCGGCGCTGCTTCGCCGGTCAGCCAGACATGATCCTGGTCATCCCACGTAATGGCAAGGGGGCCGCCCGGCAGCTCGATCACGCCCTCGCGGTCCATGCGGCCGGTCAACACGCCGGCCACCAGCGTGGCGCAGGCGCCCGTTCCACAGGCCAGGGTGGGTCCGGCGCCGCGCTCCCACACGCGCATGCGGGCCCGGCCGCGGTCCACGATCTCCACGAACTCGACGTTGGTGCGGGCGGGGAAGACCGGGTGAGACTCCAGGCGCGGGCCCCAGTCGGCCAACGGCACCTTGGCGACGTCGCGCACGAAGATGATGGCATGGGGATTGCCCATCGAGACGGCGGTCACGAGCACGACGGCACCGTCCATGCCGACGGGCTCCTCGACAACCTGGGCCATCGGCGGGCCTTCCATGGGAATCTGCTCGCGCGCCAGGGACGGGCGGCCCATATCGACCCGCACTTGCAAGTCGGGCAAGACCTCGGGGCGCAACACGCCCGCGCCGGTCTCCACCTCGAAGGGGCCGAAGCCCACGGCGCCCCGGTCGTACAGGAAGCGCGCGACGCAACGCAGGCCGTTGCCGCACATCTCGGGCACGGAGCCGTCGGCGTTGATGACCAGCATCTTGTAGGGTGCGGCGGTGCCGGGCGTGATGATCAGCAGGCCATCGGCGCCCACCCCGTAGTGGCGATCGCAGATGCGGCGCGCGGCCGCGGCCCAATCTACGCTGGGCAGGCCCTCGCGGCCGTCGATCACGACGAAATCGTTGCCGGTCCCCTGGTACTTGGCGAAAGAGAGCGAGGGACCGGACACAACTACCTACCTAGCTGGAACTCCGACAGGCTGCGGGTCGAGACTTCTTCCACCACCAGCGGGACTTCCGCGCCCTTGGGGGTCGTCGGGAAGTAGGACTGGTGCATGTGGAGCTTGGCTTCCTCGCGCACCGGGCCGAGGCCGGGCACGAACCACGTGGTGGTTTCGAGCGTACCATGGTCCGTGACCAGGCGTCCTGCCTTCAGCAGCTGGGTGCCGGCGAAGACGTGGCTGTGGCCCGTGATCTTGAAGGCGTCGGGGTAGGTGCCGGCGGGCACGGTGACGGACTCGCGGCCGACCACCTCCATGCGGCCCACCTGGTTGACGCCCAGGCGCTGGAACGGGCCCACGATCCAGGTCTGACCAATCGTCAGCACGTTGGGCCAGAGGCGCGGCGGGGTGGTGATGCGATCCTCCTGGCGCGGCACGCGCAGGGACTCGTCTTCCAGGATCTGACCCATCAGGTAGTAGCCATCCGGGCGCGGCTCGATCTGGTCCGTCAGGCGGACCTCGCGGCGGGCCTTGCCGGGCTCCTTCTCCGTAATCGTCTCCGTCACGACGACGCGGCCCTGCTTGGGCATGCCGGTCACGGACTCCATCACGTCGCCGGTGCCGGTGACGGTGGTGCGGCGCTCCATTTCGTCGCCATGGCGCACCCAGGTGGTGGTCTGCTTGGCGAGGTTGTAGCGACGGACGGTGCCGTACTGCACCGGCCAGGCGCCACCCACGCCGGCGCCGGGCACCGGCGCGACGCCGTCGATCGACTCGACGTTGACGGGCTTGTCCGCCCAGTAGGCCTGCGAGAAGGGCTTGCCGTCGATCGCCTTCACGTCGCCGTTGGCCAGCACCTCGAGGTTGTTGCCCGGCGTGATCACCACGACGTTCGTGTAGGTGTAGATGATGCGCTCGCCTTCGATCTTCCGGCCGTCCCGCATCTCGACGATGTTCTGGGCCGCCGCGGGCAGCGCGGCGGCGGCCAGGAACCCGACGGTGGCGGCGGCCAGCGCGAAGGCGCGCGGCAGGTTCAGGCGGAGGGTGGCGTTGGTGGGCATGCTTCGGCTTTCCTGGCGGAGGTTGGGGTTCACGCTGCCCCCATGCTAACGAGCGCTAGCGCGTTCGTCCGTGCGCGATCGCACGTTTCAGCGGGTCAGCGCCCACTGCCGCAAGAGCGCCTGGGCCCGCGCGATCGGGTCGGCCTCGGCCGAGGAGCGTACGAGCCAGTGGGTGCGCGGGTCCGCGCGGAACCAGGTCAGCTGCCTCTTGGCGTAGTTGCGCGTGTGCTGGGCCATCAGGGCCACGGCCTCGTCGCGGCTGACCTCGCCGCGCAGGGAGGCGCCCACCTCCGCGTAGCCCAGCGTGCCCAACAGCGGCAGGTCCCAGCCGTAACGCTCCGCGAGGCCGGCCACCTCGCCCTCGAAGCCTTGCTCCAACATCTGCAGGACGCGCGCGTCGATGCGCTCGTAGAGCAGCGCGCGGGGCGCGCCCACGCCGAACACGATCAAGCGGTAGGGGCACGGCCGGGTTTCCTGGAACTCGCCGATCGGGCGGCCGGTGGCATGAAGGACTTCCAGGGCACGCACCAGGCGCACCCGGTCGTTGGGGTGCAGCCGGGCGGCGCTCTCGGGGTCGACGCTGGCGAGGCGGGCATGGAGGTCTTCCACGCCTTCGAGGGTGGCCCGGAAGGCCGGGTCCGGCGCCGCCGGCGGGATGGTCAAGCCGTCGAGGATCGCCCGGATGTACAGGCCGGTGCCGCCCACCAACATGGGCATGTAGCCCTCGGATCGACGGCGGTCGATGGCCGCCCGGGCATCGCGCTGGTACTCGGCCACGGTGTAGGTGTAGGTGGGATCCGCCACGTCCAGCATGTCGTGGGGGACCAGGGCCTGCTCCTCGGCCGAGGGCGTGGCGGTGCCGATGTCGAAGCCACGGTAGATTTGGCGCGAGTCCGCGGAGATGATGGCGCCCCGGTTCTCGCGCGCGAGCGCCAGCGCCAGGGCGCTCTTGCCGGCGCCGGTGGGCCCGACCACCACGATCAGCGGCGGTCCCGCGGGGTCGCCCAAGACCAATTGTTCCGGGGCGGGGGGGAAGACGTCCGAAGGTGGCGCGTTGCGCAAGCTTTACGTAACCATCTTGCGCAGCTGCGCGCTGGCGTAGTCCACGATCATGACCAGCACGATCAGCACGGCCACGGTCATCGAGGCCTGCGGGTACTGGAACATGCGGAAGTTCGTGTTCATCAGGAAGCCGATGCCGCCGGCGCCGATCAGCCCCAGCACCGCGGCCGCGCGGATGTTGGTCTCGAAGCGGTACAGCAGGAAGGAGATGAAGGCGGGCATGACTTGGGGCACCACCGCGAAGCTCAACACTTGGATGTGCTTGGCGCCCGTGGCCTTCAACGCCTCGACCACGCCCTCGTCGATGTTCTCGATGCTCTCCGCGAAGAGCTTGATCAGCACGGTGGCCGTGTGGAAGGCCAGCGCCAAGGTGCCCGCGAATGGGCCCAGGCCCACCGCGGCGATCAAGACCAGGCACCAGGCGATGTCCGGGATGGTTCGAAGCAGGTTCGTCGCCAGCTTCACGCCGTGGTAAACGGCCGGGTGCGGGCTGGTGTTCCGCGCCGCCAGGAAGCCGAAGGGGAAGGCCACCACCAACGCCAGCGAGGTGCCGGCCACGGCCATCTGGATGGTCTGAAGCGTCGCGCCCACCACCGTCTGCGGGAAGGTGTTGACCCACCAGTATTCCTTGGCCTTGGCCTTGTCGATGTCCAGCGGCAGCGGCAGCAGCAGCTGCGGCAGCGTCACCTCCGGCGGCACGTCGTAGACCTTGGCGTCCGTCACCAGCGTGATGTCCGGCGGCAGCATGCGGCCGAGCGTGTCCGCCATCTTGTCGCGGTTGTCGAACAGGTCCTTCAGGTTGCCCTGCACGCCGGTAAAGGACCACACCATCAGCCAGGCGAAGAAGAGCGAGGCGGCAATCCAGCGGCCGAGGCGGATGGGCGGTCGGGGCGGGGGGCGCCGCGCCGAGGGGGCTGCGGCTTCGGCGGGCGGGGCGGATGGCTGGCTCATTGCCGCCACATCATACCACCAGCGCGACGTCGGCGTACGAGAGCTGGTAGATCCGCTCCACCGCTTCTTCCGTCAGCTCGGCGGGACCGCCGTCGAAGACCACCTGCCCGCCCTGGAAGCCGACCAGCCGCGTGGCGTAGCGCCGGGCCAGCTCGAGCACGTGCAGGCTGACCAGCACGGTGATGCCGTCTTCCTCCGCGATGCGCTTGAGGATGTCGAGGATCGTGACGGAGAGGCGCGGGTCGAGGGAGGCCACGGGCTCGTCGGCCAGGATCACCGCGGGCTCTTGCATGAGCGCGCGGGCGATCGCCACGCGCTGTTGCTGCCCACCGGACAGCGTGTCCGCGCGCTGGTAAGCCTGTTCGAGCAGGCCCACGCGCTCGAGGTTGCGCAGGGCGCGGTCCTTGTCGGCCTGCGAGAACTGCCGCAGCATGCTGCGGAAGGCGGGCTGGTAGCCCAGGCTGCCGGATAGCACGTTCTGCAGCACGCTCAGGCGCTTCACGAGGTTGAACTGCTGGAAGATCATGCCGACCTTGCGGCGCCACAGGCGCAGCTCGCGCTCGTGCATCGAGGCCACGTCCACCAGCGCCGACTCGCCATCGTGGCGCATCAGCGATTGCGGGACGAGCACCCGGCCGGCGCTGGGGTCGACCAGGCGGTTGATGCAGCGCAGGAAGGTGGACTTGCCGGCCCCGGACAGCCCCAAGATCACGACGAACTCGCCCTTCGCGAACTCCAAGTTCACGTCCTTGAGGATCTTGGGCCCTTTGCCGTAGGACTTATGGAGCGATTCAACGCGCAGGAGCGCATCGGGGGCGACGTCGGCGTGGCTCAACGAAAGAGTCTCCCGTTCTACTTGATGTTGATGCCGACCTTGCCGAAGGCCTCGCGCACGGGCTCGAAGTCGGCCGGCGTGGCGTCCACGAAGGCATCGATCTTGTAGAGGTCCTTGAGCTGTTGGCGGCCTTGCGGCGTGGCGGTCATGCCGATGAAGACCTTCCGGATCTTGGCGATCAGCCCGGGTTCCAGGTCCCGGCGCACCGCAATGTTGTCGGACGGGATCGGCTTGGAGAAGGCGATGGGCACGATTTGCGCGGCCTCGCCCGGCTTGGTCAGGAACTGGGTCCAGGCCGCGTCCACCCCTTGGGTGTCGTTGGCGAAGGTGGCGGCGGCATCGACCTTCTTGTTCAGCACGGCCAGCACGGCCGCGTCGTGCCCACCGGCGTAGATCACGCGCATGAAGTCGCGCTCCGGGTTCAGGCCGGCGTTCATGAACATGACCTTGGGGTAGATGCCGCCGGAGGTGCTGGCGGGGTCCACGTAGGCGAAGGTCTTGCCCTTGAGGTCCTGCAGGCGGTGAATGCCCGAGTCCCTGTGGGTGATGATGGCGGAGTAGAAGTAAGCCTTGCCCTTGCGGCTGGCCTTGAGGATGACGCGGGCGTTGGCCTTCTTCTCGGCCAGAACGTAGGCGCCGGGGGCGAAGAACGCCACGTCCAGCTTGTTCGCGCGCATCGCCTCGATGATGCCGGTGTAGTCCGTCGCGACGAACGGCACCACCTGCATGGGGTTGAGCTCCTTGTGGAGCGCGTCGATCACCGGACGCGTCTTCTTGAGGATGGCCTGAAGGTTCTCCGACGGCACGAAGCCCACCCGCAACACCTTCGGGGTGTAAGCGGCATGAGCGCCCGGCGCGATCGCGACGGACGACAGCACCAGCGCCGCGCCGACAAACGACCGCAAGGGTTTGAGGTTCAAGGGGAATCCTCCTAGGGAATGGGTTCTAGCCGGGCTCATTCTACCGCACGGGCGTGGAAAATAACGAAGGACCGCGAGCCAGGCTCGCGGTCCATAAGGTGATGGCCGACTGGCGCGGTTCTTCAGGCCAGGGTGTAGTCGAGGTGCTGGGCGATCGCCTGAACGAGGGCGCGGCTCCGGCCGTCCTTCTCGGAGTACTTGATGGCGCGCTGGAGGGCCGCCTGGGCCTCCTCGGGGTGCTTCTCGGCGTGGCAGGCCAGGCCCACCTTGATCAGGGTCATCGGCTCGATGGCGCTGGCGACAGCGCGCTTGAACGCCAGCAGGGCCTGGTCGGCACGGTTCTGCAGCAGGTGGATGGTGGCCTTCTCCAGATGGCGGCAGGTCAGCGTGGGCATGGGCTCACGCACGACGTAGGCGGGCAGCATGAACTCCGCGTTGCGGAAGAACAACTGCTGAAGCTCTTCGCCGGCTTCGCCAAAATTGAACGACGTGTTGCGTTGCTGCACCGTCACGTTGACGGTGACCTGGACTTGCAGCTCCGCGGTCTTGGCGCGCTTCGTTACGGTCTTCATGGCCCCTCACTCCTCGTGTTTACGACGTTTGCGGCGTCGCAGCGTCGGCGAATCACCTTAATCTCTTTTATACCAATGCTAACTCGCCTTTTCTCGCATTTGATTTGTATTTGCGACAGATTTAATGGGCCATTAACACTTCAGCACGAGGGCTTCACATAACCCCGATCGTTTAACCTGCCCTTACCTCTGGTAGGCTAGTGCGATGCTCCGCCGCGCGACCGACCTCACCGAGTTCGTCTTGACCGATCCCCTCTGCCGGCGGTTGGCCGCCCTGGGGGAGGACGCCGGCTTGCCTTTGGTGCTGGTAGGCGGCGGCGTGCGCGACTGGTTGTTGGGCCGGCCCGCGCTGGACTGGGATTTGATCGTGCCGGGCGACCCGGCACCCTTGCTGGCGCGCGTCCGCAAGGCGCTGGGTCGCCATGCCGCCACGCTGGACGACGCCTTCGGGGTCTACCGCCTGGTCTTGCCCGACGGCCCCTCGATCGACTTCACGCGCCTGCAGGGCGCCGACCTGGACGCCGATTTACGGCGGCGCGACCTCACGGTCAACGCCCTGGCCTGCCGGCTGGCCGATGGGGTGCTGCTGGACCCCACGGGCGGCCTGGCCGACCTGGAGGCGCGGGTCATCCGGGCCGTCTCGCGCGCCAACTTGGTCGACGACCCGCTGCGGTTGCTGCGCGTCTTCCGCTTCATGGCGACCTTGCCCGGCACCATCAACCCCGCCACGCTGGGCTGGGTGAGGGAGCTCGCGCCCGAAATCCAGCGCTCCGCGGGCGAGCGGATCTGGGCGGAGTTGTTGAAGCTGTTGCCGGCGCCGCCGGTGGTGGCGCTCATGGAAGAGACGGGCTTGCTGGGCTATGTCCTGCCCGAGGCGCCGTCGGGCGCGGCCGGCCGCCTGGGGCTGCGTCCGCTCGATGTGCGCACGAGTGCCGCCGTCTCGCCGGCCCTGGCCGCGATGGTAGGGCTGCTGGACCGCTCGCCGGCCGCGCTCGATGCCGTGGCCGCGCGCCTGCACTGGAGCAAGCGCGAGCTGGCCTGGACGCAGCGCGTGGTGGCGGGCCTGCCGGCGCTGTCGGCCGCGGCCGATCCCCTGGCCCGCTTCCGCGTGCTGCGCGCCGCCCAAGACGCCGTCCCGGGCATCGCGGCGTTGGCCACGGACGTCGACCCCACGGCGCTGCTGGCGGCCTACTGGGACCGCGTGGACCACCCGCCGCCGAAGTTGCTGGATGGCAAGGACCTCATGAAGGAGCTGGGCCTCGCACCCGGCCCGCACCTGGCACGGTTGCTCACGGCGATCGAAGAAGCCCAGGCGCTGGGCACGATCCACGACCGCGCGGGCGCGCTTGCGCTTGCCGCGGGCATAATGCAGTAGCAAACCAGCCCGCGGAAGGAGGTGATCCGGCATGGGCGATGAAGACAAGAAACACGACCCAACAGGCCACAAGCTCGACGAAGAGCGCAAAAAAGGCAATATCCTCAAGGTCCAGGACGTGATGACGACCATCGTCATCCTGGTCTCCGCCTACGTGCTGTCGGCCTGGCTGAAGACCGGCTTCGGCTACCTCTTCAAGTATTGGGTCGAGACGCTCGAGACCGTGCCCCAGTACGTCAACCTCACCTTCACGCAGGTGCTGCAAGCGCTCGCGCGCGCCGCCGTCGTGATCGTCATCGTGGTGGGGCCGTTCATCATCGCCATCGTCTTGACCGTCATGATCGTGATGTACGCGCAGGTGGGCTGGCTGATCACCTTCAAGCCGCTGGAGCCCAAGTTCGAGAAGATCGATCCCATCAAGGGCTTCAAGAACAAGATCAATCCCTTCAAGATGAAGCAGCTCTTCAACCTCACCAAGACCTTCCTCTTGATGGGCGCGATCGGCTGGATGATCTACACCACCGTGCGCGACCGCTTCGGCCTGATCCTCTCCAGCATCGACACCATGTCGCTCGGCGAGCGCGTGCCGGTGATCAACTACGTGGGCATCGACGAGGCCCATGCGCACGCGGGCGGCGGGCCGGGCGGCATGGCGATCGCCCTGATCGGCATGCTGGCCTTCGAGCTGGCCAAGAAGATCGGCCTGCTGATGATCGTGGTCGCCTTCGTCAGCTACATGTTCGAGCGCTGGCAGTGGTGGAAGGGCATGAAGATGTCCGACAAGGAAATCAAGGACGAATACAAGAAGCTCGAAGGCGACCCCCACATCAAGGGCAAGCAGAAGCAGAAGATGTACGAAATGGCGATGGGCGCGGCACGCGAGGCCGTCCCCAACGCCGACGTGATCGTCACCAACCCCACGCACTACTCGGTGGCGTTGGAGTACAAGCCCCACCGCGGCATGAAGAGCCCGATCGTGATCGCGAAGGGCCGCAACCACATGGCGCTGGTGATCCGGCAAATCGCGGAAGAGAACTTCATCCCGATGGTGGAGGACCCGCCGACGGCCCGCGCGCTCTACGCCCAGGTGAAGATCGGCCAGACCATCCCCAACGAGCTGTTCGTGGCCGTCGCCAAGATCATCGCGTCGATCATGCGCAAGCGCCAGCGCCCCACGCTGATCCCGGCGCAACCGCCCGTGCTGACGAACTACCAGCCCATCGAAATCGAGCCGGGGCCCGTGATCCCCGGCAACACGGTGTTACCGGAGGCCGGGCCCGCCCCCGACGAAGCGGACGGCCGGGACATGTGATATCCTGCCCGCCTAATTAGGAGGGACTCGCATGCCTACTTCCAAGCTCCCCGCCGTCGTTGCTGCGCTCCTGGCGCTGGCAGTCCCGGCCCCCGCTTACGCCTTCACGCCCGTCAGCGAACTCAAGGACGTCACGCCCGACCACTGGGCCTACGCCGCCATCCAGAGCCTGGTCGAGAAGTACCAGGTCATGGAAGGCTTCCCGGACAAGTCCTTCAAGGGCACGAAGACCCTGTCCCGCTACGAGCTGGCCGCCGCGCTGGCCAAGGTGATGGCGAAGGTGGAGGAGCTCATCTCCAGCGCCACCGGCCAGCCCATCAGCGTGGAGCCGGGCGTGAACCCGGAAGACCTGCGCACGATCGCGCGGCTGCAGCGCGAGTTCCGCGACGAGCTCGAGGTCTTGAAAGGCCGCGTGGATACGCTCGACACCCGCGTGAACGCCATCGAGAAGCGCGCCCGCGTTGGCGGCGAGCTGCGCAGCGAGTACCGTGACTTCCTGGGCAACGCCCCCCAGGCCTCCGCGCCCTTCGCGGAGTTCCGCGAGCGCGCCCGCATCAACCTGGACGCCGCCCTCTCCGACGAGGTGTCCGCCAAGGCCGCGCTCGTGTGGGACACCTACGGCGCGCGCATGCCGGGCAACGCCTTCATCACCGGCGGCGCCACCAACGGCCCCACCACGGAGATGTACGTGCAGCGCGCCTACGGCAGCTACACCCCGGGCTGGATGAGCCTGCACGGCGGCCTGGTGAACCCCAGCGACGTCGTGACCCTGGGCTCCACGCTCAAGAACCCGTTCACCACGAACGTGTGGCGCGAAGGCGCCGGCGGCTACGGCTTCGTCGGCACGCCCGGCCTGAACCTGGGCTCCACGGCGATCGCCCGCGTCGGCGGCATCTCTACCAATGCGGCGGCCCCGGCCTGGTGGCTGCCCGGCACGGACGTGGTGCTCCAGTCGCTCGACCCCAACGCCACCCAGGGCGTCTACGCGCGCAGCAACTACTCCGTCACCGCCAGCGGCGAGGCCGGCCCCTTCAACGCCAGCGTCGCCGTGACCCACCCGGGCGCGGCGGGCCGCGACACGACGCGCCTGGCGACCAATGGCTATCCGGCCAGCTTGCCGCAGCCGGAAGATTACATGCAGGGCGCCCGCATGCTGGCCTCGGTCGGCGGCGACTTCGGCTTCGTGCATGCGCAGCTGGCCGCCAAGTCGCCCGGCTCGCTGGCGAACAACCTGGGCACGCAGGACAAGACCGTCACGGGCACGGTGGACGTGGGCAGCGACGCCATGGGCCTCTCGCTGCAGGCCGTCAGCCGCACCGCCTTCAACGGCAACTTCGCCCCCACCAACGCCAGCGCCACGCTGGCCAGCAACGACCTCTTCGGCACGGGCTTCGGCCTGGGCCTGGCGGCCAACGCGGGCACGCTCTTCGACACCTCGCTGGCCACCGGCGCGTTCGTGCCTGGTACCGCGGGCAAGTCGCTGCTGAACGGCCTGGGCGGCGCGGACTACGTGTCCTACGGCCTCTATCTGCGCCTGCCGGGCTTCTCCGTGTTGCCCAACATCACGATCGCGGCGCAGCAGACGGGCGCGGGCTCCTTCACGGGCAACATGCTCGCCTCCGGCGTCACGCTGCAGGCCGACGTGCTGTTGTTCCAGCTGCCGAAGATCCAGGTGGAGTACTCGTTCGGCAAGTTCGACCCCACCAGCCCCACCGGTGCCGCGGCCGACAATTCCCTGCTCAACCAGCAGTCGTTCATCACGAACGAGCAGCTGTCCGCCCAGATGGTCTTCCCCTTCTAAGGAGTTATCCGTGGAACTGTACCTGATCGACGGCGCTCGCACGCCCTTCGGCACCTACATGGGCGAGCTGCGCCACCTGAGCGCGCCCGCGCTCGCCATCACCGCCGGCCGCGAGGCCATCTCGCGCTCGGGCGCCAAGCCCGAGGACTTCGACAGCGTGGTGCTCGGCAACGTCATGCAGGGCGAGCGCGAGAGCTTCTACCTCTCCAAGTACGTGGGCCTGCAGCTGGGCATGCGCGACGAGATCACCGGCCTGGTGGTCAACCGCCTGTGTGGCTCCGGCATGCAGGCCGTGGTGAGCACGGGCCAGGCCATGCTTTGCGGCGATGCCGGGCTGGCCCTGGTGGGCGGCACGGAGAACATGAGCCGCGCCCCCCACATCCTGCGGGGCGCCCGCGAGGGCTTCAAGGGCGACCAGACCCTGGAGGATCCGCTGCTCGGGCCCCACAACGTCTTCGTGGATCCGGCCGCCGGCATGATCATGGGGGAGACGGCGGAGGAGCTGTCGGACGCCTACGGCGTGACGCGCGCCCAGATGGATGAGTTCTCGCTGCGGTCCCAGCAGGCGGCCGCGGCGGCGATTGCCTCCGGCCGCATGGCCAAGGAGATCGTGGCGGTGGAGATCCCCTCGCGTGGCGGCCCCAAGCTCGTCGACAAGGACGAGCACCCGCGCGAGGTTTCGCTGGAGAAGCTGGCCACCCTGAAGGCGGCCTTCCGCAAGGGCGGCAACGTCACGCCCGGCAACGCCTCGGGCATCAACGACGGCGCCTGCGCGCTGGTCATGGCGACCGGCGAGCGCGTCGAGCAGCTGGGCCTGAAGCCCTGCGCGCGCATCGTCTCCTGGGGCGTCAGCGGCGTGCCCGGCAAGCACATGGGCATCGGCCCGGCGCCCGCCATCCGCACGGCGCTGGCCAAGGCCGGCCTCACGCTCGAGCAGATGGACTTGATCGAAATCAACGAGGCCTTCGCCGGGCAATACCTGGCTTGCGAAGCCGAGTTGAAGCTGGACCGGGCCAAGGTCAACGTCAACGGCGGGGCGATCGCCCTGGGCCACCCGATCGGCGCTTCCGGCGCGCGCATCTTGCTGACGCTGGCATACGAGCTGGCCGAGCGCAACTTGAAGTATGGCGTGGCGAGCGCCTGCATCGGCGGCGGCCAGGGCATCGCTGTCGTGCTCGAACGGGTATAGGGCTTCTCGCGTGGTATAATCCCCGCCATGACGCTCAAAGACTGGTTTGCGAGCCGACGGCAGTCCAACGCCGTCAAGGGCGCGACGTACAAGCGGGACATCCCTGACGGCCTCTGGGTCAAGTGTGCCAACTGCGAGGAAGCGCTGTTCAGCAAAGAGCTGTCCAGCAACCTCCAGGTGTGCCCGAAGTGCGATTTCCACTTCCGGCTGGGCGTGCAGGAGCGCATCGCGCAGCTAGCGGACGCCGGCTCGTTCCAGCCCATGGACGAGCAGCTCCGCTCCGTCGACCCGCTGGGCTTCCAGGACTCCAAGCGCTACGTCGACCGCCTCCGGGACGCCTACGCCAAGGAAGGTCCCAACGAGGGCGTAACGACGGGCCTGGCGCGCCTGGACGGCATCCCCATCGCGCTCGGCGTGATGAACTTCTACTTCCTGGGCGGCTCGATGGGCTCCGTGGTGGGCGAGAAAATCACCCGGCTGATCGAGCGCGCGGCCGCGGAACGCCTGCCGCTTGTGATCGTGACCGCCTCCGGCGGCGCGCGCATGCAGGAAGGCGCGCTCTCGCTGATGCAGATGGCCAAGACCACCGCGGCGCTGTCGAAGCACAACGAGGTGGGCCGGCTCTACATCGCCGTGATGGCGGACCCCACCACCGGCGGCGTGACGGCCAGCTTCCCCTCGCTGGCCGACGTGATCATCTCCGAGCCCGGCGCCCTGATTGGCTTCGCGGGCCGCCGCGTGATCGAGCAAACGATCCGCCAGAAGCCGCCGGCCAACTTCCAGAAGGCCGAGACGCTGCTGTCGCACGGGCTGATCGATCTGATCATCCACCGCCAGAAGCTCAAGGGCGAGTTGGCGCGCCTGCTGCGCTTGCACCAGCCCGGTGAGGTCACAGCCCATGGCTAAGCGTTACGACCTGGAGTTCGAGCGGCCGCTGCTGGAGCTGGAAGAGAAGATCGACCAGTTCAAGCGCATGGCCGCGGAGAACGGCATCGGGCTGGAGGACGAGGTCACCCGCCTGGAAGCCCGCGCCGCGGAGCTGCGCAAGGGCATCTTCGACGGCCTGACGCCCGCCCAGCGCATCCAAATCGCCCGCCACCCGCGCCGGCCCACCACCCTGGACTACATTGGCGCCCTCACGGAAGATTTCGTCGAGCTGCATGGCGATCGCCAGGGCACGGACGACCTGGCCCTGGTCGGCGGCGTGGGCCGCTTCGACGGCCGCCCCGTGATGTTCATCGGCCACCAGAAGGGCCGCGACACCAAGGACAACATCGCGCGGAACTTCGGCATGCCGCAGCCCGAGGGCTACCGCAAGGCCATCCGCTTCATGCGCCACGCCGCCAAGTTCGGCATGCCGCTGGTCTGCTTCATCGACACGCCCGGCGCCTACCCCGGCATCGCGGCCGAGGAGCACAACCAGGGCGGGGCGATCGCGCTCTCCATCTACGAGATGAGCCAGCTGCCCGTGCCTTGCCTGGCCGTGGTGCTGGGCGAAGGCGGCAGCGGCGGCGCGCTGGCGCTGGGCGTGGCCGACCGCGTGCTGATGTTCGAGCACGCCTACTACTCCGTGATCACGCCGGAAGGCTGCGCCGCGATCCTCTGGAAGGACGCCGGCCACATGGCGGAGGCGGCGACGGCCATGAAGCTCACGGCCGTTGACCTCAAGAAGCTCGGCATCGTCGACGACGTGATCACCGAACCAATCGGCGGCGCCCACCAGGACTCCGTCGAAGCCGCCAAGCGCCTGGGCGACAGCATCCGCCGCCACCTGGCGGAAATCGTGCAGCAGCCCAAGGAGGGACTGCTGGACCGGCGCTACCAGAAGTTCCGCGTGATGGGCCGCTTCGCCGAGGGCGGCGCATGAAGCGCATCGCGGTCCTGACCAGCGGCGGCGACGCCCCGGGCATGAACGCCGCCATCCGGGCAGCCGTGCGCAAGGCAATCCACGGCGGCTGCGAGGTCTTCGGCGTCGAGTACGGCTACACGGGCCTGCTCAAGGGCCAGATGAAGATCATGCGCTACGAGGACGTGGGCAACATCATGCAGCGCGGCGGCACCATCTTGAAGACCGCCCGCTCCACCCAGTTCCCCACCCCCGAAGGCCAGGACATGGCCATGCGCGAGCTGACGCGGCGCGAGATCGAAGGCGTCGTCATCATCGGCGGCGACGGCTCCTTCCGTGGCGCCCAGCTGCTGGCCAAGCGCGGCATCAAGGTCTGCGGCGTGCCCGGCACGATCGACAACGACATCTTCGGCACGGACTACACGATCGGCTTCGATACGGCCTGCAACACGGTGCTGGACGCCATCAACAAGATCCGCGACACGGCCAGCTCGCACAAGCGCATCGTCATCATCGAGGTAATGGGGCGCGACTCCGGCTGGATCGCCCTCGCGGCGGGCCTCGCGGGCGGCGCGGAATTCGTGATTGTGCCCGAGATCCCGCACGACCTGGACTTCGTGTCGGACAAGATCATCCGCGGCATGAACTCCGGCAAGGAGCACTCGATCGTGGTGGTGGCCGAAGGTGCCGCCCACGGCTTCGAGGTGGGCGAGCGCCTGCGCGTGAGCACCGGCTACGACACCCGCGTGACCGTGCTGGGCCACATCCAACGCGGCGGCAGCCCCTCCGCCTTCGATCGCATCCTGGCGACCCGCCTGGGCGCCGCCGCCGTCGACGCGCTGCTGGGCGGCGAAACCAACGCGATGGTGGGCCTGGTAGGCAACCAGGTGGCCGTCACCAGCCTGGACGTGGTCGTGAACCAGAAGCGCGGGCTGGACGTCAGCTTGTACGAGCTGGAGGCCATCATGGCCACACGGTTGGTAAAGACGTAATGAGCAAGGCCCCGAAGACGGGCGCTCAGCACGTCGCCGACAACCACGACGTGATCCGCGTGCAGGGCGCGCGCGTGAACAACCTCAAGGACGTCAGCATCGAGCTGCCGAAGCGCCGGCTGACGGTGTTCACGGGTGTCTCCGGCTCCGGCAAGAGCTCGCTGGTGTTTGGTACCATTGCCGCGGAGTCGCAGCGGCTGATCAACGAGACCTACAGCGCCTTCGTGCAAGGCTTCATGCCGACCCTGGCGCGGCCCGAGGTCGACGTCCTCGAAGGGCTGACGACCGCGATCATCGTCGACCAGCAGCGGATGGGCGCCGACGCCCGCTCCACCGTCGGCACCGCCACCGACGCCAACGCGATGCTGCGCATCCTCTTCAGCCGGCTGGGCAAGCCGCACATCGGCGGCCCGGGCGCCTACTCCTTCAACGTTCCCTCCGTGCGAGCGACCGGGGCGATCACGGTGGGCGACGGCAAGACCGTGACCAAGAGCTTCAGCCGCACCGGCGGCATGTGCCCGCGCTGTGAAGGCCTGGGCACGGTCTCCGATATCGACCTCAGCCAGCTCTACGACGACACCAAGTCGCTCGCCGAAGGCGCGATCACCATCCCCGGCTACACGGTGGACGGCTATTGGACGGTGCGGCCCTTCATCGAGTCGGGCTTCCTCGACCCGAACAAGCCGATCCGCGACTACACCAAGCAGGAGTTGCACGACTTCCTCCACCGTGAGGCGGTCAAATTGAAAGTGAACGGCAGCACGCTCTCTTACGAGGGGCTGATCCCCAAGGTCCAG
>JAQBPE010000312.1 GCA_028287685.1 Cyanobacteria bacterium RYN_339 | reverse complement strand
GGTTGAGCTGCACGCCACCGGCGAAGCTGAACACCTGGTCCTCGCCGTAGAGCACCACCTGCTGGTTGTAGACGGGCATCTGCAGCTTGATATCCGTGGCCTTGCCGTTGTTGGCAGGCGGCAGGTACTGGCTGATGCCGAAGTCCACCTTCGTCAGCGTGATGGTGGGGATGGGCTTGCCGGCCTGATCCAGGTACTCCGCGGAGTACGAGTGGATGAACACGCCCGGGGTACCGTCGCCGGGGTAGGTGGAGACCTTGATGTCGGCTTCCTTCGCTTCCCAGGTGATCGTGTTGTCCGACAGCTTGTAGGTGTACTTGACCGTGGCCATCGAAGGCTCCGGTTGCGCGAACAGGCGCGCCTTCGGGATCAGCGGGTTGCTGATGTCGAAGAATTTGCAGCCGCTCAAGGCGATGGCCACGCCCGCGGCCAAGACCGACAAGCTCAGCACTTTGCGAATGGTTGCCATGACTCCAGAGACCTCCGTGTCTTGTAGGTTGGCCAGGAAGGACCGCTTCCTCACTTGACTTCCCTATACCCGCGTTATCCGAAAAATTATCGCTTACCCGATCTCCCAAACCCAAGCCTGGTCTTTGTTTCCCCTGCTTGATAGGTACAGATCGGGATACCGGTAGCCTCTACGGCGCCGCGAGGATAGCCTAGCAGGCACCCCCCAAGCTGCGCTGTGACGCCGGACAAGGCGTTATGGTGGGGTGTACAATAGGCAGCACGGGGGGGATAGACCCATGGGATTTCACTGGCACTTGGCGCCCTACATCGCCGGCCGCGGCGTGACCTGGGAACAGCTCGACGAGCGGCTGGGCTTCACCGTGCCCGGCAACATGCGGGGGGTCATCCCCCCGTTCGATCTGTCCATGTCCGTGGTCGCCGATCTATGCCAGGCCCTGGGCTGCCAGCCCGGCGATCTGCTGACCTTCTCGCCGGACTCCGCGGCCGAGCAGGCGGAGCGGCAGCTGGCCGGCAACCAAAGCTACCAGAGCTTCTTGAACTTCCATGAAGGGAAGAAGAAGAAGCCGTAGCTACTGCACGGCCTTCAACATGTCGAACAGTCGCGCGCGGTTACTTTCGGCGTCAGGCGCCAAGAAAAGCGGCTCCAACAGCGCCAACGTCACGGCGCGCGTGGCCGACGAAAGCCGGTAGCTTTCGCCCCGCGGGATCCCGTCAGCGCCCAGGCCGTTCGCACCCGTCAGGGCGGCCGAAAGGGCCGGCGGCGCGTCCGGGCCCGACGCTGCCGGGAACAGTGCTTGCCACTTGGGCGGGAGCAGGACCTGCGCCGCCGGCGCCTCCGCCTCCAGCAAGACCCCGAGGCCACCGAAGCGGGCTTTCTCCGACAGCGCTACGCCCCCATCGTCTGCCAGATCGGCGCCCAGGTAGGCATTTACCATGAACTGCGGGAAGTCCGTGGCGTGCTTGAACCTGAACCCCGGGTTCAGGCTGGCGCGGTAGGCCGCGATCACTGGCAGGTTGTTGAAGTAGTCCTCCGGGTTGGCTTGCTTGCGCATCCGCGCCACCACCGCCCTGCGGATGGTGCGGAAGACGTCCACCAACACCGCGGCGGAGTTGTCGAGCTTGCGCTCCTCGTTTCGTTGGCGCGCCAGGCCCATCCGGACGGGATCGGCCCCCGACAGGTCGTAGACCGGCGCGTGGGACAGAGCGATGGCCTGGCCCAACAAGAACTCGGCCGCGCGACGGGACGCGCGCTTGGCGCGGTCGGGGGGCATGCCCGCGGCCAGATCGCGGAAGGGCTTCAACTGTTCCAGGAATGGCTTGAACGTCTGGTTCTTCTCGAACGATTCCCGTGACTGCGTCATGAGGCCGGCGAAGCGGATGGCGTAGGCGTCGAAGATGAATTGCGAGACGAGCTGCGTGTCTTCGTCCACCGTGCAACTGCCCGTGGCGCCGGTGGACAGCGCCCCGTAGGCCTGGACCTTGTCGCCGCCCGTATGGAAGGCCGTCTCCACCCGCACGTTGGTGCCACCGGCCGGCAGGTAGAGCTCGAACTTGCCCTGGCGGTTGGACACGACGGTCATGACCGGGTTGCCGTCCGCGTCGTTGCCGAGCGGCAAGAGCTTGCCCGTGTCCAGCGAGCGCACCGCCACCTGGGCGCCCGCGATCGGCAGCATCTGGCCGACCGGGACTTCCTGGGCGGCCAGCAGGGCGTAGGAGGCGCCGTCGTTGCCGATCAGACCGCCGCCATCGTTGCCAATCAGGCCACCCCCGTCGTTGCCGATCAAGCTGCCACCGTCATGGGTGATGATCGCGTTGCCCTGGTCGACGACCAGGCTGCCGCCATCGTGGGTGATGATGGAGCCCCCATCGTTGGCGATCAGGTTGCCGCCGCCCTGCGCCACGATGTAGTTGGCGTCCAGCGTGATGCTGCCAGTCAGCACGGACACGTCGCCCGCCGGCCGCTTGAGCAAGTTCGGCCCCGGCTTCGGCGGCGCGGCGCTGGCCGTGGCCACGGCCTTGGAGGCCTTTGGCGTTGGCACGTCTACCGGCGTGATCTTGCAGGCCTGAGCCAGCAGCAGGGTCAGCAGGACGAGGGGGATGTACTTAGGCATGTACCTAACATACCCATCAAGGGCCGCAAGTAGGCCTCGGACCCGGGGCAGGCGGCGAAGTAAATTTATGGCTGGCGCAATAGGCGTCCAGCAAGTCGATAAGGGTCTGGGTGGCCGGGGGGTAGGGCGCCTCGCCGTTCCAGTCCGGCGGCGAGAGCGTGAGCAGGATGGCGCCCAGCACGGCCTGCTGGCAGGCGTCGATGCGGTCGACGATCGGGGCCCGGATGCCCGTGCCGGGGACCAGGAAATTGGAGGGATCGTCCGCTTTTTGGGCGTCGGGGTCCGCGAGCGGCACCAGCGAAAGCGAGCGCAGGGCCTGGGTAGCGTTGTGCAGCGGGTGTGCGAAGTCGCCCGTCAACATGTCGTTCTCGATGTAGGTGCTGATGGTCGCGGCGCTATCCAAGGTCAGCGTGACGGGGGAGAAGCACTCCGGCAGGGTGCCTTCGGCGCCGTTGCGCGGATTGATATTGAAGCGGACGCGGAGCGGGTGCTCGTTGGAATGTGCCGCGATGTAGCGCTCGGCCGTGTCCCGGATCAGGTGGAAGCCGTCCGCCATGGCCGGGTAGGCCGGTTCGTCGGGGCCGATCCAGGTAGGCGTATAGAGCTTGCTGACGCGCAAGCCGTCGTAGTCGATGAAGGCCAGGCTGGCGTCCGTCAACAGTTGGGCCAGCTCTTGCACTTGCGCGCTTTGGGACCAGCCGGGTCCGGAGGGGATGGCGGCCGCGGTGGCGCGCTGCTTGAGCAAGGCCGTCAGGCGCGCCAAGATCGGGCCGAGCACCGGGCTGTGGGCCCCCTGGCGGTCGAGCAGCTCTTGGCCGATGTTGCCGGTCAACAAGTCGGTCATGCGGCCCACGAACAGGCGCCGCACGTGGCGGGTGGCGATCGCCACGTCCTCGTCGATGGGCACGGCCGTGCGCGACTCCACGGGGGTGAAGGCGTTGCAGATCAGGGCCTCGTCGTGCACCTCGGGCGCGCTGGCAACCACCAGCACGTTGCCCTCCTCGGCCTTGGGCAGGTACAGCTCGTAGCCGCCCTTGAGGTTGGAATAGACGGCGTAGACCGGCTTGCCCGCGCCATCCACACCCAGGGGCACGTACTTGTGGGTCTTGAGCGAGACGGCGCTGACCAACATGCCGGCCGTGGGCGGGCGCTCCGTCGTTTGTTGAAGTTGGTACTTCACCTTGCCCGTCAGGGCGCCCCCGTGGTCGGATATCAGGCCGCCGGAGGCCAGCAGGGCGCCGCCGGGCGCGGCGACGGCCGTGCCTTCGCGCCCGCCGTCCTTGGCGATGAAGTTGCCGGTGTTGCCCGCGATCAGGCTGCCGCCGCTATCAGACAGCAAGCCGCCGCCGTTGTTCGACAGCAAGGCCCCGCCGGATGCCACCGCAATCGAGCCGCCGTTGTTGGACAGCAGGGTGCCGCCCTGGGCCACCAGCCGGCCGGCATCCACCTGCACCACGCCGGCCAGCGTGTGGTACGCATCCGCCGGTGGGCGCAACGCCTCGGCCTGCGCCGTGGGCGGCTTCGTGGACTGGGCATCGACGGCCTTGCTGGCCACCGGCGCCGGGCCGGGCGACTTGGCCGCCACCGTATGGACGGCCGGCGCGGGCGTCACCCGGCACGCCGCCAGGCTCAACAACAACAGCGAGCTGGCGACGCGGCGTTTCATCAACGGCCTTGCAGCGCTTTCCAGACGCGTTCCGGGGTGGCGGGCGTCTGGGGGATCTGCACGCCGATGGCGTCGTGGATCGCGCCCAAGATGGCCGGCGGCGTGCCGATCAGCGGGGGCTCGCCGACGCCGTGCGCACCGAAGGGGCCTTCCGGGTCGTAGTGCTCGAGGTAGACGGCCTCGATCGGCGGCACGTCCACGGTGGTGGGCAGGATGTAGTCGGTGAAGCCGGGGTTCATGATCTTGCCGTCGCGCATGATCACCTCTTCCATGAGCGCCATGCCCAGGCCTTGCGCGACGCCGCCCTCGATCTGGCCTTCGACCAGCAGGGGGTTGATCGCGCGGCCCACGTCATGCACGGCCACGATGCGCTCCACGTGGACCTGGCCGGTCTCCGTGTCTACCGTCAGCTCGCAGGCGTGCGCGCCGAACAGGTAGGTGATGAAGGCGCGTGGCGACAGGCCCGTGTCGTGGTCCGTCGGCGTCACGGTGTTGGGCTGGAAGTGGCTCTTGGCCTCCAGCGCGATGCCGCGCCGGCGGGCCTCCGCCAGGATCTGGTGGAAGGTCACGCGGCGCGAGGGGTCTTCCTTGTCGATCACCGCGCCGTCTACCACGGCCAGGTCCTCGGGGTGGACGGGCAAGAGGGTGCCCGCCACGTCCATCAGGATCTTCTTGAGCTCCGTGGCGGCCAGCCGCACGGCGTTGCCGGTGAAGAAGGTCTGGCGGGTGGCGGAGCTGCTGCCGGCCTCCGGCGTGGTGGCGGTGTCGGCCAGGAAGACCTGGATGCCCATCGGGTCCAGGCCCAGCTCCTCGCCGGCGATCTGGGCGCACATGTTCGACAGGCCCTGGCCCACCTCGCAGGCGCCGGAATAGAGCTCGATCACGCCCAGGTCGCCCAGGCGCACGCGGGCGCGGCTGGCGTCGGGGAAGCCGTCGCCGTAGCCGAGGCCGAAGCAGAAGCTGCTGATGCCGTAGCCGCGCTTCAGCCAAGGCTTCTTGGGGTCGACCGTATAGTCGCGCTTGTCCCAACCGATGCGCCTCGCGGCTTCATCGAGGCAGGCCAGGGCGGAGGCCACCGGGATCACCTGGGTGGTGGCAACCGTTTCGCCCGAGGTGATCAGGTTCTGGCGGCGCAGAGCCACGCGGTCGACGCCGAGCTTCTCGGCCAGCTTGTCCATCGTCTGCTCGTAGCAGATGGCCAGCTGGCAGGCGCCGAAGCCGCGCATCGCGCCGGTCGGGTTCTGGTTGGTGTAGAGGCCGTGCGCGTCCACGTGCACGTTCGGCACGCGGTAGGGGCCGGTGGTATGGCTCGCAGCCTTGCGCAACACGGCGATGCCGGTCGAGGCGTAGGCGCCTTCATCCGCGAAGATCTCCACCTGGGCGGCCACCAGCGTGCCGTCCTTCATGGCGCCCAGCTTGTAGTGGATGCGCAGCGGGTGGCGCTTGTGGCGCGCGATCATGGACTCCGCGCGGGTGTACTGGATGTGCACCGGCTTGCCCGTCTTCAAGGTGGCGAGGCCCAGGAAGATCTGGATGCCGATGTCCTCGCGGCCACCGAACGCGCCGCCGGTGGGCGGCTGGATGATGCGCACGTGCTCCAGCGGCATGGCCAGCGCCAGGGCCACCAGGCGCGCTTCTTCGTGGACCCACTGGCCGGCCGCCTGAATGACGAGGGTTTCGCCGTCCATCTGGGCCATGCCGGCCTCGATGTCGAGGAAGGCGTGGTCCACGCTCTGGGTGTCGAGCGTATGCTCCACGATCACGTCGCAGGTCTTCAGCGCCTCGATGGCGTCGCCCTTGCGGATCTTCTGGCCGCCCATGCGGTTGCCGTGTTCATGAATTTGGGGCGCGTCCGGGGCCAAGGCCTGGTCGATCGTGAAGACGCCGGGCAGGACCTTGTACTCGACCTTCACCAGGTCGCGCGCGATTTCCGCGGTGCGGCGGTCGGTGGCGACGACCACGGCGACGGCGTCACCCAGGTAGCGCACCTTCTTGACGGCGATGCACTCCTGGTCGCGGCGGATCAGGCCCTGCATGTTCGTGCCGGGCATGTCGTGGCCCGTCAGGACCTCGATCACGCCGGGGAGCTTGAGGGCTTCGCTCTTGTCGATCGAGATGATTTCCGCGTGCGGGTGGTGGGCGCGCACGATCTGGGCGTGCAGCATGCCGGGCACGTAGAAGTCGCCGCCGTAGCGGGTTTCGCCTGTGACCTTGGGAACGGCATCGTGGCGGCCCAGACGGGCGCCCATGGCGGGGGGCTTGGCAGGGACCGCGACGTGGGTCTCGCCCGGGTTCAGGCCGATCGGCGTCTCGATGGTCACTTCGCGACCTCCTGGTTCGCCAACACGCGGCTGGCCTGCTCGACGGCCTGCTCGATCTTCATGTAGCCGGTGCAACGGCAGATGTTGCCCTCCAGGCCCCGGCGGATCTCGTCCTTGCTGGGACAAGGCAGCTCGCACAGCAGCGCCTTGGTCGCCACCACCAACCCAGGGGTGCAATAACCGCACTGAACGGCCCCGCAAGCCACGAAGGCCTGCTGGATCGGATCCAGCTCGTCGCCCTTGGCCATGCCTTCAACCGTCAGCACATCCAGCCCATCGATCTGCGGCCCCATGATCAGGCAGGCGTTCATCGAGACGCCGTCCACCAGCACGGTGCAACTGCCGCACTCGCCTTCCAGGCAGGCGCCCTTGGTGCCGACGAGGTCGAGCTGCTCGCGCAACACCTCGTACAACGTCCAGGTCGGGTCGAGCGCCACCTCGCGCTGAACGCCGTTGAGCGTGAAGGTGACGGGCCAGCTCGGCTCGCCGGAGTAGTCTTGGCTGCGATCGAGAAGCAAAGTGGGCTCCTTAGTTCGGGCAGAGCTGCGTGAGCAGGCGGGCGACCATCTTGCCGGCGACGTCGCGCCGGTAATCCGCGGTGGCGCGGTGGTCGGTGATGGGGACGATCGTCTCGCTGACGATCCGGCCGGCCTCGCGGGCGGTCTCGGGCGTGAGGCCCTTGTCCGCGATCAGCGCCTCGGCCTGCGGGACGCGCGTGGGGCGCGGCGCCACGGAGCCCAGCGCGATGTGGGCCTTGCCCTGCGCGTTGACGCCAACGGCCGCGCAGACGACGGAGATGGCCGTGGCCTCTCGCTTGCCCAGTTTGAACCAGGCGGAGCGCGTGTCAGCCGGCAGGTAGAGCGCCGTGATGATTTCGTCGGCGGCGATCGCCGTCTTGCCCGGCGCCAGGAAGAAGTCGGCCAGGTTCATGCGGCGCGCGCCGCCCAGGTTCTGCAGCTCGACCTCCGCGTCGAAGGCCAGCAGGGCCACGGAGACGTCGCCCGCGGGGCTGGCGTTGCCCACGTTGCCGCCCACCGTGCCGCGGTGGCGGATCTGGGGGCCGCCGACGGAGGCCGCGGCCTCGGCCAGGGCGGCGAAGCGCGTGGATTCCAGCGCCGTGTGCTTGGTGCCGGCGCCGATGCGCAGCACGCCGTCTTGCTCCGTCAGGCCCTCCAGCGCGGGGACCTTGGAGAGGTCGATCCAGTGTTCGCCCTTCACGCGGCCGCGGTTACGCAGCACCACGAGGTCCGTTCCGCCTGCAAGGAAGTAGGCGTCGGTGCCAAGGCGGGCCTTGAGCTCCAACGCCTCGGTGAGGGTGTTGGGTTGGTAAAACTTCATTGTTTTCCCATTCTATGGGGGTTTGGGGCCGATCGCTTAATCAAATGTTAGCATGCAAGCGAAGGCAGTTCAATCGCTGGTTAGCAACCACCCTTCAGGCCGTGCTCGACAGCGTGGTTTTGCTGTTTCAGTCATTTGGCGGGAAGATCTTGGCGACATCCAGCTCGAACCCCGGAATCATGGGGGTGCGGAGAACCTCGCCCGGCAGGTAAAGTTGTGGCCTGGCGTAGTTCCCATCATCATCGAGCCTCAAGACTTCGATGCGATCGGTATGCTCGGGCACGATCCAGTACTCCGGCACGCCGAACTTCTGGTATAGGCCCAACTTCCGAACGGCGTCTTTGCGCGCATTGGAGGGCGACAGGACCTCGACCACGATGTCGGGCGGGCCCTGGACGTTGGCTCGGGTCAGGCGCTCCAGGCTTTGCGGGCCGAAGTAGAGGACGTCTGGTTGCAGCACCGTGGCCGGACGTTCGGCCCGCAGCACCACGTCGACCGGGGCGATGAAGACCTGGCCGATCCCAGTCGCATCGACATGGTTGCCGAGCGCCCTGAAGATCCGACCGGCCACGTGTTGGTGGCGCAAGAAAGGGGCTGGACCCATCGGGATCAGTTCTCCTTCAAGGACCTCGTAGCGCTCGTCATCGTCGATGGCGGCGTAGTCCTCGTAGCTCAAGGGGAATTTGGGGATCTCGATGGCCATCGGGGAGGCTCCTTTCGGAGGGTGCGCTGGATCAGCATAACCCTGATAGGGCGCTGGTTCAAGCGGTTTTTCGTAGGAACAGCCCGCTAAAGCAAGACGAACGCCAGGCCGCAGGCCATGAGCGCGATGGCGGCCAGCTTGCGGGGCGTGACGGGCTCTTTGAACATCGCGCGCCCCAGCACGACCGCGGCGACCAGGCCGATCATGCGCTTCACCGCCTCGAACAGGCTTACCATCACCAACGGCAGGGCGGCCAGTTGTAGCCCGATTGCGGCGCCGCCGATCAGACCACCCAAGCCGACCAGGCGCGCATTGGAACGCAAATCGCGTAGGGCCGCCGCGCGGCCGGTGGCCGCCAAGATCAGGAAATACCCCAGGGCCATGAGCGCATTCATGAAGACCCCATGGAACGCCGGATCGCTAGCCTGGGTAGCGAGCTTGTCGCACGGGCTGACCAGCGCCCAACACAGGGAGACCGCCAGCATGTACAGGCTGCCGCGGGAGTTGAGCCAGGCGCGCGCGTCCTCCGGCCAGTTCAGCCAGAGGGCGCCGGCCACGATCAGGGCCACGCCGCCCAGCTGGCGCGGGCCGGGCAGCTCGTGCAGCACGGGGATCGCCAGCAACGTGGTGAAGACGGGCGTGAGGCAGAGAAGGGGCATGACCAGGCTGTAAGGGGCGATCGCCAGCGCCCTCACGAACAGCCAGTTGCCGAACAGGTTGATCGCGAGCGAGGCCAACCCCGGCACCCAATACCCGGCGGTGACGCGCGGGACGCCGTGCGGCCAGGCGTAGAGCAGGCCGTACAGACCCAGCGGGATGGCAAAGCCCAACCCCAGGCCCACCAGCATCGCAAGCGCGTCCAGGCGCGGCGCCAGCAGCTTGCGGACCAGGTCGATCCCGGTCCAGCACAGGCTGGAGGACAGGACGAGGATGAAAGCGAGCATCGACATTGGATTTGATACTACCTGATTGACGGCCGTCACATTGTTTGCTAAGGTTAGCTTAAGGATGGTTAAGGGGTCTTAACCTGTTGGAGCCTTGGAGGATTGACACTAGTGACCAAGACGAAGCTGTCTCGGGTGGTGGGAATCGGCATGGCGCTTGCCGTCGCGGGTTGTGGCACCTTGCCGCACCAGACCGCGGTGACCAGCAAGACGGCCACCGCCAGCGCCCTGATGCTTCGCTCGAGTGACTCGATGGAAGGCTTCATGGCGAACGCCTTCACCACCGCCGACAAGGACCGCGACGGCGTCCTGAGCGGCAAGGAAGCCGGAATGACCGCCGCGCAGTTCAAGGTGATGGACCGCGACAGCGACGGCACCCTCTCGCATGAAGAATGGAACTACCGCCTGCCGGAGAACCAGACCAACGCGGCCCTGGTGCCCTTCCAGCCGCTGGTCGACGAGACGTTCAAGGCGATCGACGCCAACAAGGACGGCCTGCTGAGCAACGAGGAAGTCCGCGCCCTGGCGCCCGCCAGCGACCGCAACGTCGCCCCGGAGCCGATCAAGCTGGGTGCCGTGCTGGGTGCGCTGCACCGTGCGGACGCCAACGGCGACGGCGCGATCACCAAGGCGGAGTTCCCCGCGTTCTACACGATCATCAGCCAGGACGGCGGCAGCCGCGGCTGGTTCGGCAACATCGCCCAGGTCCTGATGGGCGGCTACCTGGCGGTCACCAGCCGCCTGGGCGAGCACATCGCGCTGCACCCCAGCCGCAAGAAGAACGACCAGGGCACGCCCGCGAAGTTCGGCTACGCCTTCGAAGAGGTCTCCTTCAAGACCTCCGACGGCCTGACGATCCGCGGCTGGTACATCCCGGCGGCGCACCCCACCGACAAGTCGGTGATCGAGGCCCACGGCATCAACGACTGCCGCGACACCTTCGTTCGCGAAGGCCAGATCAAGATGCTGCACGAGGACTACAACCAGCTGGCTTTCGATCTGCGCAACCAGGGCACCTCCGACGGCAAGATCACCAGCTTCGGCCTGTTCGAGGCGCGCGACGTGATCGCCGCCAGCACCTGGCTCCACGCCCACGGCAGCAACCATGTGGCCGCTTACGGCATCTCGTTGGGCGCTTCGGCGGTCATGAACGCCGCCGCGCAGGACCACTCCATCGAGGGCGTGATCGACGACTGCGCCTTCAGCACGGTGCGCTCGGCCTTCGCCGGCTTCGCCAACATCACCTTCATCCCGTGCCCGGAGCTGATCGCCGCCGCGATCCTCGTCCGCGGCAACGAGGAGCTGGGCGCGGACATGACCGCCGGCCAGCCCATCTCCGTGGCGCACCGCATCAACCCGCGCCCGTTGCTGATCATCCACGGCGCCAACGACCCCAACATCCCGCCCGAGGACAGCAGCCTGAACTTCCAGGCGGCCGGCGAAGGCTTCCACAAGGAGCTCTGGTTCGCCCCGGGCGCCGGCCACGCGGTCAGCGCGGTGGTGCAGCCCAAGGCCTATGAAGAGCACCTGAAGTCGTTCTTGAACGTGGCGTTCGGTGGCGCCGCCGGGTTCCCGGTGCCGAAGATCTAAACCCCACGCGGTTTGCATAACGCAAACCGTCGTGCGAACCGGCCAAAAGGTGCACTGGCCGGCTGGAAGTTCCGCCATAGCGCCGCCGCCGGCTCCTGCGTAAGCTAGGAGCCACGGAGGGCACTGGCATGAGCCTGGGCGATATCGAGGCACCGACGGTCGGCCTGCGCGGCATCTCGTTCTGGCGCACCAACACGCGGCTGGATCCGGGCAAGCCCGGCGGCCGGATGCCGCGCTTCTTCCGCGACAACGGCCTCACGATCGTGGCGTTCTCGCTGTTCGTGGTGGCCTTCGCCTTCCAGGCCCTCACGGGCTGGCAGGTCTACGCCCACGACCACCCGATCGGCTTCTGGCCCTACCTGCGCTCGTGGCACTTCCTGGAAGCCACCATGGAGAACTGGGAGAGCGAGTTCCTCCAGATGGGCGTCTTCGTGGTGCTGACGGGCCACCTGTTCCAGCGAGGCTCCGCGGACTCGAAGGATCCGGACCACCCCGACGAGGCGCCGCCCGCCCGGGCGAACTGGTGGTACGAGCACTCCCTGTCGTTGGCCTTGTTCACGCTGTTCGCGATCAGCTTCGCTCTGCATGCGGTGGGCGGCGTGGGCGTCTTCAACGAGGACGAGCACCAGCACCTGTCCGTGTGGCAGTTCCTGCTGGGCCCCACGTTCTGGTTCCAGTCCATGCAGAACTGGCAGAGCGAGTTCCTGTCCGTCGGCGCGCTGACCGTGTTGTCGATCTTCCTGCGCGAGCGGGGCTCGACCCAGTCGAAGCCGGTTGACGCGCCTGACGGCCAGACCGGGTGCTAATAGCGCAGGTATACGGCCTGCAGCTCCGTGAAGAACTCCAGCCCGTAGCGGCCCATCTCGCGGCCGCCGTGGCCGGACTCCTTGAGGCCGCCATACGGCATCTGCAGCTCGCTGACGGTGGTGGGGCAGTTGATGTGCAGGAGGCCGCTCTCCATCGTCTCGCTGTAGCGCATGGCCTTCGCCACGTCGCGGGTGTAGACGCTGGAGGCCAGGCCGTAAGGCAGCTGGTTGGCATGGCCGATCGCCTCCTCCATGCCGTCCACCGGCACCAGCGCGATGACCGGCCCGAACAGCTCCTCGCAGCAGATGGCATGCGAGGCCGGGAGGCCGGTTACGACCGTGGGGCCGAGGAAGTAGCCTTCGCCGGCGGGCACCTCGGCGCTGAAGAGCACCTGCGCGCCGTCCGCCCGCGCCCGGTCCAGGTAGCCCTGGACGCGTTCCCGCGCGCTGGGCTCGACCAGGGGCCCCATGTGGACGGTCTCGTCCAGCCCGTGGCCCACCTTGATCGCCTTGGCCTTGTCGATCAGCTTGGCCGCGAAGGCGTCGAACACCGATCGCGCCACGAAGACCAGCGAGTTGGCGTTGCAGCGCTGGCCGCTGACGGAGAACCCGCCCAGGGCCACGTCCGCGGCGGCCCGATCCAGGTCTGCGTCTTCCAGGATGATGCTGGGGTTCTTGCCGCCCATCTCGAGCTGGCACTTGGCGAAGCGCGCCGCCGCTTGCTGGTTGATGTGGCGACCAACCTCGGTGGAGCCGGTGAAGGTGATCGCCTTGACGTCGGGGTGCGCGACCAGGGCCTTGCCGGCTTCTTCGGCGCCCTGCACGAGGTTGAACACGCCCGCGGGCACGCCGGCCTCCGTGTAGATTTCGGCCAGGATCGCCGCCGTCAGGGGCGACAGCTCGGATGGTTTCAGCACGACCGTGTTGCCCGCCAACAGCGCCGGGGCGCTCTTCAAGGTGGGGATGTTCACCGGGAAGTTCCAGGGCGTGATCAGGCCGACCACGCCCAGGGGCTTGCGGCGCGTGTAGTTCAGGCCCGGCGCGTCGGCGGGCATGACGTCGGAGTTGAGCCGTCGGCCCTCGCCCGCGATGAACTCGAGGTAACCGATGGCGCGGCCGACCTCCTGGCGCGATTCCGCCAGGGCCTTGCCCTCCTCCCAGGTCAGCGCCTGGGCCAACTCCTCCGCGCGGCGGGCCATGATCCGGCCGGCGGCGGCGATGATCACGCCGCGGGCGGGCATGGGCAGGTCGCGCCAGGCCGGGAAGGCTTGCTTGGCGGCAGCCACCGCGGCCGCTACGTCGGCAGCGCCGCCCAGGGCGAAGCGCGCCACGAGCTCCTGCGGATCCGCCGGGTTGTGGCGGTCGAAGCGCCGGCCGTCCTTGGAGGGCACCCACTGGCCGCCGACGTAGTGGTCATGGTCTTTCCCGCGGCGGTCGCGCAGCTCGGCGAGCAGGGTGGGGTGGAAGGCCAGGGTCGTCATCGCGGTTCTCCTTCTGGGGGGGCCGCTCACTAGGATACCCGGTCGGAGGCTCCTTCGCCCGGGGCACCCAGACGGAGGCCAGGGCGGCCCCGCCGAGCACGATCGCGACGAAGCCCAACGCCGCCCAGGTGGGGATGCGGTAAACGTCGGCCAGCAGCATTTTGGCGCCCACGAAAACCAGCACCGCGGCCAGCCCGTACTTGAACAGGTGCAACCGATCGATCACGCCGGCCAGCGCGAAGTAGAGCGAGCGCAGCCCCAGCATCGCGAACACGTTGGAGGTGTAGACGATGAAGGGATCGTCCGACACGGCCAGCACCGCGGGGATCGAGTCGACGGCGAAGACCAGGTCGCTGGTTTCGATCACCACCAACGCCAGCAGCAGCGGCGTGGCATGCCACTTACCGCCGACGCGCTCGAAGAAGTGTTTGCCGTGGAAGTCCTTGGTGATGGGCAGATAGCGCCGGAGCGCCCGGACGACCGGGTTGCGGTCCGGATGGACCTCGACCTCGTCCGAGCGCAGCATGCGGAGGCCAGATACGACTAGCAGCGCGCCGAAGCCGTACAACACCCAGTGGAAGCGGTGCAACAAGTCGATGCCCGCGAAGATCAACACGGCGCGCATCACGAGCGCGCCCAGCATGCCCCACAGCAACACCCGTTGTTGCAACATCGCGGGGACCTGGAAGCTGCCGAAGACCAGCAGGAAGACGAACAGGTTGTCGATGCTCAGCGACTTCTCGAGCACGTAGGCCGTGAGGTACTCCAGCCCCATTTCCGTGCCCCGGAACCAGAACACGCCCGCGCCGAATGCCAGCGCCAGGGCGATCCAGACGCCGCTCCAGATCAAGGCCTCGCGCACCTTGACCTCGTGGGCCTTGCGTTGGAACACGCCCAGGTCCAACACCAACATCGCCAGGACGAACGCCAGGAAGCCAACCCACAACATCGCCGCCCCTCCCCTCCCACCTAAGCCCAAGGGGGGCGGAAAGTCTACGGACAAGCCTATTTCGTGACCGTCACGACCAGCTTGTAGTACACCGGCCGGGCGCGCGGCGGGGCAACGGCCACGTAGAACAGGAAGCGCATCGGCCAGATGTAGCCCGTTTCGCCGCCCGCGATGCGCTCGTACAGGCTCAGGAAGGCCTCGGACTGCAGATCCAGGGCCGTGCCACGGGCGATCGCCCAGTGCAGGTGCTTGAACGCGCCCGCATCCCCCAGCCAGGCGAGCTTCTCCGCGTACGTCAGCTTCTTGGGGAAGCGCGCGAAGGCGGTGGCGTTGGTCTGGGTGAAGTGCTCGTTGGGGTTGACCACGAACAGGTGCAGGGGGCGGTTGAAGCCCTTGGCCCCGCGCAGCCGCAGGGGCTGGCCGTACCGCAGCGTCACGGCCTGGGTGGAGAGCCCACCCCAGTTGACGAAGACGGCGCCCAGAGCGGCGTGGGGTGGCGGCGGCGTGGGCGTGGGCGGCGGGCTGCCGAAGCCACGGTAGGTGGGCGTGGCGGAGGCCTTCGGGAACTTGGACCCCGGGGCGGGCGCGGGCGTGCCGGCAGGGAAGACGCCGCCGGGCAAGGGCGAGAACGCCGGGAAGACGCTGGGCCGGGGCGTGGGCGTGGCGGTGGGGGCCGGCGAGGGCTTGGCCGTGGGCTTCGGCTTCGGTTTCGGCTTGGCCGTGGGCTTGGGCTTCGCGCTGGGCCGCGGCACGGCCATCGGGGTGGGCGTGGCGTTGGGCATCGGCAGGCGCGGGGCCTGCCCTGAAAGCAAGGCCACGGCCGCAATGCCAAGCAACAGGCGATATAGCGGGGAAGCGGCAGACATGATGTAATACTAGCGGATTCCAGGAAATCGGGTTGGAGGAGGACACCACATGGCATCGACCACAGACGAAGTCGATCACATGGCCGAGTTGAACGGCGAATCCCGCCTCATGACAGGCGGCGAGCTGATCGCGGAGTACCTGATCAAGGAAAAGGTGCCGTACGTCATCGGCATCCCCGGCCACGGCATCCTGCCGACCGCCGACGCCTTCGTCGACCGCAAGGACAGGATCACCGTCCTGCAAGCCGTCCACGAGCAAGGCTCCGTGCACCTGGCCGACGCCTTCTACCGCGCCAGCGGCCAGCCCCTGGCGGTCTTCACCTCGATCGGCCCGGGCGCCGTCAACACGGCCATGGGCCTGGCGCAGTGCTATATCGACAGCACGGCCTGCATGGTGCTGACCGGCTCCGGCCATACCCACATGCGCGGCCGCGCCATCCTCCAGGAGATCGAGCGCCAGCAGTGGATGAACAACGCGCGCATCCTCGAGCCCGTCGTGAAGCGCTACTGGAGCGTCAGCCACACGGAGCAGCTGCCCTTCGCGATGCACCGCGCTTTCAACACGATGATGGGTGGCCGCCGCGGCCCCGTCCTCTTGGATTTGCCCATGGACGTGCAGGCCGACGCCGCCCAGATGGTGGTGCCGGAGCCGTTGGAGCGCGAAGTCCAGGGCCGCACGCGCCCGGATGCCCAGGAGACCCAGAAGGCCGCGCGCCTGCTGTACGGCGCCAAGCGTCCCGTGCTGCTGGTGGGCGGCGGCGTGATCACGGCGGAGGCGTCCGACGAAGTCCGCAAGCTGGCGGAATATCTCGGCGCGCCGGTCGTGACGACCAGCATGGGCAAGGGCGCGATCCCGGAGGACCACGAGCTCAACGCCTGGGCCTGCGGCGATCTGGGCTCGATTTCGGGCAACACGCTGACGCGCTCGGCCGACGTGCTGGTGGCCGTGGGCTGCCGTTTCACGGACCGCTGCGCGAGCTCGTACCGCCACGGCGTGACCTTCACGATCCCGGGCACCCAGCTGATCCACATCGACATCGACCCCCAGGAGATCGGCAAGAACTACCCGGTGGCCGTGGGCCTGGTGGCGGACGCCAAGGCGGCCTTGCAGGACTTGCAGGCGGCGATCGCCGACGTGGGCGGCGCGCGCAAGTACCGCGAGGAGGCCTACTTCGGCGAGCTGCAGAAGCTCAAGGGCGAGTGGGACGCGCTGTTGTCCAAGACGCGTGATGCCGACGTGCGGCCCATGACGATCTCGCGGGCGCTCAAGGAGGCGCGGGCCGTGCTGGAACGCGACGGCATCGTGGTGACAGGCGCAGGCCTGCCCCAGAGCCAGGTCTACCAGGAGTTCCCGGTCTACGGCCCCCGCCAGCACATCACCAGCGGCGGCTTCAGCACCATGGGCTTCACCGTGCCGGGGGCGATCGGCGCGAAGCTGGCCAAGCCTGATACACAGGTTTTGGGCATCGCCGGCGACGGCGACTTCCTCCAGACCGTCCAGGAGCTGTCGATGGCCGTGCAGTACGACATCCCCATCGTGATCTTGGTGCTCAACAACTTCGGCTGGCAGTCGATCAAGAACCTCCAGACCCGCGTCTATGGCGCGGACCGCGTGATCGCGACGCCCTTCGAGAAGAAGGACGGCACGCCGTACTCCGCCCACATGGCGGACATGGCCAAGGCCTTCGGCTGCTACGCCGAGCGCATCGAAGACCCCACGGAGCTGCAGGCCGCGCTGCGACGCGCCTTCGCCTCCGGCCGCCCCGCCGTGATCGAGGCGCTGGTCAACCGCGAGATGCCCTGGTGCGGCCTGGCCGCCACGGGCTGGTGGGACGTGCCGGTGCCCGCCTACCTCACGGAGCAGCGCGCCCAATACGACCGCGAGCGGGCCGAAGAGGTGCTGCGGTAATGCGCTTCGGCACCGTCCCGATCCTCTGGGCCAACGACGACGTCCCGGACCTGTCGGCCAACCCTCCGTACCAGGAAATCCTGAAGGCCATCCAGCAGAGCGGTTTCGAGGCCACGGAGCTGGGCTCGAGCTACCCGCGCGACCCGGAGGTTCTTCGGAACGAGCTGGCCGCGCATGGGCTCACTCTTTCCGGCGCCTACTACTGCCCGGGCCTCACGGAGCCCGAAAAGGTCACCCAGGCGCTGGCCGAAGTGGACGATTTCCTGGACTTCCTCCAGGCCGCGGGCTGCTCGTATTTGGTGGCAGCGGAGCCGATCGAGCCGCGCCGGTCGGCGATCGCCGGCCGCGTGCACGAGGTCGGCGGCGTGCAGCTGTCGGATTCGCAGTGGGAGACGCTTTCCAATGGCCTGAACGAGGTCGGCGTGCGCTGCCAGAAGCGCGGCCTGCAGCTGGTCTTCCACAACCACGCCGGCACCTGGGTGGAGACGCCGCTGGAGCTGAAGCGCCTGTTGAACCAGACGGACTCCGCCCTGGTGGGCCTCTGCCTGGACACCGGGCACTACACGTTCGGCGGCGGCAACGCGGTCGAGGCCGTGGACCAGTACCACCGCCGGCTGCGCTACGTGCACTTCAAGGACCTGGACGCCAAGGTCAAGGCGGCGGTCACCGCGGGGGGGCACAACTTCATGGAGGCCCTGCGCCGCCGCGTCTTCCCGGAGCTGGGCAAGGGCTGCGTAGACCTGGCGGGCGTGGCGGAGCGGCTGCTGGCCCACGGCTACGACGGCTGGGTGGTGGCCGAGCAGGACACCACCAACCTCGAGCCTTGCGACGCGGCCAAGGCTAACCGGGCAGCGCTGGATGGCCTGTTTGCCGGCGGAGCCGCGCCCCGTGGATGAAGCGTTCTCCGTCCGATCTAACGACCCGACCTGGTACCGCAAGGTCTGGGCCTTCCTGACGCCGGCGCTGCTGGGACTGGGCTTCGCGCAGTTCGGCGCCACGCAGATGACCGTGGCAGACCTGGTAGGCAAGACCGGTGGCATGGACGTGGGGGCCGTCCTGGCCTTTCCGCTGGCGTTTGTGATCCCGTTGATGGCCGTGGTGCTGCTCCAACGCTTCCTGCCGCCGCTCGAGGTCCGGCCCGGATGGGCCAGCTTGGGCGAGGTGGTGGCGTCGCTGGTAGGGCTGCCGGGGTTCTTCCTGCCGATCGTCTTGCTGATGAAGGCCGCAGCGATCGCGGCCGTGTTGCCGGGCCTGTTGTTCCCGGTGGGGTTGGGGCTCGGGCTCGCGCTCGTGCGCGCCGAGCGGCCTGAAGAGGTGGCATGAAGACCTACAAGATCGCGCTTATCCCCGGTGACGGCATCGGCCAGGAAGTGATGGGCCCGGCCCGGGGCGTGCTGGACGAGGTGGCCGCGCTGTGCGGCTTCCAGCTCGACTACGAGCACTTCCCCTGGGGCTGTGACTACTACTTGGCCAATGGCCGCATGATGGACGCCGACGCGCTGGAGCGCATGAAGGCCTTCGACGCGTTGTACTTGGGCGCCGTTGGCGATCCTGCCCGGGTTCCGGATCATGTCTCCCTGCGGGAGCTGTTGATTGCCATCCGGCAGGGCTACGATCAATACATCAACCTGCGCCCGGTGCGCCTGTTGGAGGGCATTCCCGGCCCGCTGCGCTCGGCCAGCATCGACATGGTGTGCGTGCGCGAGAACTCCGAGGGCGAGTATGCCGGCTTGGGCGGGCGCTTCAAGAAGGGCACCGCTGACGAGGTGGCGACTCAGACCGCCGTCTTCACGCGCAAGGGCGTGGAGCGCGTGCTGCGCTACGCCTTCGAGCTGGCGCGCTCGCGGCCCCGCAAGCAGCTGGCTTCGGCCACGAAGTCGAACGCCTGCCAGCACAGCATGGTGTTCTGGGACGAAGTTGCCCTCGAGATCGGCAAAGAGTACCCCGACGTCAAGCTGACCAGCTACCACGTCGACGCGCTGGCGGCGCGCATGATCACCCATCCGCATACGCTGGACGTGATCGTGGCGTCGAACCTGTTCGGCGACATCCTCACGGACCTCGGCGGCGCGCTGCAAGGGAGCCTGGGGTTGCCGGCCAGCGCGAACCTGGACCCCGAGAAGCGTTTCCCGTCGATGTTCGAGCCCGTGCACGGCTCCGCGCCCGATATCGCCGGCAAGGGCATCGCCAACCCGATGGCCGCGGTCTGGGCGGCCAGCATGATGATGGACCACCTGGGCGAGCCTGCGGCTGCGGGCATCCTCCTGGCCGCGCTCGAGGCCGTGGCGCGGGGTGGGCAAGTCCGCACCGCCGACCTCGGCGGCACCCACAACACCACGGAGATGGCGGACGCCCTCCGTTCGGAAGCGAGGAAGATCCATGCTGCAAGCCGCCGAGTCTCCGCAAGCGATCCGCGATAAGGCGCGCGACGTCCGTCGCCTGGTGCTGCAAGCCGTCCACCGGGCCGGCGGCGGGCACGTGGGCGGGCCGTTGTCCGTGGCCGACATCCTGGCCGCGCTGTACTTCCACGAGCTGCGCATCGACCCCGCGCGCCCGCAAGACCCCGACCGCGATCGCATGATCCTGTCCAAGGGCCACTCCACGCTGGCGCTCTACGCCACCCTGGCCCTGCGCGGCTACTTCCCCGTGGCAGAGCTGGCCACGGCCTACCAGGTGGACTCGCGCCTTCAAGGGCACCCGGACATGACGCGCCTGCCCGGGCTCGACATGTCCACCGGCAGCCTGGGGCAGGGGCTGTCTGCGGGCGTTGGGATGGCGATCGCCGCGAAATTGGGCGGCAAGTCGTACCGCACCTTCGTGGTGATCGGCGACGGCGAGAGCCAGGAGGGCCAGGTCTGGGAGGCCGCCCACGTGGCCGCGCGCTACAAGCTGGACAACCTGGTCGGCATCCTGGATTGGAACCGCTTCCAGCAGTTCGGCTGGCGCGCCGACGGCATGCAGCAGGCGCACCCGCTGGAGAACCCCCGCCAAAAGTTTGAAGCCTTCGGCTGGCACGTGATCGAGACGGACGGCCATGACCAGGCGCAGCTGCTGCGCGCGCTGGAAGAGGCCCGCGGCGTGCAGGGCCGGCCGGTCATGATCGTGGCGCACACCATCAAGGGCCGGGGCGTCTCGTTCATGGAGAACCAGGCCGACTGGCACGCCAAGGCGCCCAACGACCAACAACTCGCCACCGCCCTGTCCGACCTGGGCGGCGATCTGATGCTGGTGCCCGACCCGGCGGCCGTGCCCTACCAGGCCAAGCGCTGGGCGCTGCCGATGGCCCCGACCCGGCGCTTCACCCCCGTGCCCGGCAAGGCCCAGGCCCAGCGCGACGTCTTCGGCAACGAGCTGATCGCGCTGTCGAAGACCTACCCCAATCTCGTGGTGCTGGACGGCGACCTGGCCAACTCGACCAAGGCCGACCTGTTCGCGGCGGCGGTCCCCGAGCGCTTCTTGCAGATGGGCATCGCGGAGCAGAACATGGCCTCGGCCGCCGCAGGCCTGGCGCACAGCGGCTACATCCCGTGGATCAGCACCTTCACGTCGTTCATCGTGAAGCGCTCGCTCGACCAGATCCGCGTTCAGGTGGCCCAGACGCACGCCAACGTGAAGCTGGTCGGCTCTTATTCCGGCATCATGACCAACCGCACGGGCAAGAGCCACCAGAGCCTGGCGGACCTCGCGGTCATGCGCTCGATCCCGGGCCTGGTGGTCGTGGCGCCGGCCGACGGCGAAGAGGCGGCCCAGGCCATGGCCGCGATGATGGCGTACCAGGGGCCCGTCTACCTGCGCTTGAACCGCGAGCCGTCCCCGGCGATCTTCGACAAGAGCTACACCTTCAAGCTGGGGGCCGGCGTGGTGTTGCGCGAGGGCACCGACGTCGCGCTGATCTCGACGGGCGTCCAGACGTCCCGCGCCCTGGAGGCGGCCGAGCTGCTGGCGAAGGACGGCATCAGCGCCCGTGTGTTGCATTTGCCCACCGTGAAGCCGCTCGACACCGGGGCGATCGTGGCGGCGGCGAAGGCGACCAAGCGGGTGCTGGTGACGGAAGAGCACACTGTCACGGGGGGGCTGGGCAGCGCGGTGGCCGAGGTGCTGTCCGAGCTGCACCCGGTGCCCGTGAAGCGGCACGGCATCGAGGACACGTTCGCGGAGAGCGGCTCGGACGACGAACTGCTGTCGAAGTATGGCCTGACGGCGGCCCACGTGGCGGCGCTGGCGAAGGAGTGGTGTCGTGGCTAAGTTGTTGATGAAGCCGGCCGCGGCGCACGGCGCGGTGCTGACCTGCACCCCCGAGAACGCCGGCTGGGAGCTGATCGGCCTGACGGCCGTGAAGCTGGCCCCGGGCGAGCGCTTCGAGGGTCTGAACACGGGCGTTGAAGCCGTGATCGTGGTGCAAGGTGGGCGTTGCGACGTCGCCAGCTCCGAGGGCGACTTCGCGGGCGTGGGCGAGCGCGCCAATGTGTTCTCGGGCCTGCCCCATGCGCTGTACCTGCCGGTGGGCGCGCGCTTCAGCATCACGGCCGTGACGAACGTGGAGCTGGCCGTCGCCACCAGCAAGGCGGACCAGCGCTTCCCGGCGCGCCACATCACCCCGGCGGACGTGGTGGTGGAGATCCGCGGCGACGGCAACGCCACGCGGCAGATCAACAAGATCGTGCAGCCCGATTTCCCGGCCCACCGCATCCTGGTGGTCGAGGTCTTCACCCCGTCCGGCAACTGGAGCAGCTACCCGCCGCACAAGCACGACGTCCACGCCATGCCCGGCGAGGCGGACCTGGAGGAGATTTACTACTACCGCATCGACAAGCCGGAAGGCTACGCGATCCAGAAGGTCTACAACGACGACCGCACGATCGACGAGACCCTGACGGTGCGCGACGGCGAGCTGGTGCTGATCCCGGAAGGCTACCACCCCGTGGTGGCGCCGCCGGGGTACAACGTCTACTACCTGAACGTGCTCGCCGGCTCGGCGCGCTCGATGGCCGCCACGGACGACCCGGATTTCGGCTGGGTGCGCGGGACGTGGACGGAGCAACCGCAAGACCAGCGCCTGTTCGGCTAAGGATCCCCATGACCCGACCGCTCACCCCCGGTCCCACTCCGCCGCCGCAGCACCCGGCTTTGCTAGCCATCGTGGCCGCCACGGCGGGCTGCCTGACCTTGGGCGCGGGGCTGCCGCCCGTGGAAGTGCCCGAGGCCCCCGGCACGCATGCGCACGTCCGCCCCAGCCCCTCGCCCTCCATGCGCCCGACGCCGCGCCCGCCCGGGCCACCGACTGTCGGCACGGTTCAAAAGCCGGACGGCCCGATCCTCATCCCGGAAATCCCTCACACGGTGGGCACGATGGTGAACCCGAACGACGACCCGATCCCGTCGCCGGACCCCTCGCCGACGCCCACGCCCGAGGCCAAGCCGTAAGCCCATGGCCGAACCGCGCCTGAGCGAGCCTTGGCAAGCCTGGCTGGCCGAGAACCTCATGTTGGGACAGCCGCCGGCGTCGCTGCTCGAGGTCTTGCGCGCCAACGACGTGCCTGCCGACGTGGCCGAGGCGGAACTGGCGGCGATCGCCGCGCAC
>JAQBPE010000309.1 GCA_028287685.1 Cyanobacteria bacterium RYN_339 | reverse complement strand
AGACCGTGGCCTCCGTCAGCCCTTCCACCGTGAAGTTCTCGCCGAACGCGCCGTGGTTAAAGGCGTGGCCCGGGTACTCCGCCTCCCAGGCCGGGTAGTGCGAAACGGCGTAAGCCAGCACGGCCCGGTCGGGCCCGCCATGGAACTTGCGCACGGCCTGGTCATCGCCCTCGATGCGCTCGAGGCCCACCTGCACGGGCCCCGCGACGGGCTGCTTGCGGTAGGCCGAGCCGTCGACCGGCAACGCCACCTGGATCGAGAGCAACCTGGCCATGACGCGCCCCCTGTCTTTATTTCGGCTACGAAATGTCTTTAATCCCATGCTAACCGACCGCGGTCAAGCGCGGGCCGATACATCCAGGGTCAAGCGAGAGAGGAGCCCCCATGCAGATTCAAGCCGCAGCCCCCGTCCAAGCCCCGCGCATCCGCCCCGTCGAGGAGGTGATCGCGCCTTACCGCCACCTGTTGGGCGACGCCATCAAGCTCAACGCCGGCGCGTTGAAGCGCCTGCGCGCGTACGCCGCCGACCACGAATTGGGGCAGCCCAGCAGCAACCCCGCCCGCTGGAACGGCCTTACCGTGCAGCGCTACCCGAAGGGCCCGGCCCTGGTCGTTGATGACGGCCGCGAGACCTTCCAGGTGCGCAACGGCTTCTACGAGTTCTACACCCGCCCCGGCGCACAGCAGGCCCTGGGTGCGCCCCAGGAGGAGGAGCACTGGGAGGGCAACCGCGTCGTGCAGCGCTTCGCCAAGGCGATGCTCATATGGCAGCCCAACAAGGCCGTCACGATCGGGCCGAAGCGCTAAGCGGCGTCGGTCCAGCCCTTGGGCACGGCCTTCAGGTGCGCCTGCAGCGCGGGCGGGCAGAGGCCTTCCTGCACCAACGTAGCCAGCAGCGACCGCTTGGTGCCACGCTGCAGCCGGCGCACCACGGCCAGCTGGGACTCCGCGAACAGGCCGTAGCGGCGGATCAGGCCGCGCAGGACCTCGTCCTCGCGGGCCTCGGCCAATACGCGCTTGACGGTGGCCTTGTCCACGTAGCCGCGGGCGATCGCCACCTCCAGCAACGAATCGCCGCCCTCCAGGACCTGGAAGGCGCGCGCGAACTCGACCTGGGCGTCGTCCAGGTAGCCACGGTTGACCAAGAGCTGCATGACCTGGGCGTCGCTGGGGAACCAGCGGCGGATGGCGAGCATAAGAAGTCCTCCTACCAGGGGTTATGGTAAGCTCGCAGGCCCTCGGCCGGGTATGGCCGTGATCACCAACCTCATTGGTCAAGCGGGGATTTAATCGAAATCTAAGGTCAGACCCACCATGTCGCCGCGATAACTTCTGCCAGGAGGGACTTCCCATGGGCATTTCGGACATCTTCGGTAACCTCTTTCAGCCGGCCAAGCCGGCGGTGAAGCCCGTTCCGGCCCAGCCGCAGGCCCCCAAGCCCGTGCAGGATGGTCTGTCCGTCTCCGCCCGCGCGCGCAACCTCTCGTTCCAGGCGCTCCAGCGCGCCGAGCAGAAATGGGGCAACAGCGTGCAGGACCACGCCCATGTGGCGGCCGCGGCCGGGCTGCTCGACACCGATGACGCCCGCAAGCTGGCGCAAGCCGCCATCGGCAAGGCCGACAAGGCCTGGTCGCGCTCCTCCGATGACGAGGCCGAGCTGGCCTGGTCCGCCGGCCAGGTGAAGGCCACCCAGCCCGGCCTGGAGGCGTTGCAGCGCGGCCAGAAGAACTGGGGCCGTGGCTTCAACCAAGATCTGGCGCTGGCCGACGCCGCCGCCAGCGTGGGCACCGACGCCGCCCACGCGATCGGGTTGCAAGTGTTGAAAGATGCCAAGAGCACCTGGTTCAAGGGCGCCGGCGATCAGGGCCGGCTGGCGCTCGCCGCGGGCCTGCTGGGCGGCGACGAGGCCCGTGCGTTGGGGCACGAGGCGATCGCCAAGTCCGGCAGCTGGGCCAACGGCGTCGAAGAAGTCACGGTGATGGGCATGGCGGGCGGCCTGCTGGGCGGCGAGGACGCCACCAAGGCCGCCAAGACCGTCTCCGACATGATCGGCCGTTGGGGCCTCGCCCGCGAAGACCGCGCCGATTTGGCGCTGGCGGCCTCGATGTTGAACGACCCTGCCATCAAGGTCAAGGCCTTGGAACAGCTGCGCAAGAACGAGGGCGGCTGGGGCGCCGGCACCACCGACGAGACCCTGATCGCGATAGCCGCGGCCCGCCTGGGCGACAACGACCTCGCCCTCAAGGCCCTCAAGAAGGCCAGGGGCAACTGGAGCCGCTCCAGCCAAGACGACGCCTTGATCGGCGAGGCCGGCGCGCTGATCGGCACGCCGGAGGCCAAGGAAATCGGGCTGGCCGCCGTGACGGAAGGCGAGAAGAACTGGGGCAACGGCAGCGCCGACGAGGCCGCCCTGGCAAAGGCGGCGGCCTACCTGGGCGGGGCCGAAGTGACGGCACCGCGCCTGATCCACGAGTACGTGGCCCGCAAGGCCGAGGAGGCCGCCGAGGCCGCCCGGGAAGCCGCGGCCGCGGAGGCGGCGCGCCAAGCCGCCGAGGCCGCAGCCAACAATTCGAAATAGGCCAGGGAACAAAAGCCAATGGCCTCTCGTAGGGTAAGTTGAAAGCACCCAACCGAACCCGTCAGAAAGAGGTCTAACGCCATGCAGCTGGTCAAGCCCGCCATCGTCTCCGCCCTGATCGCGATCGCCGGAGTTGCGGCTGGTTGCGTGGTCTCCCCCGGCACCGCCATCGTCGGCACCTACAGCGGCAGCGCGACTTACTACGACGCCACCTCGCCCACCCACACGGGCCGTGAGCCGGTGATCCACGCCTTCACCCCCAGCGTCACCACCGTCGACAAGAACGGCACCATCACCTTCACGATCGTCGCGAACTCGCCGAACGGCCGCCCGCTGCAGTACAACTGGAGCGCCACGCGTGGCCTGTTGAGCGGCAACACCGGGCAGGTCGCCACCTGGAGCCCCAAGAACGCGACGGGCGGCGTCGACCCCGGCATCGCCACCATCACCGTGATCCTGACGGACGGCACCTATGCCACCACCGGCAGCGTGAACGTGACGGTCCTGGGCGACGGCACGGCCACCGTGGTCGGCACGGGCGGCGCGGCGACCTCGCCGGCTCCGTCGGCGGCCGCCTCGGCCA
>JAQBPE010000293.1 GCA_028287685.1 Cyanobacteria bacterium RYN_339 | reverse complement strand
CAACGCCCACCCCCTGCCCGGCCGCCACGGGCAGCTTGAGCCCCGCCGGAACCGGCGACCTCGCGGCTTCCGGCACTGCCGCCTTTGCGGGCGCCGTCAGCACCTTGCGCCGCTGGATCGCCGCCGTCCAGGTCGAGCAACTGGCCCCCGCTCCCGCCGCCCAGGACCGCGCCCGCGCGGCCTTCGAGGCCGCCCACGAGCTGGTCAGCACGATCCTGGGCAAGGTCTCGCCGCGCGTGCGACTGCTCGAGGTCGGGCTGGACAGCGTGGGCCTGCCCGGCCGGCTGCGGCCCTGGGCGGAGCTCAAACCAATCGTCGACGCCGCGCCGGCCACCGCCGGGCTTCCGCCGGGCCAGGGCTCCTGGGTCGCGCCGCTGGCCAAGACGTTTTACATGGATCCAGCCGCCACGCAGCGCGCCCACATGGCGGTGGTGCAATTCGGCCAGGCGCGCGAGGCGCGCGACCAGGCGGATGCACGCCAGTTGCGTCTGGGCACGGTAGCTACCCAGATCGCGTTGGAAGGCTTCAATCTGGGCCTTTACCGCGCCAGCGTGCTCCCGCTGACCCACCTGCACCTGTCCTTCAAGGGGCTGCGCGTCTTGCAAGATCTGTTCCCCGAGCCCAAGGCACCCTAGCGCGGTCGATGGCCACCACCCACAACGGCCAGCTGCTTGGCGTCACGAGCGGCTCTGGTTCTAGCAGCAATCCGGCTTCACCCAAGTTTAACGCGATCACCGTTCAGTATTAACCGTCTCCGGCGCTTCCACCCCCGATAGAACACCTGTCAACATCGTGTTCATTGGAGAGTGTCCATGCCCGAAATCGCTGCCAAGCTCATCACCAACGTCGTGGATAACACCGTCCGCAAGGCCGGCAACACGGCGGGCCGCGAGGTCGCCGAGAAGGCGGTCAAGGAAGCGTTCGGCAAGGACGTGAAGGACATCGCCACCAAGGGCATCGTGAAGGCCACGGAAGCGCCCCTGGTCGAGCTGCCCAAGATCAAGCTCCGCAACAAGGTGGAGCTGCTGGTGGGCGCCAACGCGAACATCGACGCGCCGCGCCTGAGCCCGGACAAGAAGAGCCTGACCTACGTGGTCCGCGAGACCAAGGACATCTCCAGCTGGATCAAGCGCCTGCTGGGCTTGCCCGTGGACGAGCCCACGGAGCGCATGACCGCCTGGATCGCCCCGGTCGACGGCAAGGCCGCCCCGGAGAAGATCGCCGGCCGCAGCTTCCACAACGTCGTCGAGCCTTCGTTCACGCCCGACGGCAAATCCATCATCTATTGCGAGCAGAAGAACCTGCCCCTGCTCGGCGGCCGCGGCGAGAAGCTCAAGGAAATGCGCCTCGACCAGCGTGACCTGGCGACCGGCAAGGTCACCACCATCTACGACGGCGAGCTCACGCTGTTGCACCCGATGTACAGCCCGGACGGCAAGCAGATCGCCGCCTACGCCCGCAACATCAAGGGCGAAGAAGGCCTGTACCTGCTCGACGCCACCAAGCCCGGTTCCAAGCCGGTCCGCCTGACGATGGGCGACGACAAGCACCCCGTCTGGAGCAACGACGGCAAGAAGATCTACTTCCACAACCAGGTCGGTGGCGACGCCGCCGCTGGCGCCGATGGCGCGGAGCACGCGTGGGTTGGCATGGTCGACCTGGCGGACCCCAAGAACCCCAAGCGGATCATGCTGGACGACGTCAACAGCCCGTTCTTCCACAAGCACCCCACCCCGTTGCCGGACTCGGACCTGGTGGTCTACCACTCGACCGCCGACGACAAGACCAAGCTCGAGGTGCTCAACACCGTCACCGGCCAGCGCGGCCGCCTGGACCTGGAGGGCACGTCGCCCAACGGCTCCCCGCTCAAGAAGTTCAAGCACGCCCAGTTCTCCAGCGACGGCGAAGACCTGGTCATGGTCGCCAAGGCCGGCAAGAAGGACGAACTGAACCGCGGCATCCCCGAGTTCAACCGCGTCTACGTGCTGCAAGAGGCCAACCAGATCGTCGCCGCCTTCAAGAGCGTCTTCGGGGGCTGAAGCGCGCTTTTGATGCATTGATGAACGTGCACGCCGGTGGATAGCGCGTGAAGTGCGCCAGCATGGCGACAGACGTTTGCCCAAGCAGCAGACCCGCGCACTAATACCGGGTACATGGACGAGGTGCCACCTCGTCTGCTTCCCCGATTGGTGCTTGCCGCCGCCTTGCTGGCGAGCTGCAAGCAAACCATCGTCAACCGGCCCATCCCACGCGGATCGGCCGGTTCCGTCGTGGACGTCACGCGGCAGCTGACCACCCTGACGGGCAAGGTGAAGATCATCTCAGACAACGGGGGCGGCATCATCTCCGACAACGGCGGGGGGATCATCAGCGACAACGGCGGCGGGATCATCTCCAACAACAGCGGCAGCATCATCAGCAACAACAGCAGCTCCATCGTCGCCAACAACGGCGCGGGGCTCACCAGCAAGGTCAAGCGCCAGGTGCTGGCGACCGCCGCGCGCGAGTACCTGCTGGCCGACGCCGTGATCACCGTGCAGGACGCCGCCGGCAAGCCCGTGCTGGACGCTGCCGGCAAGCCGCTCACGGCCGTCACGGACGCCACCGGCAGCTACAAGCTGAGCGGCGCCCTGCCGGCCGGCAACCTGGTCTTGAAGATCAAGGTCCACGACGGCGGCGCGCTGGCCGGCGGCGAGCTGGCCGCGATGCTGCCCAAGGGCGCGAAGACGGCGCCGATCGACACCTCGAGCTCGCTGGGCGCGGCCTACGTGCTGGGCAAGTACGTGAAGGGCAGCCAGCAGACCTACGACAAGCTCCCGGCGGCGGAGGCCGATAAGCTGCAAGCCAGCCTGGACGCCAACCGCAAGTTGCTGACCGCCGCGCCCAAGTACCAACAGGAAGACCTGACGGCCCTGACGGAAAGCCTGCGCGGCCAGGCCAAGGACCTCGACCAGACGCTGACGGAGATCCAGGCCTTGCTGATCGGGCAGGCCAACGGCGGCGACGGCCAGCAGGCGCTGAACGCCGCGCTTGCCATCCCCACCGGCCTGGCCCTCCAGGCGGACGGCACGCTGCTGGTGGGCGAACCGGTCCTGGGCCGCATCCGCAGCATCGGCCCCGACGGCAAGATCGGCACGCTGGCGGACACCATCCGCGGCCAGGTGAAGCAGAACTTCGCGAAGGTCTCCGACCTCCTGACGGCCCCGGACGGCTCCACCTATGTGGCCACGCACTTCAAGGTCACGAAGATCGCCCCAGACGGCCAGGTGACGGCGATCGCCGGCACCGCCACCGCCGGCTCGGGCCCGGTCGACGTGGCCGCCACCAGCACCCCCATGGCGCCCGCCTGCCTGGCCCTGGGCCCGGACGGCACGCTGTACATCGGTGAGAGCCGCACGGCCCATGGCGACGGCCAACCCGGCCGGCTGCTGGCGGTGGACCCCGCCGGCCAGGTGCACCGCGTGGATCGGCCCGACGATTTCCTCCCCGACGAAGAGGTCGCCGGCCTCGCGCAGGAGGCCGACGGCACCTTCGACCTGCTGCTGTGGACCCACCAGGGCGCAAGCCAACGGTTGGTGCGGCTGCGGCCGGGCCAGCCCGTCCAGGAAGTCACCAAGTTCTTGCAACCCACCTCCCGGCCCGGCGACCTGGCCCGTGCGGCCGACGGCACGTTCTACGTCTCCATCCCGGACGCCGGCGTGGTGGAGGCCGTCAAGCCCGACGGCAGCCACCGGGTGGCGGTGGGCATAGGGGGGCCGGCGACCACGGCCGACCTCGGCCGCCCCGGCACCCTGGCGATCGGGCCCGACGGCACCCTGCTGATCGCCGACCTGCGCTCCAACCTCGTCCGCGCGCTGGCTCCCACCGGCGCCTGGACCGTCCGGGCCGGCACCACCTCCCTGGTCCAGGCCAACGGCGATCTGAGCTCGCTGGCGCTCAACGGGCCCTTCGGGGCGACGTTCGACGACCAGGGCCGCCTCCTGGTGGCCGAGGCCGCCGGCAACCGCATCACGCGCTTCGACGGCAAGACGCTGGAGGTGGTGGCGGGCGACGGCGAGACCGGCTTCGCGGGCGACGGCGGCCCCGCCTTGCAGGCCCGCTTCACGCGGCTGAACCGCCTGGCCTACCGCGACGGCACGACCTACGCCCTGGACGACATCCGCCTGCGCGCGATCGGGCCCGACGGCACGATCCGCACCGTGGCCGGGGGCGGCGGCAAGCAGGACCTGGCGGAAGGCGAGCGCCTACCGGCGTCGCAGACCCAGCTCAACGGCAACGGGCTGGCGATCGCCCCCGACGGCCGCATCTACATCGGCACCGCCCGCAACCAGATCGTGCGCATCGAGCCGGACGGCACCGCCACCCACATCGCCGGCGTGGCCCGGGACACCAGCCTGTCCGGGGCCGGCGGCCTGGGGGCCGTGCTGGGGAACGACGGCGGCGACGGCGGGCCCGCCGCCAAGGCCACGATTTACACGCCTCACGCGCTGGCCTTCGACGCCAAGGGTGACCTGTACGTTGCAGACGCCGGCGGTTTCCGCATCCGCAAGATCACCGGGTTGGACGGCACCACCCCCATCATCTCGACCTTCGCCGGCATCCCGCTCTCCCAGCTGCTCGCGCTGGCGGGCACCGCCCCGCCGGGTGAGCCCCAGCTCAACGGCGCGCAAGCCTCCAACTTCGTCTTCTTCGCCCCCCTGGCGCTGACGATCGACCCCAAAGGGAACGTCTTCGTGGCCGACGTGGGCACGGTGGCGGCTCCTTACTTCATGATCCTGGTAGACACCGGCGTCGGCGCCATCTTCGACGCGCTGCCGCGGGTCTACGCCCACGTCTATAGGATCTCGCCAGCAGGCACCATCACGGTCGTGGCGGGGACGCAGGGCAAGTTCAACACCCAGCCGACGGGGGAGGACGCCATGGTGCTGCCGATCGACCTCGCGATCGGGAAGGACGGCCGCCTGGCCATCGTTGACGCAGGCGCCAACTTGCTGCGCATCCTGCCGGCGGGCTCGTACTAGTGGACGTCCGGCTCAACCTTGTCGACCGGCTGTTCCTGCTGCTGGACGGCGTGCAGGGGCCGCCCAGCCTGAACCTCTACGCGCTCACCGTGGAGGGCGACTGGGACTACGAGGTGCTGCGGCGGGCGGTGGCGGGGCTGCTGGCCGAGCAGCCCCTGCTGCGCACGCGCGCACACCGCACGGCCTTCGGCCTCAAGCGCAGGCTCCTGGCCGACGAGCCGGTAGAGAACGTCTTCGAGGTGGGCCCGGCCGGGCCCGGCGTGGGACACGACAACGAGGCCGAGCGCGCCTTCATGCGCCGCCCGCTGGACCTCGCGACGCAGCCGCCCGTGCGGATCCTGGCGCGGCCCGGGCGCATCGTCATGGGCATCCACCATTCCGTCGCGGACGGCATCGGCGGCTACTTCGTGCTGGACCGCCTGGCCGCGCACTACCAGGCCTTGCTGGCCGGCACCCCGGTGGAGCCGCCACCGGTGGCCCCGCCGCGCCACTACGGCTCGTACTTCGGGCGCTTCACGCCGGCGGAGCGCCGGCGCGCCTTGAGCGGCATGGGCAACGTGCTGCGCGAGATGCTGCTGCCGCTGGGCCCCTACGCCACCTTCGGCGACCTGCCGCTGCCGGCGCGCGGCGAGTTCGCCTGGCGCGAGCTGGTGTTGAGCGCCGACCACGTGACGCAGTTGCGGGCTGTGGCCCGCGGACGCGGCGGCACACTCAACGATTTGTTGCTGGCCGCCACCGCCGTGGCCGGCTGCGCCACCTGGCCCAACGCGCCCGACCGACCGGTGCTGGTGATGGTGCCGGCCAGCCTGCGCGAGGGCGCGGCGGTGGACATGACCAACCGCGTCGCGGAGCTGCCCATCCTCCTGCCCGGCGAGGTCTGCCAGGAGTTCGGCGCCACCTTCGACCTCGCCAAGACCCTCACGCCGCTGGCGCGCGACCGCGGCGTGGCCTTTGCGCGCATCTTCCAGTACGGGCTCGCCAGCAAGCTGCCGCCGCCCCTGGTGCGGGCGATCGTGCGGAAGTCGCTGGACCGCCCCGAGAACCACGCCCTCACCTATGTCTTCTCCAACACGGGCATCCTGGACCCCCAACCGCGGGACTTCGGCCCCGTGCGGGTCCTATCCGTAGCGGGCATGCCGCCCCTGACCATGCCCCCCGGCCTCGGGATCGTTGCCGCGACGGCGAGGGGGAAGCTCACGATCACCGTGGCATGGGCCGATCCGGCGCTGGCGCGCGAGCGGATCGATGCCTTCTGCCAGGACCTGCTCATAACGCTCGATCGCTTGGTGCGGGAACCCTTGCCGGCTTGAAAAGACGCCGTGGCGGGATGGGTATAACCTTGGTACACTTGAAAGTCCGCAACCACCCGTCCCGAGGCTCCCCTTGCGTTTCTACCTGGTCGATCGAATCGAGGCATGGCACCCTGGCGAGCGCGCCGAGGGCATCAAGTGCCTGACGATGACGGAGGAGTACCTCGAACAGCACTTCCCCGGCTGGCCCGTCATGCCCGGCGTACTGATTTTGGAGGCGCTGGCGCAGCTGTCCGGCTACCTGTTGGGGGACACGGAAGCGCGGGAAGGCCGGCGCGTGCTCGCGATCATGAGCATGGTCGAGAAGGCCAAGTTCCGGAAGATGGTGCGGCCCGGCGACCAGGTGCGCCTGACCAGCGTGATCACCAGCCGCCACCCGGACGCCGCCACGGTCGACTGCAAGGCCGAGGTGGACGGCGAGGCGGTCTGCAACGCCAAGATCCTGTTCACTTACTGGCAGCCCACCGACGGCGGGCAGCTCAAGGACCTCGAAATCCGCCAGCGCAACTTGCTGACGCTGTGCCAGTTCTGCCAGGTGGGCGACCCGCCCCGGCCGGGCGATCGCCACCTCGCCGGGAGCCCGGCGTGACCGTCCCGGCCACGCCCCTCGTCATCACGGGCATCGGCGTCGCGAGCGCGTTGGGGCTGGGACGCACCGCGCACTGGGACGCCCTGGTGGCCGGCAAGAGCGCCATCACGGCCTGGGCGCAGGATCCTGCCGATCCGCTGCCCGTGCACGGCGGCGCCCGGCTCGAGAACTTCAACGTCGCGCCCTACCTGGCCGACCGCAAGATGGCGCGCCTGCTGAGCCGCGCCAGCGCGCTGGGCTTCGCGGCCAGCCACATGGCCCTGGAAGACGCCCACATCGACATGTCGGCCATCCCCGGCGAGCGCCGCGGCCTGTTCTGCCAGACCGGCATGTTCCAGGTGGAAAGCCGCGACCTGGCCCCGATCGTGGAGCATTGCTGCGAGGACGGCGCCCTGTCGCTGGCACGTTTCGGCGAAAAGGGCATGAGCGTGATCAACCCGTTCCTGCCCATCAAGACCTTGCCCAACATGGGCCTGGGGGCGCTCTCCATCGCCTTCGACATGCAAGGCCCCAACCTGGTGGCCGGCCCGTTCGCCGCCCAGGGCGCCATGCTGCTGGGCCTGGCGGCTTCGGCCCTGGTCGAGAACGAGGCGGACGTTTGCCTGGTGGCCGGCGGCGACGCGCCGTTTAACATGATGACGCTCTCCAGCCTGCTGGCGATGGACGTATTGGACACGCGCGAGCTGCCGCATTTGGGGTTGTTCGACCCCGCCAACGCCGGGCTGATCCTGGGCGAGGGCGGCGTGGCGCTGGTGATCGAGCGCGAAGCCGATGCCATTGCCCGCGGCGCGACGATCTACGCCCGCTTCGCGGCCTGGTCCATGGCCGGCGGCGACCAGGTCCGGCACGGCGCGGCGGCCTCCAGCGCGGCCAGCGAGCATGTGCTGGCCGACGTGGGCCGCGAAGCGGACGCCGTGATCGTGGAAGGCAGCGGCATGCCCGCGGTCGACCGGCTGGAGCAGGCCCTGCTCGCCGGCCACACCTACGCCGGCTCGAAGCCCCAGGTGGGCGACTGGCCGGGCGCGAGCACCTTGCTGGACGTGGCCCACGGCGCCCTTGCCCTGCACACCGGCCAGTGGCTGGGCGGCGCCAAGAGCGTGCTGGTCCACGGCCTGGACCTCTCCGGCACGGCCAGCGCCGTGCGGCTGGAGGCGGTGTGATGGCGCGCCGCGTGGTGATCACCGGGATGGGCGTGGTCTCGCCGATCGGCATCGGCCTGACGGAGCTCGCGCAGGGCCTGCGCTCGGGCCGCTCCGGCGCGCGCCCCATCCAGAACTTCGACGGCGGCACCTTCCCCAACCGCCTGGGCTGCGAAGTCGACGAAACCGACCTGTACGCGCACGGGCAGCGCGTGGACGCCGACAGCCGGGCCTGGCTGGCCTCGGACAAGAAGGCGTATATGGCGGCGATCGCCACCGACCTCGCCGTGGCGATGGCCGGCGACCCCTTCGCGGGCAGCGACTCCCACCGCCGCGCGCTGGCCTACGGCCCCGGCATCGACTACGTCGACATGGCCCGCTCGTTGGCCCCCACGCCCGATCCGCGCGGCCCCTTGCCGATCCACGACGCCTACTGGCGCATCCACGACCGCGCCGGCCAGCCCACGCGCATGCCCTTCGACGGGCCCAGCATCTGGGCCGCGCGGCGCTACGCGATCCACGGCCCGCGCCTGACGAACATCGGCGCCTGTGCCGCGGGCGCCATGGCCGTGGGCGAAGGCTTCCGCATGGTGCGCTCCGGCCTGGCCGACGTGGTGCTGGCCGGCGGCTTCGACTCGATGATCAGCCCGCTGGGCGTGATGGGCTTCAGCTTGCTGGGCGCGCTCTCCAGCCGGCACGACCAGCCCGCCCTGGCCAGCCGCCCCTTCGACGTCACGCGCGACGGCTTCGTGCCCGGCGAGGGCGCCGGCATCCTGGTGCTGGAGCCGCTGGAGCGCGCCTTGGCGCGAGGGGCCCACATCTACGGTGAGATCACGGGCTACGGCGCCAGCCTGGACGCCTACCGCCCCACCGCCCCGGAGCCGGCGGGCCGCGGCGCCGCCCTGGCGATGCGTACGGCCCTGCGCATGGCGGGTTGGGCGCCGGAACGGGTCGAGTACGTCAACGCGCATGGCACCTCGACGCCGCTGAACGACAAGACCGAAACGGCGGCGATCAAGCAGGTCTTGGGCCAACACGCCTACAAGATCCCTGTGTCATCCACCAAGAGCCAGATCGGCCACCTCGTGGCCGGCGCCGGCGCCGTCGAGTTGATCGCGGGTCTGGTCGCCATGAACGAGGGCTTCGTGCCGGCCACCATCAACTTGCAGCACCCGGACCCCGAGTGCGACCTGGACTACGTGCCGGGCGCCGTGCGGGCGCTTCAGTTCGACCGCTTCCTGAGCAACTCCTTCGCCTTCGGCGGGCAGAACGCCTGCCTGGCGGCCGCGAGGTACGCCTCATGATCGCGCTGGTGACGGGGGCCTCGCGGGGCATTGGGCTGGCGATCGCCCAGAAGTTGGCGGCCGACGGCATGACCGTGGCGATCAACTACCGCACCGGCGCGGAGGCCGCGGAGCAGCTCGCGGCGAAGCTGGGCAACGGCGCGCGGGCGTTCCATGCCGACGTGTCCACCCAGGGCAAGGAGCTGGTCGAGGCCGTGATCGCGCACTACGGCCAGCTCGACGTCTTGATCAACAACGCCGGCGTGACCAACGACGGCCTGTTCCTCGACCAGCCCCAGGCGGACTGGTGGAAGGCCATGGAAGTGAACCTGGGCGGCGCCGAGACGTGCAGCCGCGCGGCCGTGCCCGGCATGATGCGCCGGCGCTGGGGCCGGATCGTGAACATGAGCTCGATCGCCGCGACGCGCGGCGGCAAGGGCCAGACCGGCTATGCCGCCAGCAAGGGGGCCATCGAGGCCTTCACGCGCACGTTGGCGCGCGAGGTGGGCCGCAAGGGCGTGCTGGTCAACGCGGTGGCCCCCGGCGTGATCGACACGGACATGACCGCCCAGTCGCGCGAGATCGCGGGCGACAAGATGAAGGAACTGATTTCCCTGCAGCGGTTCGGCCGGCCGGAGGAGGTTGCCCACGTGGTGGGCTTCCTGGCTTCGGATGCGGCCAGCTACGTGACCGGCCAGGTGCTGACGGTCGACGGAGGATGGATGACATGACAGCGGAATTGACCCCCACTTTCATCGACCAGGCCGGGTTCCTCGACCTGGCCCGCGCGCGCCGCGCCACGCGGTCGTTCTCCAACCGCCCGGTCTCCATGGCGGAGCTGGAGCTGCTGGTGGAGGCCGCCCGTTGGGCGCCGTCGCCCAGCAACCGGCAGCCCTGGAAGTTCCTGTCGATCGCCGACGCCGGCCTCACCCACCAGCTGCGCGACGCCGTGGCCGCCGGCTGCCAGAAGCTGCTGGAGAAGCGCGCCGGCAGCGACGCCCGCGCCATCGAGGACTACCTCCGGAACTTCACGTTCTTCACGGCGGCGCCCGTGCTGTTCGCCGTCCTGGTGCGCCGCACGCACAACCGCCTGGCGGAGACGGACGCGTCGGACATCGAGGTGGAGGGCGCCACGATGGCCGCCGGCATGGCGATGCAGAACCTCATGTTGGCCGCCGTCGCCAACGGCATGGTGGCCTGCCCGATGTCGGGCCCCATGATCGCCCGCCCCGATTTGGAGGAGATCCTGGGGGTCTCCTCGCCTTGGCGCCTGATGGCGCTGATCCCGGTCGGCTGGCCGGGACCGGACCAACCCCCGCCGCCCGAGCGCAAGCGGCATGACCTCATCTGGACGCACGTCCCCGCGAAGGAGTAAGGAAGACCATGGCTACCAACGTCGATACCGAGAAGTTCTTCGACTGCTTCGTGCAGTCGCTGGGCGTGGACCGCTCGGACCTGAGCATGGACAAGCGCCTGCTCGAGGACCTGGGGGCGGACTCCTTGGACCTCCTGGACTTGGTCTTCAACCTTGAACAGGCGTTCAACATCTCGATCCCGCGCGGCGAGTTCGAGAAGCGCGCCCGCGAAAAGCTGGGCGACCAGCCGTTCGAAGTCAACGGCGTGATCACGGAGGATGGCCTGCAAGGGCTGCGCGAGGCCATGCCCGAGGCCGCGGCCAACATCAAGCCCGGCATGCGCACCCACCAGATCCCCATGCTCTTCACCGTGGAGTCGTTCTTCAACATGGTCGCCGAGCGCGTCGCGACGCCGGCATGAGCATCCTGGCGGACAAGATCGCGCTCGTTACTGGTGCCAGCCGCGGCATCGGGCGGGCGATCGCGGTCGAGCTGGCGAAGGAAGGCGCGGACGTGGCGATCTGCTACCACCGCGACGACGCCGCCGCTGCCGAGACGCAGGCGGCCATCGAGAGCTATGGCCGCAACGCCCTGACGCTCAAGGCCGACCTCAAGACCAGCGAAGGCGCGGACTACGTGGTGAACGAGTGCATCGCGCGCTTCGGACGCGTGGACGTTTTGGTCAACAACACCGGCACCACCCAGACCAAGCTCTTTCTTGAAACGACCGACGAAGACTTCGACATGATCATGGCGACGAACTTGCGCAGCGCCTTCATGGTCAGCCGCCGGGTCGCCAACGACATGCGCAAGCGCCGCTGGGGCCGCATCATCCACATCGGCTCGATCGGCGGGCAGCGTCTGGTGGGTGGCATCACGGCCCACTACGCGGCCTCCAAGGCGGGCATGGCGGGCATGACGCTGGCGATGGCCAAGGAGCTGGCCCGCTACAACATCTTGGTCAACACGGTCGCTCCGGGCCTGATCGAGACGGACCTGGCCCAGGCGTTCATGACGGAGAAGATGATGAGCGACTTCAACACCTTCCACCCGTTGCGCCGCATGGGCACCCCGGATGAGGTCGCCAACCTGGTGGCCTGGCTCGCCTCCGACCGCGCGTCCTACATGACCGGCGAGACCCTGATCTTGTCGGGGGGCCTATCTTAGAGCGGTCCATTCCCCAGGCCGGGCCCCACACCGATCCCTTGGATCCGGCGGGTGGGGCCTTCCTGCTGTCGGGCAACGAGGCCCTGGCCCGCGCGGCCCTGAACGCCGGCGTGGGCTTCGCCGCGTCCTACCCCGGCTCGCCCATCACGGAAACCAACGAGTGGCTGCTCAAGAGCCCGCGCGTGAAGGCCCAGTGGAGCACCAACGAGCACGTGGCCCTGCACGCCGCCACCGGCGCCTGCTGGTCCGGCGTGCGCTCGCTGGTGACCATGAAGCAGGTGGGCCTGCACGTCGCCGCGGACCCCGCCGCCTACCTGGCTTACGCCGGCGTGAAGGCCGGCCTGGTGCTGGGCGTGGGCACGGATCCCGGCGCCAACTCCAGCACCGGCGAGTTCGACGTGCGCTGGCTCGCACGCGAGATGCACTGGCCCCTGTTCGAGCCCGCCACCGTCCAGGAGGTCTACGCCTTCGCCCTGGCCGCCTGGGACCTCTCCGAGCAGTCCGGTTTGCCGATCCTGTTCCACATGCCGGCCCCGCTTTGCCACACCGTCGCCGTGATCGAGGTGGCCCCGCTCCCAGCGGTCGGCCCCGCTCCCGGCCACTTCAAGCAAGACCCGGACTCCTTCGTGAACGTCGGCGGCCGCGCCGTGAAGAACCATGCGCGGCTGCTCGACCGGCTGCGCGCCGTGCAGGACCGCTGGTCGTCGCAGAGCGGGCAGGGCAAGCAGGGCATCATCGCGGCGGGGATCCACCACCCCATGGCGGTGGAGATCCTGCGCGAGCTGGGCGCCGACGTGCCGCTGCTGAAGCTGGGGCTGAGCCATCCCCTGCATCCCGAGATCCTGCAAGGCTTCGCCGTCGAGGAAGCCCTGGTGCTCGAAGAGCTGGACGGCTTCCTGTCGTCCGGCTTGCAGGCCCTGGCAAACCGCGCCCGGCTGCCCATGTGGATCAGCAGCTCCAACGGCCCCGATGGCCTGGCCGCGGGCCAGATGACTTACGCCCAGGCCCGCGAGCGCATCGCCACGTACCTGGGCCTGCCCGTGCCGGCGCCCCTGATGAGCCCGCCGGACCTGCCGCCGCGCCCGGGCACCTTCTGCCCCGGCTGCTCCCACCGCAGCCCCCTGATGGCCATCCGCGAGATGGTCGGCGAGACGGGGGTCTACGGCGGCGACATCGGTTGCTCGTCGCTGCCGCCCCACGCGTCCGACTGGCTGACGTGCATGGGCAGCGGCATCGGCATCGCCCAGGGCGTGGCGCTGGTGACGGACCAGAAGGTGATCGCCAGCATCGGTGACTCCACCTTCTTCCACGCCGGGCTGCCGGGCGTGCTGAACGCGCAGCAACAGGGCGCCAACCTCGTGCTGGTGGTGCTGGACAACCAGTACGTGGCCATGACCGGCCACCAGCCGACCGCCAACACCGACGGGCCCCACGGCGGGCCGCCGGGCGGCGGGCAGACCATCACGATCGAGACCGCCCTGGCGGGCCTGGGCGTGACGGACGTGCGCCGTGTCGATGCCTACGACTACAAGCAGATGCGCTACGAGCTGGCCCAGGCGATGGGCCGCCCCGGGATGGCCGTGCTGGTGGTGGCCGGCGAGTGCCGCCTGCAGCTGGGTCGCCGCGAGCCCGAGCGCATCGAGGCCTTGCCGCGCTACGCCTTGATCCCGGAGCTGTGCAACCACTGCGGCGCCTGCTACGAGCAGCTGGGCTGCGTGGCCATCCACGACCTGGGCGCGGAGCTGAAGATCGACCTGGACGCGTGCACGCGCTGCGGCCTGTGCTACCAGGTCTGCACGGACCGCAAGGCGATCATTCCGTACACGCTGGAGCCCAAGTCTTGAGCTTCAACGTGCTGGTGACGGGCATGGGCGGCCAGGGCTGCGTGACGTTCGGACGCGTGTTGGCGACCGCCGCCTCGCTGGCCGGCTGGCGCGTGGCGGGCTCCGAGAAGCGCGGCGGCGCGCAACGTGGCGGGGCCGCGGAGGTGATGTTGCGGCTGCTGCCGCCGGACGGGCTGCCGGAGGCGGCCTATGCCGCGGTGATCCCGCCCGGGCAGCTCGATTTGCTGGTAGGCCTGGAGCCGCTGGAAGCCTGGCGCCGCGTGGGCCTGACCTCGGCCCGCACGCTGGCCGTCGTCGACGCGACCCCGGTCGAGCCGGCGCTTTCGCGTGGGTTGGGCTTCACCGTGCCGCCGCTGCCGGAAATCCTGGCCGGCGTGGCCTCGGGCGGCGCGCGCGTGACGGTGCTGGACCTGGCTACCACGGCCCGCGTGAACTGGGGCAAGGAAGCCATCGCGAACCTGCTGGCGCTGGCGTGGTTGGCCGAAGGCAAGCACCTGCCGTTTGACGGCGGCTACGTGCGCTCGGCGGTCACGGCCGTGCTGGGCGATCGCCCCGACCATGCGGCCATCTGGGCCACCGGCGCCGCGCTCCAAGCCCCCTGAGAAGACGGCCTTTCGGTTACGCGCGCTTGTCGTCCATCCAGTGGCCGACCAGGTTGGCGGCCCAGCCGACCGCGGCCACGCCCACGCCCACCGGCACCAACCAAGGCGCCGCGGCCGCAACGGCCGGAATCAGCGCGGCGGTTGCCGCGAACCCGCCCACGGTGGCGGCCGCCGCTCCACCCAGGCGCACCTTGTTATCCCAGACCTGGCCGCCGCGCTCGGCGCCGAGGTCGTGCACTTCCTTGACGGTGCGGTAGGCCGCCACGGCCCCCGATCCCAGCCCGGTCAGCGCGCCGTTCATGCCCACGGCCGCGCCGTGGAGCAACGGGCCCGCGGTCGACAGCAGGGAGGTCGCCGCGATGTAAAGGCCCCAGTTCGAGCCCTTGGTGCCGCCGTCGCGGTCGATGATCTTCTGCTCTTCCTTGCCCCAGAAGTAGCTGGCCGCGGCGCCCAGGCCGCCGATGACGACGGCCGCGCCGCCCACCCAGAGGGCCACGACGCCGCCGGAGATGCCGCCCGCCGCCAGGGCATGGAACAGCGCGCACCCGGCGCCCGCGATCGTCCCCACCGCGCCCGAGCCCAGGCCGCCCCAGATGGCCGACTTCGCGGCGTGGGACAGGCCCTGCGGCTTCGCAACCACCATCGCCGGCGCGGAAGGCTTGGGCGTCTGCACGGGCGTGGCGTTGGTGGCGGGCGCGGCGGCCCGGGCAACGACGACGGCGCGGGGGACGGTGTTCGAAACTTGCATGGTTGGCTCCTTGGGACGTGGTTGGTGAAGACCTTATCGCCGCGGATGCCCAGATCTCGGTAAAGGATGGGTTATGGCTGATTCAAGAAACGGTTAGGTGATGTTAAGGCTCGGCGCCAGTCCACGGGCGTGACGCGCACATGCAGCGTGTAGGTATCGTTGGGGTCCGTGTCCTGGCCAAAGAACACGTCGGGTTGCTTGGGCCCGCGGGCGGGGAAGTCGTAGCTCTCCGCCGCCCCGCGCAGCGACCGGTTGACTTCGCCCGCGGGGTCATCGCGGCTGCCCTTCAAGAAGACGTCGGCATTGAAGAGGTTCGCCATCAGCCAGGTGGCGGTGGCATCGTCGTGCGGGCTAGCCGGGTCGATCAGGTGGCCCATCACGCCATCCACGCCGTCGCCTTCCCAGCCGTCGGCATGGACGCGGAAGCGCCCGCCAGGCGGCACCACGACCATGGTGTGGACCCCCAACGGGTAGCGCGTGCCTGCCCGGGCGCGCATCAGCCCCGGCTGGAGCTCGTTGGCCGACCACCAGGTGCCGCCGGCCTCCAAGAAGAAGCGGAACTGCCCGAGGCCAGGGTCCTGGCTGTTGTGGAGGTCGAGGTGCTCGAAGGCCACGTCGAACGCCCGGCCGCCCCAATTGGACGGCACGCCGTCGCCCTCGTCCCAGTACATGTAAAGCGTGCGGGCGAAGACCGCGTCATCCGGCACCCGGCCCGCGTGCCACGGCAGGACCACGTGGAAGCCGTTGGGAAGGCGTTCCAGCCGGGGCTCCGCGCCGAACGAGTCGCCCGGTCGGAACTGCCAAAAGGCGCGCAGGACGGAGCCCGGACTCGGCGGAGGCAGCGTCGTGTGCACATCCCAGCTGTAATCGCGCTCGCCCATGGGCACCCGGCTCACGAAGGCCGGCGCCCCGCGCCGGTTGTTCCACAGCGCGCCGCCGTCGCCGCTGGCGAACACGTCGACGCGCGTGGCGAGGTACGGTCGGTCGGCTGCCATGCCGGGCGGCAGGGGCTGCGTGGGCGCCTTGATGACCTGGTGGAACGGCGCGGGCAGGTGCCGCGTGGTCGCCACCAGCCGGGCCGGGTGGATTTCCGCGTCGGCGGGCGGATGGCCGCGGTCCCAGATCCAGCGGCCCTCGACATGGACGCGATCGCCCAGCGTCGGCCAGTTCCAGAGGATGGCGCCGCGCCGGTGGCCGGCGGAGAAGCAGCCGCCGCTTTCGAACCGGGCGTTGGGGGCCGTGAAGGCGTTGCCCGGGTTGGCGGCGCCCAGGCCGCTTTCCCATTCCACCTCGATTTCCTCCTGGGCCGTCTCGCGGCCGCCGGCGTGCACCTGAACGCCCAGCAGATCCTCGTACGCCCGGTCCGGTCGCACGTTGAAAGTGAAATCGTGGGTGTGGTGGGTTAACGGGAAATCCTCCGCGCTGACATGCGGGCCCGGGTAGTCCTCTTCCTCGTTCGGCGCGATCACGCCTTCCAGCACGCGGGGCGCCGGCCCGGCCACGTCCACCCAGGCCGGCAAGGCCCGGCTCAGGTCTTCCGTGCCCACCGGCACGCCGCCCACCTGCACGCGCACGGGCCAGGGAGGCCGTCCGATTTCGGCCTCGCTGCTGCGGTGGCGGCGCGGATAGCTGCCGGGCTTCAGCGGCGGTTCCTCCGCTTGCACGCCGGCCAGCACCACGGCCAGCGCCAGGCCTATCGCGCGCAAGCGCTAACCCTGGACGACGACGCGGACGCCGGAGCCACGGGCTACTTGTGCCCCGCCCGCGTGCCCGCCTCGTGCGGCCCGGCCGCCTTCGGCGGCGTCCACTTCTTGCCCTCGGACTTGGCCACCTGCGCGATCGCGCGCTGGGCGGAGCGCACGGCGCCGTCGGAGTGCGTGCCTTCCGTGAAGTCGCCGGCGAAGTGGATGCGGCCCTGCGGCTGGCGCATCAACTCGGAGAGCGCGTCGAAGCGCGAGCGGCCGACCGGCCAGCTGGCGATCGCGCGGGGGTGGTAGCGCACGAAGGTCATCTGCTTGATGTGCTTGGAGAAGCCCGGCCACTGCTTGTCGAGGGCCTCCGACAGCTGGCGGCGCACCTCGTCCAGCGAGCCGGTGCGGGCGTTGTAGGTCTCGGCCCAATCGCCGGTCACGAGCAGGTTCAGCAGCTCCGCGCCCTTGTGCTGGCTCTCGCCCTCGTAGCAGACGCCCAGCGGGCCGCCCGTGAGCATGGGCAGGATCGTCTCGCCCTTCACCTGCCAGAACTTCTTGGCGGCCGGGTCCACGATCACGTGGGCCGTGAAGTACGAGCCCCAGGTCTGCGTGTCGATCGCCTCGCGCACCTTGGGCGAAAGCGGCGGCGTGAACTGGATCTCGTACAGCCGGAAGAGCGGCATGGTCGTGATGACGTGCTTGGCGCGGTACTGGTGGAAGTGGTAGTCCGCGGGGTTCATGGCCGTGACCGTGACATGGTCGCCTTCCGTCACGACGTTGGTGACCTGGCGGTTGACCTCGATCTTGCCGCGGCCCACATGATCGGCGATCGCCTCCGCCAGGCGCTGGTTGCCGCCGCTGATGTGCTGGTTGCCCGTGCCCTTGCCGGAGAAGATGTGCCACTCCGCGATGCCGTCGAGCGCGGAAATGCGCTCCCAGGAGGTGGCGTACTCCGGCTCCGTGGTGCTCTGCACCAGCATCAGGCCCTTGGGGCCCAGCCCGGACGTTTGCTTCAGCCAGTCGGCGAAGCTCGTGTCCTTGAGCTTGAAGAGGTCGGCCGGGATGGGCCGCTGTTGGATCCGCTGGTACAGGCCCACCATCTTCTTGTCCCAGGCCTGGTACTTCGTGCGCTCCGCACCCGGCAGCAAGAAGGCCAGGAACTGCTCGTTGGTGTCCTGGGTGAAGGGGTAGAGCTTGTTGGCGAACCAGAAGCTGGAGAACGACGTGTCGCCGCGGTCCGTGGGCAGCTTGAGCGCGTGGGCGATGTCGAGCGCCGGGTTGCCCTCCCAGAACTCCGCGAGGCCCGCCTCGGCCCCCACGCCCTGCGGGTACTTGGCCGAGCGCATGCGGCCGCCCAGGTGGGGCGAGGCCTCCAGCACATGGAACTTCAGGCCGGCTTGCTGGGCGTAGTAGGCGGCGCTCATGCCGGACAGGCCGGCGCCGATCACCAACACGTCGTCGATGGGCGCGGGCGCCGCCCCCATGAGGGCGCCGGCGACGAGCACGAGGGACAGGGCAAGGCGCATGGGAGTCTCCTACTGCTTGGGCACGTCGAGGGCGGGGTTGCTGGTGAAGAAGCCGCACGGCATCAGCTTGAAGCCCACGTGGGTGGCGTTCATCATCGGCCACTCCTCCTCGCGGGGCGCATGCGAGAGGCCCATGGTGTACCAGACCACCAGGTCCTCGCCGGCGATGCGCTCGCCGTCGTTGGCCCAACGGGAGAGCCCGGCGTCCGACGCCGACTGGTTCGGGTAAACGCCGGCGGCGTAGAGCTCATCCGGCTTGAAGCGCGTGGCCCAGAAGTTGTGGTTCAGGAAGGTGGCGCGGTTGCGCGCGGCGCTGTCGGCCGAGACGTACGCGGGGGTGGCGTCGACGGGCATCAGCATGTAGCCCGTGTTGTTGCCCAGGCCGTTGCGCACGTTGGGGTTCAGCACGCGCCACTTGCGGTTGGCGTTGGGGTCCAGGTCCCGTTGGGCCTCGGACTCCGTGGCCAGCGGCGTCTCCGCCATCAAGAAGCCGTTGCCGTTGGGGTTCGGGTCGCCCTTGCCCAGCGCGCGCTGGTTCATCTCGTAGACGGAATTGTTGGGGCCGTCGATGTCGAAGTCGAGGCGCCAGTTGAAGAAGTGCTGATGGTTGGGCGCCAGGATGTTCTTGTCGACCAGGTGGCTGGTGCAGCCGGGGCAGGCGCCCGCGTCCGCCACGGTCTGGTTGGTGCCCTTCGCCAGCAGCATGCCGGTCGCGGCGGCATCCATCTCCAGGGTGCCGTCCTGGTGGAAGACCCAGTTGATGAGGTAATCGTAGTTGCCCACGGCCGCGGCGGTGGTCAGCACCAGCTCGCGCGCACGGCGGACATGGTTGGCGCCGGAGACGTAGTCGTAGTGCTTCCACACCACGCCGCCGTCACGCTCCCACAGGGCCACGGCCTTCGGGAACGGGTAGGCCTTGCCCTGCGGATCCACGTAGGCCGCGTCGAACATGGTGGCGTTGGCAGGCACGTCGCCGCCGGGCTCGAGCGGGCTGCCCAGGTTGCCGAAGCCGTACTCGCCCACGTCGAAGGCCGCGCGCCAGTTCCAGTTGGGGTCCGGGTCGCCGTAAGGGACGATCATCTCCGACAGGCCCGCGCGGTACAGGATGGGGCGGACCTTGCCGTGGTCCTCGAAGCCGACTTGGTGCAGCGTTAGCCCGTCGCGGGCGTGGGTGGAGAAGGTGAAGTGCCAGCCCTGCCAGGTGACCTCGTTGCCCTTGATCGTGTAGTCCGTGCCCTTCGGCTGGGTGACGATCAGCGGCTTGAGCGGCGGCCGGCCCTTGGTGGACTTCTCGTCGAAGTCGTAGCCCTTGTCGGCGATCTTCGTGATGCCGGTGTCCGTCAGCTGGATGACTTCCTTGGTGTCCAGGTCGACCAGCCCGATCACGCCCTCGATGGGCCGCGAGTAGTAGACCTGGTTCTCGCCCTTGTAGAACGAGAGCGCGCGCAGCACGCGGCGGTGGCTGCCGAAGGCGGGGCCCGCCGCCCAGCCGTCGATGCCGACCTTGGACAGGTCCTTGATGCCGCGCTTCTTCATGGCTTCCTGCCAGCGCTTGTCCGCCCGCACCGCGTCCGTGGCGATGGGGTACTCCTCCATCATCACCATCGGCTGCACGCCGTCCACGGCCTTCCAGTCCAACACCTTGCCGGTCTGGAGGTCGGCATGGGCCTCGTAGGTGCGGTGCTCCTTGCGCGAGTAGATGGTGGTCTTGACCGTGCGGTGGTTGTCCTTGCCCGGCTTCCAGGCCAGCACCTGCGCCTTGGGCGCTTCTTCCAGGTCCAGGATCGCGAAGATGCCGCCCGCGGGGAAGCGCTTGTCCGCCTTGAAGATCTTGGCGCCGGCCTCGATCTCCGGTCCGCTCAGGCTGGCGAGCGGGTGACCGGTGTAGCTAAGGGCCGGAGAGGCCGTCATCAGCGACAGGCTAGCGGCCAGGAAGGCGGAACGGAGCATCATCGGCGTTCTCCTATGGGGGGACGTTCCCTCGTCAAATACAGGAAAGGCCGCTTGCCTGTCAATTTTGCAGCTAATGTCAGTGACCGTTTAGACTGGGGTCATGAAACCGATCGCTCCACCGCGCCTGCCTCCCCCCGACGCCCCCACAGGGTGGCCGGAGGGCGACTTGATCGAACGCGAGTCCTACGCGGACCTGGACCTGACGGACCCGCCCTGTGACCACGCCAGCCGGGTCTCGCTGGACGTCGTGCGCATCCGCGACGGCGCCTTCGCCGGGCTGTCGATGCAGGATTGGTCGATGGACGACGTGGTGCTGGAGAACTGCGACCTTTCGAACGCAGACCTCTCGCGGCTGAGCGCGCGCCGCGTCAGCTTCAAGGGCTGCCGCGTATCCGGGTTGAAGCTCGCGCAGGGCCGCTTCGAGGAGGTCTCGTTCCTCGATTGCCAGGGCAAGTACCTGCTGTTCGAGAGCGCCCGCTTCAAGCGCGCGGTCTTCGAGCGTTGCACGTTCGGCGACGCCAACTTCGACAAGGCCGAGCTGGCGGGTGTGGTCTTCCTGGCCTGCGTGTTGCCGGGCTCCACGTTCACGGGCGCGAAGCTCAATGGCACCGACTTACGGGGCGCCGACCTGGAGGGCTCCCGCCTCAAGCTGGCGGAGCTGCGCGGCGCCGTGATCTCGCCGGCGCAGGCCGTGGCCTTCCTGGAGCGCGATACGGGCGTGGTGGTGAAGGTGGACGGCGCGTAGCCTGTTTGCGGCCGGTCCGGGCGGTGCGACAATGGGGCCATGTCCATCGGCAGCCGCCCCCGCGTCGTGATCGTCCGGCCCCCCGTGCTCCACGAGGCGGCCAAGGAGGGCCACCGGCACTCCACCTGGTCGGAACTGTACTACGACCTGGCCTTCGTCGCGGCGATCGGGATCCTGGCGCAGGACCTGGGAGCGGCCTTCAACCCGGGTGGCTTGCTGACATTCGTCGCGCTGTTCGTGCCGCTGACCTGGGCCTGGGCCGGCTTCACCGTCTACAACGACCGCTTCGACACGCCCGACCTGTTCCACCGCGCCCTGACCTTCGTCCAGGTGCTCGGCGTGGCCACCCTGGCCTTGAGTGTCCACCAGGGGACCACCGCCTACGCGGCGGCTTACGTCCCGCTGCGCCTGCTGCTGGTCTGGCAATACCGCCGCGCGGGCGCCGCGAACCCGGAGTCGGCGGCCCTGTGCCGCCACTACGCGCGTGGCTTCTCCCTGGGGGCGGCGTGCTGGCTAGCCTCGTGCCTCGCACCTGACTGGCTGCGCTACCCCTTGTGGGCCTGCGCGATGCTGGTCGACCTGGCCACCCCGCCCTTGGGACGGAAGCTCCAGGTGATGACGCCCCTAAGCCCGTCCCACGCCGTCGAGCGCTTCAGCCTGTTCACCATCATCCTGGTGGGGCTCACGGTGGCGGAGCTGATCAACGGGGCGATGGGCCGCCCGGTAACGCCTGGCCTGATGTTGGCCGGCACCGCAGGCCTGGCCTTCACCTACGCGCTTTGGTGGCTGTACTACGACAACCTGGAAGGGGGAAGCCTGCGCGATCCCCGCCGGGCCGGCCAGGTCTGGGTCTTCGCGCACCTGATGCTGTCGTTGGGGATCACGACGATGGGGGTCTCGGCCGGCCACCTGGTGGCCGCCCCGCTGGCATCGACCCCGGAGCGCCTGGCCTTCGGCGTGGCCGTCGCAACTTGCTTCCTGGCGTTGGCCGCCCTGCACGGGATCGTGCATTGCCGCGATGCGCGCTTCAAGGCCTGGTCGCGGCTCGCTGCCGCGCTGCTCGTCCTGCCCTTGGCGCTGGTGCCGCTGCCGTCGGCCTTCGTGCTGGCGGCAGCCGCGGCGCTCGCCCTGGCTCAGCTGGGCGTGGAGCTACGGCGTTTCGGTTGGGTGGGCGAGGACTTCATGGATGGGGGGGTATGATCCCCTGGTCCCAACCCTTGGTTCCTATGCGCCCCCACCCCGCTTCCCGGACGCTGCTCCTGGCCGCCCTCGCGCTCGGCGGCCTGTTGGCGTGCAACAGTCCGGTCGCCAAGGCCCCGGTACCGACGGTGCCGCACGTGTCGGCCGCGCCGCCGATCGTCGCGGCGCCCAACCTGGGTGGGCTGATGGGGGTGGTGCGCGTGCCCAGGACGGGCCTGCTCTCCACTTACGGCAACGGCATCTTGTCGGATGCCGCCGCAGGCGTGATTTCCGATGCCGGGGGCTCCGTGATCTCGAACAACGGCGGGGCCTTCCGGCTGCTGGGCCTGGACGAGGCCTGCGTGCCGCTGGCGGGCGCCGCCGTCGAGGTCTTCGATGAAGCCGGGACGCGGCTCACGACCACGCCCACGCTGACGGACGCCGCGGGACGGTACCAGGTTGGCAAGCTCGACCCGTCCGGGGCGCGGGTGGTGGTGAAGTCCAGCATCCAGCGCGAGGGCCAGGACGTGACGCTGGTGGCGATCGCCGCCGCGCCGCGTGGCAGCGGCGCGGCCAACGTGCCCCTCGACCCGGCCACCACCCTGGTGGCCTTGAAGGCGCAAGAGATGGTGCGGCGAGGCGTGGTAGCCGCCGACGCGCTGGACCCCGTGGTCTTGGCGGCTTTGGCGGCGGCGATCGCCCCCCACATGACGGACAAGGTCGTGGCGGCCAGCGTGCTGCTGCCGGCCGCCACCTCGGCGCGCGTCTTCGACGCGGTGGTCGCCCGCCCGGACACCGTGGCGGCGGTGGCGACGACCGGCGGGGGCCCGCTGGTTGGCCGGACGCCGCCCGAGGGCGTCTCCCCGCCGCCCGCCACACCCACCCCCGGCCAAACGCCTGCCCCGGGCCAGTCGCCAACGCCCACACCTGCCCCAACGCCGGCTCCTGGCCAGTCGCCCACACCCACGCCCGGCCCCACGCCAACGCCCACGGCGACCCCGTTCGGCGCGACGCCGACGCCCGCCCCCACGCCCACCCCGACTCCCACCCCGGTGCCCGTCCTCTTGATCACCGCCTACGCCGGCAACGGCGTGGCGGGCGCGGCCGGCGACGGAGCCGCCGCAACCGCCGCCCAGCTCAACGGCCCCTATGGCCTGGCCTTCGATCCGGCCGGGAACCTCTACATCGCCGATAGCGCGAACAACAAGGTCCGCAAGGTGACGCCCGGCGGCATCATCAGCACCTTCGCCGGCACCGGCACGGCAGGCTCTGCCGGCGACGGTGGCGCGGCCACTGCCGCCCAGCTCAGCGGCCCGGGCGGCGTGGCCGCGGACGCTTCCGGCAACCTCTACATCGCCGACACCGCCAGCAACAAGATCCGCAAGGTCACGCCCGGCGGCATCATCAGCACCGTCGCCGGCACGGGGGTCGCGGGCGCTGCCGGCGACGGCGGGGCCGCCACCGCCGCCCAGCTCAAGTCCCCGACGGACGTGAAGCTGGATGCGGCCGGCAACCTCTACATCGTGGACTACGCCAACCACAAGATCCGCAAGGTGGCCCCCGGCGGCACCATCACCACGATCGCCGGCACCGGCACGGCAGGCTCCGCCGGCGATGGCGGCGCGGCCACCGCGGCCCAGCTGAACCTGCCTTACGGCGCGGCGCTCGACGCGGCCGGCGCCATCTACATCGCCGACCAGGCCAACCACAAGGTGCGCAAGATCGCGGCGGGCGGCACCATCAGCACCCTCGCGGGCACGGGCGCGCCGGGTGCCACGGGTGACGGCGGGCCGGCCACGAGCGCCCTGCTGACCCAACCAACGGCGGTCGCGGTCGATGCCGCCGGCAACGTCTACGTGACGGACACCGGTACCAACGTGCTGCGGAAGATCGCGCCCGGTGGCACCATCAGCGCGGTGGCGGGAACCGGTACCGCCGGCGGCTCGGGCGACGGCGGCCCGGCGGCGGCCGCGCTCTTGAACAGCCCAACCGGCCTGACGGTGGACGCCGCGGGCAACCTCTACATCTCCGATTACCTCACACGGAAGGTCCGGAAGCTCTCGTTCTGAGCGGCTCGGCCAGGGTAATCGACAGCTTCTCCGCCGGCTGGCACACCGGACACATGAAGTACCGCCGCCCTTCCGTCTCGTGCCGCTCGATCGCCGCCCCGCAAGCGTAGCAAGGCTTCGCCTCGCGCTTGAACACCCAGTGCCGGTAGTCCCACGGCTTGAGCTTCAGCCGCTTGCCCTCCGCCACGATCGCCGGCGTCACCGTCATTCCCCGCGCTTCGAATGCCCGCCGCGACACGGCCACGGTCGCTTGCGCGAGCCTGGCCAGCTCGTCCGGCGAAAGGTCGCAGGCGCGCCGCAGCGGGTACAGCCGCGCCTCGAACAGGATCTCGCTGCGCATGTAGTTGCCGATGCCCGCCAGGAAGCCCTGATCCAGCAGCAACGTCGTCAGGCGCTTGGGCGCGAAGCGCGGATCCTGGTAGCGTGCCAGCACCTGCGCCTCCGTCACTTCCGGGTCAAGGATGTCCGGTCCCAATTGGGTTAGATATTTGTGCCGGGCCACTTCCTCGTCCGTCAGCACGGCCATGTCGTTGGTGCTGTAGAGGTAGGCCGCCCCCTTGCGGTTCTTCAAGGCGATGCGCAGGGCCCGGTCCGTCTTGGGCATCCCCGGCCGCACGCGCAGGATCCAGTGCCCGAACATCTTCGGGTGCACGTAGAGGTTCAACCCGCCTTCGAGCCGGACGACGTAGGCCTTGCCGAACGTATCCACCGCTGTCACGCGCCGGCCGGTCAGCTCGGGCTCGAAGGCCTTCAGCCGGTCGAAGACGAAGGCCACCTCCGTGAGGGGCTCGCCCACCAGCAACTCGCGCAGCTTCTCGGCCTTGCGCCGGACTTCGGGTCCTTCCGACATGGCCCCAGCCTAACCGCGACCAGCGAGCGAGCCAACAACCCGCCAGGCCTTCGCGGGAGGCGGGCGCTACTTGTTGTGCCAGGCCGTGTCGTAGACCTTGCCGGCCGCGTTGACGAAGAACAGCTCCTCGAGCGTCGAGACCGACACGCTGCCCGGGTAGCTCTCCGTCGTGGCCGTGCCGGTCTTCTTGTCGTACGTGGTCTCCGTGCGGCCCGGGTTCACGCTCTCGGACGTGGTGCGGTAGACCCAGATCTTGCCGCCCTTGCCGTCGTCCATGGTCATCGTGGGCGCGCCCAAGGTCTTGATCAGCACCGTGGTGTCCTGGTTCATGAAGTACGCCAGGCGCGCGTTCTCCTGGTCGGTGGCGTACTGCCCCGACAGGTAGTAGCAGCCGTTCAGGCTCAGGCTGGCGGCGACGAGGCAGGCGTGTAGAAGCTTCATGCCGAGCAGTCTGCCGGACCCCCTGCTTGCCTGTCAACCCAGGCGCACCACCGTGCCCGCGGCGCCGTCGACGCGCACCCGGTCGCCGGACTTCAGGCGCATGGTGGCGTTGCCGCAGCCCACCACCGCCGGGATGCCCAGCTCGCGCGCCACGATCGCCGCGTGCGACAGCGGCGCGCCCACGTCCGTCACCACCGCCGCCGCGCGGGGGAAGAGCGGCGTCCAGCCCACGTTCGTGGTCACGGTGACCAATACTTCGCCGGGTTGCAAGGCGTGGCCTTCTTCCACCGTCAAGGCCACGCGCACCACCCCCTCCACGATGCCCGCGGCCCCCGGGAAGCCCGTGATCGCCGTGACACCCAGTGGGGCGTTGCCCTGGGCGTCGTAGACATCCTGGCGCCGCTGCGGATCGGCAGCCCACGCGAAGGGGTCGAACGCCCCGCGGATCACGGTGGGATACACGGGCAGCGCGGCGTAGCGCTCGTAGTCGGCGCGTCGCGCGGCCACGAACGCCAGCGGCGCGCCGTCGCCACCCAACACCGCCAGCAGTTCCTCGATGGCCAGGCAGAAGACGTCGGCGCCGGTCAGCTCGGCCGCGCGCAGGTAGAAGGCTCGGAGCGCCCAGAAGGCGCGGATCACCTCCGACCGTGCATCCTCGCGCGTCGCCGCGGCCTTGCGCGATTTTTCCAAGCTCCCGCGCAGCCAGCGCGCCCAGACGTGCCGCCCCACAAGCCGCTCCCACGCGGCCTGGCGCAGCGCCTCTTGCCGGGCCAGCAGCTCCGGCGCGTCCAGGGGCGCCTTGCGCAGGCCTTCCAGTTGCCGGTCCACCCAGGCGGAGTCCTCGCCCGGCCGCGGGATCGACACCTCGAACTCGTGCGGGCCGCGGTGCCCGTAGCGGCTGGCGAAGGTCTCGCGATCGAGCTCCCCGCGCGCCAGCTGCGTCAGCCCCAATACCGGCCCCAGGCTGGCGAGGCCGCCCCCGGTGAGCAACAGCGAGGCGTCTTCGGGGCCCAAGAGCTTCTTTAGCAACGCCGGCAGCCAGAGCGCGGCGGCGGTTTCCGTGCGGCCGGCCTCCTGCACCCGGCAGGCTTCCACCATGTAGGGTTCGACCTCGTCCCGCCAGAGCGCCAGCAGGGCAGGCCCATCCGGACACGCCCGCAACGTCGCACGCAGCGCCTCGCAGCGCGCGGGGGCGGCGGCGATGAAGGCCGGCGCCAGGGCGCGATAGGCCTTCTGACGGGCCAGGCCCTGCTTCAACACGGGGAAGAGCGCGCGCAGCCAGCGCCCACGCGCCAAGGGCAAACCCGTTGGAAACACGCCGGGCGGCAGGTGCCCAAAGGCCTGCTCCAAGACGCCGCGGATCCGCTTGGGGCCTACGCCCATGGCCGTGGTCATCGTGGCGACGGCGCTCAGGTTCATGTAGAACCGGCCCCCGATGTTCCCGATCGGCGGGTAGGGGGTGGTGAACGAGGTGACCATCACCAGCCGGATGAACCGCTGCACCAACGACCAGGTCGCGGGCGTCATCACGTCGGGCACGGCCTCGCCCAGGTTGCCGCTGGTCCAGAGGTAGTCGCCCGCCAGGCTGTCGTTCCAGCTCAGCGGATCAGGCACCGCTGGGCAACGACACCACCACGATGCCGGCAATCAGCAACATCACGGCCAGCCACTGCGTGAGCGAGATCCGTTCTTTCAAAACCGGCGCCGCGTACAGCAGCGTGACCAACGGATACACCGTCGACAGCGGCGCCACGATCGTGGCCGGGCCGGCCTCGAAGGCCTTGAACAGCGCCAGGTCGCCCAACGCGAACAGGGCCGTGGGGATCAGCGCCTTCAGCACCTCGTTGGTCGGCCCCAGGCCCCCTTCCTTGCGCACGCCCCAGAAGCCGTAGGGCCCCAGGATCACGGCGGCGCCGATGGCGTTCCAGATGAAGAAGGTGTAGGTGTCGGCGTGGGGCGCGTTGAAGGCGCCCTTGATGAACGCGCTGAAGATGCCCCAGCCCAGGAACACGAGCAGGCTGTAGACCAGCCAGCGGCGGTCCGGCGGGCCCGCGTCGGCCCCTGCCTCTTGCGGACCCAGGGCCACCAGCACGCCGCTGCCGATCACCATCACGATGCCCAGGGCCTGGTACCACACGATGTGCTCGTGCAGGAACAGGATCGCCAAGATCACCGTCAACGCCGGGTAGCCGGCCGTGATCGAGCCGACCAGGGACACCTTCCCGCTCTCCAGCGCTTTGTAGTAGAACAGCCAGGCGAAGCCGTTGATGAGGTTGCCGCACACCGCCAGCGCGATGAAGGTGTTGGCCGCGCTGTCGAACAGCGGCGCGTGCCCCAGCGCGAAGAAGGCGCCCGTGTTGATCACGCCCTTCACCAGCACGTAGAGCACGATGAAGGCGGCGGCGCTCAGGTTGGCCATGAACTGCTTGGTCAAGGCCTGGGCGAGGCCGTAGAACAGCACGGTGCCTACCAAGTAGGGAACCCAGGCGGCGGCGTTTGACATGAGGGCTCCAAAGGGTAGGAAAGCAGCAAACCGTTGGTTGCACCCTCTATACCCGAATGGAGTCCCGCCTTGCAGCAACACAAGCTCCTGGCGCCCTTGCTTGCCCTTGCGGTGGCTGGCTCCGGCTGCATGGGCAAGGGCGTCGGCAACAAGCTGCCCGCCGTGCCAGGGTTGGGCGCGGCCGGGGTGATCTCCAACAACGGCTCCGCGTTCGTCGTCGGCACGATCACGGCGCCCGCGGCGATCATCGCGAGCGGCGGCGGCAACATCATTGCGAGTGGCGGCGGCAACATCATCGCGAGCGGCGGCGGCAACATCGTCGGGAGTGGAGGCAGCCTGTTCCGCGGCGTGTTCGCCGTCGGCGCGGAGAGCCCGTTGGCGGGCGTCCGCGTGGCCCTGCGCGATGCCGCCGGCAGCCCCCTCAAGGGCACCGACGGCAAGCCCGCCGTCGCTACAACGGACGCGCAAGGCCGGTATCGCGTGGCCGCCCTCCTGTCGGGCAAGAACGTCGTGGTGGCGGCCAGCTTGCCCGGCCAGCTCGGTGAGGTGCGCGCGATCGCGGCGGGCACCGGTGCGGAGGTCCACGCCGACGCGGGGCTCGTCAGCACCCTCACCAGCACGTACATCCTGGACCGCCTCATGGCGGGCGTCCCGGCCGCGGACGCCCAAGCCACGCTGGACCGGCTCTCGCAGGGGGTGGAAGCCGACACCCGCGGCAAGGCGGCGATCGCCCTGGCCGGCCACGCCGAGAGCACCCCGGCCGATTTGCGCAGCCGGTCGGTGGTGACCGCGGTGGAGGCGTTGCGCGGCGCGGACCGTGGCCTGGACCAGCAACTCGACGCCGTGCGCACCCTCCTGCAAATCGGCGCCCTGTCGGCCCGCGTTACGGACGGGGCGGCCTTGGACGCCCAGTTCAGCTACGCGCAAGGCCTCACGCTGGACGCGGCGGGAAACCTCTACGTGGCGGATACCGGGCACTCCCTGATCCGGAAGATCAGCCCGGCCGGCCGCGTCTCCACCGTGGCCGGCAACGGCACCAGCGCCAGCGTGGACGGCCCGGGCACCGCCGCCTCGTTCTTTTTCCCCTCCGCCATGGCCGTGCAGGCGGACGGCGGCCTGTTGGTCGCCGAAGCCTTTGCCGTGCGCCGCATCGCCCCCGATGGCACGGTCAGCACGCTGGCGGGCAGCGCCGTGCGCGGCCGCGCCGATGGCCAGGGTGCGGCCGCCAAGTTCAACAGCCTCGGCGGCATCGTGGTCGACGCCGCCGGCACCATCTACGTAACCGATAGCGAGAACTTCCGGATCTGCCGCATCACGCCGGGCGGGCAGGTGACGACCCTGGCCGGGGACGCGGATCCCGGCGACGGCGACGGCCTGGGAGCCGCCGCGCGGTTCCAGCGGCCCACGGGCCTTGCCCGCGATGCGGCGGGCGCCCTGTACGTGACGGACGAAACGCGCCTGCGCAAGGTGACGCCCGAAGGCCAGGTGACCAGCCTGCCCGGGATGTTCATGCACCTCTCCAGCGTGGCCGTGGACGCCACCGGCGGGTTGACCGTCACGGAGAGCCTGCCGCCCGGCTCCGTGAAGCGGGTGACGCAAGACGGCACCGTCACGCCGTTGGCGGGGCGAGGCGCACCTGACTCCTCCGTGCCGGTGTCCATGCCAACGGGCGTGGCCCTCGACGCTGCTGGTTTCGCTTACTTCGTGGACTTCTCCACCAACCAGGTGGTGGCTCGCTCGCCGGCCGGGCAGCTCCGGGTGGTGGCGGGGAGCGGCAAACAAGGCAAGGACGGCGATGCGGTCAGCGCCCTGTTCTCGGGTCCCATCGACGTCGCAGGTGCTCCAAACGGCACGCTGGTCGTCGCCGATTTCTCCGGCCATGGCATCCGCGCCATCGACCCGGCGGGCCTGGTCACCACGATCATCGGAGGGAGCGCGACCGCTTATCCCCACGCCGTGGCGGTAGACCTGGCCGGGTCCGTCTACATGACCGCGAACGGGAACGGCCAGATCTTCAAGTCCGGCAAGGAGGTTTCGGTGCTGGCCGGCCAACCCGCGTTCGGATTCAAGGACGGCGTGGGCGCCGAAGCGGCGTTCCTATACCCCCATGGGCTGGCGGTCGGTCCCAAGGGGGTGGTCTACGTGGCGGACGAGGGGAACAACGCGATCCGGGCCATCACGCCCGACGGCAAGGTCACCACCCTGGCGGGCGGCCAGGAGGGCTTCGCGGACGGCAGCGGGAACGCGGCACGCTTCTTCTCGCCGGGCGCCGTGGCAACCGACGCGGCGGGCAATGTGTACGTGGCGGACAACCGCAACGGCCGAATCCGCAAGGTAACGCCCGACGGCACCGTGACCACCCTGGCGGGCCACGGGCCGCGCGCCGTGCCCCTGGCGCGGCCGTCCGTGGGCGAGGCGGTCCCTTGCTGCGATGCGTCACAGCGTGACGGGGCGGCCCTGGAGGCCCAACTGGACGAACCCACTTCCGTGACCGTCGGGCCGGACGGCACGGTCTACGTGATCGACGCCAACGGGTCGGCGCTGCGCAAGATCGCGGCGGGCAGGGTGACCACGGTCAAGCTGCCGTTCAGCTTGACGGCCGCGGGCGGCATCTGGGTGGACGCCAAGGGCACGCTGGTGCTCTGTGACTTCCGCGCCGGCGTGATCCGCCGGGTGCCGCCGGAGATGTTGCGCTAAAATGGGTAAGGGAAGCTGGAACGCCTGCCCACGCCCTCTGGAGGACGCCATGTCGACCACCCTGCCGGACACCTTGCGCCCCCTGATGTGGATCGGCGGCTCCGCCGTGGCCGCCAGCTCGGGCCAGACCTTCGAGGTGGTGGAGCCCGCCACGGAGGAGGTCTTCGCGGTTCTTCCGCGCGCCTCCGCCGAAGACGCCGTGAAAGCCCTCGAGGCCGCCGCCGCCGCGCTGCCGGAGTGGAGGAGCACGCCGGGCATCGAGAAGGCCATCATCTTGCACGCCGTGGCCGCCAAGCTGCGCGAGCACAAAGACCGCCTCGCCACCTTGATCACGCGCGAGATGGGCCGCCCACTGGTCGAGACGCTCGACGAGGTGGAGTGGTGCGCCTTGATCTTCGACTACTACGCGGAAATCGGCCGCGGCGACGTGGGCCGCACCGTGAGCCCCGGCCAGCGCGGCCAGCTCAACTACACCGTGAAAGAGCCTTACGGCGTGGTCGTGGCCATCACGCCCTGGAACTACCCGCTGCTGCTGCTGACCTGGAAGGCCGCCCCCGCGCTGGCCGCCGGCAACACGGTGGTGGTGAAGCCCTCGGAGATGTCGCCGCTGTCGAGTTGCGCGATGGCCGAAATTCTGGCGGACGTGCTGCCCGGCGGCACCTTCAACGTCGTGACGGGCTTCGGCGCCGAGGTGGGTGCCCCGCTGGTCGAGCACCCGCTCACCAACCTGATCACCTTCACCGGCAGCACCGCCACGGGCCGCCGGATTGCCGTCAGCGCGGCGCAGTACCTCAAGACCGTCCACCTCGAGCTGGGCGGCAGCGACCCGTTGATCGTCTGCGACGACGTCGACCTGGACGTGGCCGCCCGCGCCGCCTGCTGGGCCTCGTTCCTCAACAACGGCCAGGTCTGCACCAGCGCCAAGCGCATCCTGGTCTTCGAGAGCGTGTACGACGAGTTCATCGCGAAGCTCGTCCCACTGGTGAAGGCCCTGCGCCAGGGCAACGGCCTCGGCCCCGACGTCGACCTGGGCCCGATCGTCAGCAAGGCCCAGCGCGACCAGGTCGAGAAGCAGGTCGAGCGCGCCCGTGCGGAAGGCGCGAAGTTCCTCACCGGCGCGGCACGGCCCGACCGCAAGGGCTGGTTCTACGAGCCCACCCTGGCCGTGGACTGCCCGCGTGACGGCGTGCTGTGCACCGAAGAGGTCTTCGGCCCCGTGCGGCCGGTGATCAAGGTCAAGGACCTGGCGGACGCGATCGCCGTCGCCAACGGCACGCCGTTCGGGCTGGGCGCCAGCATCTTCACCAACTCGCTGGAGCGCGCGATGCGGGCCAGCGAGGAGATCCGCTCCGGCACCTTCTGGATCAACGACCCACTGACGGACAACCACGCCGCGCCGTTCGGCGGCATGAAGGAGAGCGGCCTGGGCCGCGAGCTGGGCCCCGAGGGCCTGGACGCCTTCCGCGAGACCAAGCACGTGCACCTCAACTACGCGGTCGAGCACAAGGGCTACTGGTTCCCCTATGACTGGGGCACCGGCCGCAACAAGATCTCTTGAGGCTGGCCGCTACCGGGGTGGCGGCGGCGATCGCCACCCTTTTCGGGGCCTACATGCTCTACGGCGTGGTGGAAGGCTCGCGCCAGGTCGTGTACCACGGCCGTGAAGACTTCCACCAGGCGCCGAACGCCAACCTGGGCCTGGTCCAGCTCACGTCGGACTACGGCGAGCACCTGGCCGCCTGGTGGATCCCGGCAGCCACGCCCACCAAGGATGCCATCCTGGTCATCCACGGGCGCGGCGCCAACAAGGACAGCGCCTGGAAGAAGTTCGGCTTCCTGCATTCGCGCTACAACTTGTTCATCTACGACCAGCGCGCCTGCGGCGAGTCCGAAGGCACCACGACCTCGCTGGGATTCTTCGAGCGGCGCGACGCCCAGAAAGCCCTGGATTGGCTGGACCAACACGGCCAGCGCGTCGCGGTGCTGGGCGAGTCCCTGGGCGGCGCCGTGGCCATCGACGCGGCGGCGCGGTCCAAGCAGGTCCTGGCGGTCGTGAGCGATTGCGCCTTCGACTCCGCGGTAGACGCGATCGCCCCGCGCGTGACGGCACGCGGCTACCCGCTGGCGGGCGCGCTAACCCAGGCGATCCTGGTCGGGACGTGGCTACGCCTGGGTGCCTGGCTGCCGGAGGCCGACCCGGTCAAGGCCGTCGGCGAGATCGCCCCGCGGCCGTTGTTGCTGATTCATGGATCGAAGGACGACGAGACCCTGCCCGTGAACGCCGAACGGCTCTTCGCGGCTGCCGGCCAGCCCAAGCGCCTGTGGTGGACGCCCGTCCGCCACGGCGAAAGCTGGGCCGTGCCGGGCTACCAGCGCGAGGTACTGGCATTCTTCGGCAACGTGATGAAGTGATGCAGGCCTGACCCGCACGAGCTCGTGGCGATCGGCGCCGCCGAGATATAAATCGCCCGCTCGGTTGGGTATGGGGGCGTTGGAGGACGTCCCCATGAGCCAAACTGCTACCCCCGCCCGCGGCATCCAGCTGCAAACCGCCGTGCCCGGCCCGCGCTCGCAAGCCCTGATGGCCCGCCGCCAGGCCGCCGTCCCGCGCGGCGTCGGTTCGGCCACGCCCATCGCGATGGCGCGCGGCGAAGGCGCGATGGTCGAGGACGTCGACGGCAATTGGTATGTGGACCTGGCCGGCGGCATCGGCGTCATGAACGTGGGCTACGGCAACCCCGCCGTGCTGGAGGCCGCCCAGCACCAGGCCGCCCTCTTTACCCACAGCTGCTTCCAGGTGCTCTCCCATGAGCCCTACGTCGAGGTCTGCGAGGCGCTCAACCGCCTGACGCCCGGCAGCCACGCCAAGAAGACCCTGCTGCTAAACAGCGGCGCGGAGGCCGTCGAGAACGCGGTGAAGATCGCGCGCGCCGCCACCGGCCGCCACGCGGTGATCGCCTTCGAGCACGGCTTCCACGGCCGCACCTTGCTGGGCATGACGCTCACCAGCAAGGTGGCCTACAAGCAGGGCTTCGGCCCGTTCGCCCCGGAAGTCTACCGCGCGCCCTACCCGCGCACCAAGGAAGACGTCTCCGCGCTGGTCACGATGTTCAAGACCCACGTGGATCCCCAATCCGTCGCCTGCATGATCATCGAGCCGGTCTTGGGCGAGGGCGGCTTCACGCCGGCGCCGGAGGGCTTCTTCGAGGCGCTCACCCAACTCTGCAAGGACCATGGCATCCTGCTGGTCGCCGACGAGATCCAGACCGGCATCGGGCGCACGGGCAAGGCCTTCGCCTGCGAGCACTTCAACCTGGTCCCCGACCTGATCACGAGCGCCAAGTCGCTGGCCGGCGGGTTCCCGCTGGCGGCCGTGACCGGGCGGGCCGAGATCATGGACGCAGCCGCCCCCGGCGGCCTGGGCAGCACGTTTGGCGGCAACGCCGTGGCCTGCGCGGCGGCCCTGGCGACCCTGGGCCAGCTGGACGAGCTCAACGCGCGCGCCGACGAAATCGGCCGCAAGGTGCGCGCCCGCTTCAACGCCCTCAACTCGCCGGTGGTGCAAGAAGTCCGCGGCCTGGGCGCCATGATCGGCGTGGTCTTCGCGCGCGACGGCGTGCCCGCCACGGCGGAGATGGCCGCGCTGCACAAGTACGCTTACGAACACGGGGTCATCACGGTGACGGCCGGGACGCATGCCAACGTGCTGCGCACGCTCATGCCCCTCGTCATCACGGACGCGCAGCTCGACCAGGCCCTGGACGTGCTGGTTGCCGGCATCAACGCAGTCTTCAAGTAGCAAGGAGCAATTCAAGATGGCTAAAGTCCTCGTCCTGGGCGGCTGCGGCGCCATGGGCACCGCCACCACGCGCGACCTCGCGGAAACCAGCGACTTCGAAGAAATCACCGTCGCGGACGTCAACCTCGACGCCGCCACCAAGCTCTGCAACGAGCTGGGCGGCGGCCGCCTGAAGCCGCTGGCCGTGGACGTGACGGACAAGGCCGCGTTGATCACGCTCTTCGCCAAGTTCGACGTGGTGATCAACTGCACCAGCTACAAGTTCGGCCTGGCCATCACGGAGGCCGCGATCGAGGCCAGGAAGCCGATGCTGGACCTGGGCGGCCTGTACAACACGCCCTTGCAGCTGGAGATGACGGACAAGGCCGAGGCCGCGGGCGTCACGATCGTGCTGGGCTGCGGCGCCACCCCCGGCGTCACGAACCTGATGGCCAAGCGCGGCAGCACGCACATGGACCAGGTCGACGAGATCCACGTGGCCTTCGCTACGTACAGGGCGATCGCCCCCTCCCCGGGCCTGCTCGACACGGTCATGGACGAGTTCTCGCCGGGCATCAAGCGCTTCTACTACGAGAACGGCGAGTTCCTGGACGTGCCGCCCCTGACGGGCGCCAAGCAAATCCGCTTCAGCGAGCCCGTGGGCGAGACCACGGCCTACTTCGTGCCGCACTCCGAGACGCGCACGCTGCCGCGCTTCATCCCCGGCGTCAAGCGCGTGGACGTGCGCGGCTGCTGGCGCCCCGAGACCATGCAGATGCTGCAGATGTTCAAGGACCTCGAGCTGCTGGACCACGAGTCCGCGGGCGGCGGCCAGGAGGCGCCCAAGGCCTACCTGCGCCAGTACTTCCTGAGCCGCGAGTGGGCCCGCACGGACGACAAGGAGTGGGCCTTCTTGCTGAACGTGGAGGTGGAGGGCCGCAAGGGCAACGCCACCGTCAAGGCCACCTACAACCTGTCCCACCCGCCCAAGAGCGAGTGGGGGACCAGCTGCACCGCGCGCGTCACCGGGATCCCGGCGTCGATCGGGGCGCAGCTGATCGCCAAGGGGCAGGCGGTGCGGCCGGGCGTGATTTCCTGCGAAGCCGCCTTCGAGCCGATGGCCTTCTTCAAGGAGCTGGAGAAGCGCAAGATCTTCGTCCACGAAGAGGTCATCACCCGCGAGACCCTTTAAAGGGCTTTCACCTGGACCAGGTCGTACTGGACGCGCGAGTTCGAGGCTCGCAGCGTCATCCAGTGCGGCCGCGGCTGGATCAAGACCGACGAGACCGTGATCGGGGCGCTCGCGCCCGGGATGACGGCCTTGATCGTATGCGTGGCGGTGTTCACCTCCGCGCTGACCATCAGGGCCTGGCCCTGGAAGGACTGGCGCGGGAAGCGTCCCAACAGCGTCCAACCCGGGAAGCGGAACGGCTCGCCGCCGTTGCACTGCCACAGCTCCACGGTCTTGGGCCGGTAGATGAACTCGCAGTAGTGGGTGGCATCCACGAAGTACACCTGCACGCCCGTGTCGCCGATCGGGAAGTACGGGTCCTTGGGGTCGCAGCCCAAGACGCGCAGCGTCACGTCCACCTGGTAGTGGTTGGGCAGGGCGTTGCCCGCCATGCCGAAGAACGGCGCGTTGAAGCGCTGGAACGACAGGGGTGGCGAATTCGAGAACCATGGCCAGGCGATGCCCGACTGCTCGAACGTGTGGGCGCCGGCCGCGTTGACCTTCACCCCCCAGGCGCCCGCCACCAGCCACGGGAAGGCTGGTCCCACCTTCGTGACGTTGATCCAGTCCGCTGGCTGCGCGCCGACGGCCACGCTGGCCCAGGTCTGACGGTAGGTGGGCGCCAAGGCCAACAAGCCGTAGCGCTTGGCCGGGGCACCCATCCGCGGCTCGTCCTGGGTCGGCTGCGCGCAAGCCGCGAAGGTTAGCATCGCCAGGGTTCCAGCCCCGGCCCAACTCGTTTTCATGCACGTACTCCTTCCGGAATGGAAGCGCGGACGTAGCAGCCGAGTTGACATATTTACTTGGTTAGCGTTTGCAGTCGGATAGTAGCACCGGGACCCCAGGGCGGGTTAGCCATTCCGGCGAGAAGAATCTCCAGCCATGGCAAAGAGGGCGTCCCGCGTGGTGAACCGGGGTGCCCAACCCCGCGCGCGTAATTTGGCGTTGTCGACCACATGGGTCGGGTAACCCAGGGACCGCGCCCAGCCGCCGTCGAGGTGCGAAAGCCCGAGCCGCCAAGTGAGATCCATGAACGCGGTGCACAACCCCATCGGCAGGGCCACGGGCCGCTTGCCCAGCAACCGCGCTGCCTCCACCGTGGTGATCTCGTCGTCCGGCGCCACGTTGTAGGCCCCGGCGGGCGCGTCCAGCAGGGCCCGGAAGGCCGGCCCGAGGTCGTCCTCGTGCAGCAACTGGTAACGCAGCGGGTGCGCCGTCCTGGGCATCAGGAAGGCCTTGCCGCGGTAAGCGGCCGCCCGGTAGGCCGGCACGCCGGGCCCGCCCACCACGCAGGGCCGGGCCTTTACGATGCGGGCCTTGCCTTCCAGGCCATCCAGCATGCGTTCCAACGCCAGCTTCTCCTCCGCGTAGTAGAACCCACGCCCGGGTCCGGGCGGATCGTCCTCGCGCAGCCGATCGAAGGGCTCCGACCGCAGGCCGTAGGCCATCACGCTGGAAGCCACCACCAGCACGTCGACCTGCGCGGCGGCGGCTGTCAGGAAGCGCCGCGCGGCGGTGACGTTCAAGGCCGCATGGTCCTGCCCCGGCTTGCGCTCCACCACGAAGGCCAGGTGGATCGCGGCGTCCATCCCGGGCAACAAATCCTCCGCCCCGTCCGCCACCAGGTCGCGGCGCTCGAAGCGCAGCTTGGGATGGGTGAAAGGCGGCGGAGCGAGGTCCGTCGCCACGATCTCGCTGATGGTGGGGTCGTCCGCCAGCGTGGGCAGGATGGAGCGACCGAAGTAGCCGGCCGCGCCGGTGATGAGGACCTTCATGCCATAGTTCTACCGCGCGCGCGGAATAAACCACGCACGCTCCTGGTGCTGGAACCCCACGTGGGGGTAGTAGGTGTTGGCCGTGGGCGCCGCCAACAGCAGCAGCATCGTCTCTTCGCCAATCGCCTCCTGGGTCTTGGCGATCAGGGCCTTGCCCACGCCCGTGCCCTGGTAGGCCGGGTCCACGGCAAGGTCGGAGAGGTAGCAGCAGTAGCAGAAGTCCGTCACGGAGCGGGCATAGCCCACCAGCTTGCCGTCGGCGTAGGCGCCGTAGGTCAGGTTGGACTGGGACACCATGCGGCCGATCCGCTCCAGATCCTCGATCGGGCGGCGCAGCTCCGCACGGCGGTAGAGGTCGGCCACCTCCTCGGGGGAAACGGCCACGTCGCGTTGGTAGGTGATCATGAGCTTGGCTCCTTTCACCACCCACCTTAGGGCAAAACTGGCACCTTAAAAAGTGCCAGTTTTAAATAATCGACCCATCCAGTTAGGCGTGCTCGCCGACCTCGGCCAGGATCGCGGTCCAGCCCTGTTGGGTGCGCTCGCGGTATTCTTCCGCCACGCCCGCAGCTTCCAGCGTCACCAGCGTCCCGGTGCCGTCCGGCGCGAAGGTCAGCGTGATCGTGCTGAAGTCCTTGCTGTACTTTGGCACGCCCCAGGTGAAGGCCAGGCGGCGCGGGCGGTCCACCTCCAGGTAATCGCCGGTATGGTCGAGGTCTTCCCCGGCCCGGCGCACCACGAACGAAAATTTGCCGCCCGGGCGGGCATCCACCTCGATCTTCAGGCACTCGTCCTCCGTCCCCATCATCTTCCTGGCCGGCGCCACCATCCAGTTGGCGATCTTGGCAGGATCGAGCCAGGCGTCGAAGACGCGCTCGGGAGAGGCGGAAAAGCGATGCGTAACCGTGATCATGGGGGCGTTCCTTTCGGGGACTCGTCTTCGGCAACCAGGAGGTCGTCGATGGCTTGCAGGCGCGTCGCCCAGAAAGCGCGTTGCGCGTGCATCCAGGCCTGGGCGTCATCCATCGGGGTGGGGTCGAAAGAAAGCAAATGCTCGCGACCCGCCTTGCGGCGGCGCACCAACCCGGCCCGCTCCAGCAAGCGGATGTGCTTGGACACCGCGTTCAACGACATGGCGAACGGCGCCGCCAGGTCGGTCACGCGCGCCTCGCCCAGCGCCAGCTGGCGCAAGATCGCGCGGCGCGTGGGATCGGCCAAGGCCAGCAGGGTGTCGTCGAGGGCAGCGGGCAAATCATTCAACCTTTCGGTTGAATATAACATGCCTCGCGTTACATGACCAGGCGGATCCGGTGGTTGCCCGTGTCCGTCACCAGCAAGTTGCCCGCCGGATCACAGGCGATGCCGGCGGGTTGGCGGAATTGCCCGCCGCGCCAAAAGCCATCCGCGTTGCCCATGGTCGCGCCACCCACCAGCCAGGTGCGGACGCCGTCGCCGGTCACGCGGTAGACCGTGGCAACGCCGCTGTCCACGGCGTAGAGCGTGTGGTTGCCGGCGGCGCCATGGGCCATGACCAGGCCGGTCGGGTAGATCAGCGGGACGGTCTCCGCGAGGCTGCTGACGATCGTGCGCGTGCCGCCCATCGTGCTGACCACCCCGGCCGAGATGCGCCGGATGGCCTGGTTGGCAGCGTCCGCCACGTAGACGTCGTCGCCGTCCGCCACCACGCCGCGCGGGGCCTTGAAGTAGGCCTTGGCGCCCGGGCCGTCGAGGTAGCCGCCGCCGAGGCTGCCGGTGGGCCCTGTGCCGGCCAGGGTGCTGACGGGATTGCCGGTCGCATGGGTGTCGATGCGCCGGATGCGGTGGTTGTAGGTATCCGACACGTACAGGATGCCGTTCGGTCCGGCGGCCAGCCCCCAGGGGTCGAAGAAGCGCGCCGCGGCGCCCGGGCCGTCTCGCAGCCCCAGGACGGAGCCCGCGATCGTGGTGACGTGGTGGGCCGGGTCGCGCAGATCGATCGCCCGCACGCGGTGGTTGTTGGTGTCGGCCACGTACAGGTGGCCGGCGCCGTCGAGCGCCAGGTCCCGCGGGAAGCGGAAGCGCGCTTCCGCGCCCGGTCCGTCGCGATCGCCGCCACCGGGCGCCCCCGCGGGGCCGCCTCCGGCCAACGTGGTGACATGGCGAGCCGGGTCGATCGCCCGGATGCGGTGGTTGTGGGTGTCGGCCACGTAGATCGTGCCGTCCGCGGCCACCGCCAGGCCCGTGGGGTTATCGAAGCGAGCGGCGCGGCCCTCGCCATCGGCGATGCCGCGCCGTTCACCGGCCACGGTGCTGACCAGGCCCCAGGGCGATCCCGCCTGGCAGCCGCTCAACACCAAGAGGCCGAAGGCCAGGGCGTATTTCAACACCCGGGCACTATACCCGCTCCTAGTTGTGGCCGTGGTGGGGCTTCTCCTCGGGCGCCGGCTGGGTGATGGTCTGGCCGCCGGGCACCACGATCGTGCCGCCGCCGCCGCCCTGGTTCACCAAGGTGACCTTGCCTTGCAGCAAGCGACCGGCCTTGGCCCAGGCCGCCTTGTTGGCGGCCTTGATGTCGTCGCTCAGCGCGATGATTTCGTCGCGCTTCTTGGTCTGCGACGGCACGGGCGCGTAGTGCGCCTGCATGTCACGGTACTCGACCATCAGCTTGCCCAGCTTGGTCTTGTCGGCATCGACGCGGGCCTGGTATTCGGCGTTGATCTCGGCCAAGCGGGTGCGCTCGCGGTCGGTCAAGCTCGGCAACGCGGACAGCGTGCCCACGCCCTGGTCGAAGCTGGCGGCGCTGGGCGGGATCACCACCTGATCGGCGGCGAACGCGGGCGCGGCGCCCAGGGTCAAGACGGCCACGAGGGCCACGGTCACATGGTTGAACATTCGAGCATCCTCCTTCACATATCTTTACAACGAAGATGCTCCCATGTCACCAGGGCGTCAGGGCAAATGCCTGTACTTTCGGGCCAAGAAATCCTGTCTGCTGTCCATATCGATCGGCTGGCCGCTAATAACGACCGCCTTCACCGGCGTCGCGGGCTCGAACGGATCGCCGCCCCACACCACCAGGTTGGCCGCCATGCCGGGCGCCACGTCCCCGTAGCGCGCTGCAAGCCCGAAGAGCGCCGCGGGCTCTGCCGTCACGGCGCGCCAAGCCTTGGCCCAGGGCAGGCCGTTCGCCACGGCCAGGCCAGCAGACTGGCGGATGTTCCGGCCATCGGTGGCCGTGAAGCTGCCGATCGCCACGCGCACGCCGGCCTTGGCCAGTAGCGCGGCGTTGTCCAGGCGGGCGCCGCGGATCTCCATGGCGGCCGGCAGATCGACGCTCGGCTCCAGCACCACGGGCACCTTCGCGGCGGCGATTTGCGACGCCACCATCCAGCCCTCCTCGGCACCCAACAAGGTGAGCGGCACGTGCTGCTCCTGGGCGAGGCGGATCGTGGTCAGGATGTCGCTGGCGCGATGCGCCACGACGCGCCAACCCACCTGGCCCGTGGCGAGCGCGCGCAGGGCCTGGTGATCCAACAGGCCCATCGAGAAAGGCAGCCGATCGGCCGGCATGGCGGCCTGCCGGCCCAGCGCGAAGAGCTCGCGCAGCACCTGGAAGGTGCGGGCCCGGTGGGCGGTGCCGCCGAGGTGCGTGTCTTCCGGGCTCACGCTGCCGTATTGCCCGGTCGAGGCCACCAGCGCATGGGCACCGTGCGGGCCGCCCAGCTCCACCACCGCGCCCTGGCCGCCCAACAGGCCGCCGCTGGGCGTCAGCGCCGCCAGCGTCACGCCGTCGACGCGCGTCACCGGCACGGCCGTGGCGTTCGGGTCGAAGCCGTCGATCAGGCGCGCGCCCGTCGCCACCGGCCCATCGCCGCCCGCGTTGTCCTTCGATACGTCGTCCTGGCCGAGCTCCGTCAGCCCCACGCGCGACGCGGCGTCAAACAAGCCCACGGAAACCCAGGCGCCATGCGCATCGATCACCTTGGCGCCGGCCGGCACAGAAGTAGTCACAGCCTGGATCCGATCGCCGTTGCACACGACGTTCAGCCCCTTGTGCTGCTCGCCTTGCGCATCGATCACGGTACCGCCGGCGATTACCAACAGGGAGGCGACGAGCTGGATCATGGGATGAACCTCGGCAGGACGGGGGGCAGCGAACGTTGCGAGGGGCGGCCCGTCGGGTGGCCCAGCTCGAAGTCCGAAACGGGCTGGAAGGCCGGGTCCTCGCGGTCATAAACCAGATCGCCGTCCTCGTAGACCTGGGTGGCACGGGCGTAGACGCTGAAGGGCGAGCGGTCCCAGACCGCCACGTCGGCGTTCAGGCCGGGCACCAGCTTGCCCACCTTGTCCTCGATGCCGAGCGCCCAGGCAGGCTCCGACGTCAACCAGCGGATGGCCTGCTTCTCCGGGATCTCGATGCCCAGCTTGCGGCCGGCCGCGATCGCCTTGCCGGCCTCTTGGTTCAGGCGCTGGATGCCGTTCTCGCTGTCGGAGTGCAACGCCACGTGCATGCCAGCCTCCGTGCACAGCGCGATGTTGGCGCGGATGGCGTCGTAGCTCTCGATCTTGAAGCCCCACCAGTCGGCCCAGGTGGAGATGCCCACCCCCTCCGCGGCCAGCTTGTCGCGCACCTTGTAGGCCTCGATGGCGTGCTCGAAGGTGCGGATCTTGAAGCCCATCTCGCGGGCCAGCGAGAGCACCTGCATCATCTCGTCGCCGCGGTAGCAGTGGCAATGGACCAGGATCTTGCCGTCCAGCACCTGCGCAAGCGTCTCGAGCTCGAGGTCACGATCCGGCGGATCGCCCTTCTTGTCCTTGTCGTAGGCCTCCAGCTTCTTGCGGAAGGCCACGGCCTTCAGGAACAGGCCGCGGTCCACGTACATCTCGCCCATGCGCGTCGAGGGCATGCGGCCCTTGCCGCCGTACACGCCCTTGGGGTTCTGGCCCCAGGCCATCTTCATGCCCGTGGGGGCGCCCACCAGCTTCATCTCCTCCACGGTGCGCCGCGGCCGGGTGTGCACCACCACGCTGCCGCCGCCGATCAGGTTGCCGCTGCCGGGCAGGATCTGGCAGGAGGTCACGCCGCCGGCGAGCGCGCGCAGGAAGCCCGGGTCGTGGGGCCAGATGGCGTGCTCCGTGCGGACGCCGGGCGTGGTGGGGTCCGTCATCTCGTTGCCGTCGGCGGTGGCATCCAGCGCCGGCGTGGGGTAAACGCCCAGGTGGCTGTGGGTGTCGATCACGCCGGGGGTGACGTAGCGGCCGTGCAGTTCGACCACCTTGGCCCCGGCCGGCGCGTCCAGGTGCGCGCCCACGGCCGCCACCTTGCCTTCGCGCAGCAGCACATCGCCCGTGGGCAATTCGGTGCCGTCCCCCACGAGGACATGTCCGCCGCGGAGCAGCACGGCTGGCTGCGACGCCGCCTGGACCGGGGTGGTAAGCAGGATGGCGGCAAGCGCTAGCTGGATTCGCATGGTCGCGGCATCGTAAGGCGGCGACCTCCGCTTGTCAACCTTGACGCGCGTTTGACGGTCGAAAGCCCGCCCAAAGGTGCTAAGCTATGGCCTGGGAGAGCGCGCATGGCCCTGGAACGGAACGAGCAGCTGATGACGTTCGCGGAATACCGCGAGCTTCCCGAAGGCTGCTACAACCTGATCGAGGGCCATCTGATCATGACGCCAGCCCCATCTCTGTGGCACCAATGCCTATCCTCCAGGCTCAACGACGCGCTCAAGGCCTATGTGAGCTCCAGGAACCTCGGTTGGGTCTATTACGCCCCGCTGGACGTGATCTTGAGTGAAACCTTTCCACCCATCGTGATGCAGCCCGATGTCCTGTTCGTTGCGCGGGATGGGGAAGCCCAGCGCACCTCGAAGGGAATCGCCGGACCGCCGGCATTGGTCATCGAGGTCCTGTCTCCGAGCAACCAAAGCCTGGACGCCATCAAGAAGCGGGCCCTGTACGAGCGCTTTGGCGTCCAGGAGTACTGGATGGTGCTGCCGGACATGGCGCAAGTCGAGGTGCTGCGTCGGGAAGGCGAGCGCTTCGCGCGGCCATTGCTGCTGGAGGCACCGGACGTCTTGGCCACGCCGCTCCTCCCCGGCTTCGGCCTGGATCTGGCGGGGCTTTTCGCGCCGGAAGACTGACGGCCAAAGGTCGCCAACCGGCAATTCAGCGCCTTCTCGACCTCAGTTCACTTCCCACCGCGTACCGGTGTAGAAGCCGGTGGTGGTGGGGGCCAGCCAGACGCGGTTGTCCTGGGTCACGCCGTCCAGCCACTTGTTGCCGGGCACGGTGCCCAGGCACTCCAGGGTGATCGCCTTGCCCTGGCCTTCGCGGTGCACCCGCCACTTCGTGCCGGTGTAGAAGCCGGTGAAGGTGGGCGAGAGCACGACCTTGTTCTCCTGGGTCACGCCATCCAGCCACTTGTTGCCGGGCACCGTGCCCAGGCACTCGAGGTTGATGTCGTCCCCGCCCCGGCGGTGCACCTGCCAGCGCGTGCCGGTGTAGTAGCCGCCGGTCTCCGGCGAGAGCACGACCTTGTTCTCCTGGGTCACGCCGTCCAGCCACCGGTTGCCGGGCACCGTGCCCAGGCACTTCAGGCTGATGGCGGCGCCTTCCGCCAGGAAGGCCGTGGTCTTGTCCTTGGGCGGGTACCACAGCTTCAAGTAGACCTTGTCCAGCTTGCTCAAGGCCGCGTTGCTGCCGACCGCGAAGGCCGGGTCCGTCACGTGCTCGGCCGGGATCGCGTACTGCATGATCGAGTCCTTGTCGTAGCTGGCGAAGTTGGTGCTGCCTCGCTCGGCGATCTTGAAGACCTGCTCGTCGACCTTCGCGGCGTCCCAGCCTTGGTCGCGGGCATAGTCCTTGTAGACCTGGTCCTTGTTCCACGGGATCCCGCCCTCCGGGTGGGCTTGCTCGTGGATGAAGCCGATCGCGTGCATGAACTCGTGCATGACTACGCGCTTATACTCCGTGTCGTCGGTAGAGGCGTCGAACCAGCCAAACTCCATGGTCGAGACCTCCGGGGAGGTGTCGATGCTCTTCTTGCAGTCGGTGCCGATCTTGGAGCTGCTGTTGCCGCTGGCCGTTACCGCCACGCGGATCTCCGCCTTGCCGTTGTCCACGAAGTTGAAGTTCAAGTTCGCGTGCAGCGCGACCCTGTTGGCGTTCAACTCGATCTTGATGCGCATCGCCGGGTCGACGGGGGTGATGAACTTCACGCGGATGGTGTCGCCCGGCTCCCAGCGCTTGTCCCGCATCGATACCGCGGATTGGGGGTTGCCGCCCACGCTGCCCGTGGGACGGTTGGCGCTGGTCACGGGGATGGCTTCCGGCGTGATCTCCGTCAGGCACAGGTGCGGCAGCTTGGGTCCCGCGACCAGGTCAGCAGGGGGTTCCGTGGCTGCCGGCTCTTGCAAGAGCGAGCGGTGCGGGTCCCGGGTTTCCGTGGTTGGTTGGACGCCCACCGGGCCACAGGCCACGATGGCCAACAGGACGGCCAGCGTGCCGAGCGTGTGGTTGCGAATGGGAACTTGCCTCATGCGTCTCTCCTTTTGCCTTCAAGATTAGTCTTCGTTATTCAGTCAACCGGAGTCAACGGGGGAGCTTTTGTAACTTCGGTTACGCCGGTGGGTACGAATCACCCCATGCGCATCCTGGTCGTAGAAGATGAAGCCGCCATGCTCAAGGGCCTCACGGACGTGCTGGCCGTGAAGGGCTACCAGGTCGAGGCCGCCGTGCGCGGCGACGATGGGCTGGCCCGTGCGCGCGAAGGCGGCTGGTCGCTAATCCTGCTCGACGGCATGCTGCCGGGGTTGTCCGGCTTCGAGGTGCTCAAGGCGCTGCGTGGCGACGGCGACCGCACGCCCGTGATCATGCTGACGGCCAAGAACACGGAGATGGACAAGGTCCTGGGCTTCGAGCTGGGCGTGGACGACTACGTGACCAAGCCGTTCTCGATCATGGAGCTGCTGGGCCGGATCCAGGCCGTGATCCGACGGGGCGCGCCCATCGAGGCCCCCGCCAACCGCTACGGGGAAGCCGAGGTCGACTTCAAGGCTTACACCCTGAAGCGCGGGGGCGCCCCGGTCGACATCCCCGCCAAGGCCATCGACCTCCTCAAGGTGATGGTGGAGCGCAAGGGCCAGGTGGTGTCCCGCGACGCCTTGATCGACGCCGTGTGGGGCCAGGACGAGTTCATCAACGAACGCACCGTCAACAACCTGGTGGTGAAGCTGCGCCAGGCGATCGAAGGCGATCCTGCCAACCCGCGCCACCTCAAGACGATCCACGGGGTCGGGTACCGGCTGGACCCATGAGGTGGACCCGCGCGCTGTGGGTCTGGTGGGTCGTGCTGACCGCGCTGGGCCTGGGGCTGATCGTGGCAGGGTTCCTCAACAGCTCGCTCTACCGCCTCAAGGAGCGCGAGGCCGACATCACGCCCAAGGTGCAGCAGCTGCGCGACGCCTTCGCCCCGCTGCGCCAGCGCGTGCTGGACGTGCCGCTCGCCATCCTGAACGACTTCGAGGGCGGCAAGCTCTCGCTGGAGCGCCTCAACGGCCAGCGCCTGGTGGGCCAGCCGTTCGTACACCTGTGGGTGCTGGACGCCGCCGGCAAGAGCGCCTTCCCGGACGACAAGGAGGCCCCGCCGCCGGCGTGGGTCGTGCAGCTGGTCCACGACGTGAAGACCGAGGGCACGGGGCTCGCGCCCTTGCGGCCGATGCCCGGCATCGTTCGGCCGGGGCGGCCGGCCAGCTACCTGGTGTGGGTGGCCCATGACGACCACGGCCGGAGCCTGGTCTCCCAGTGCGACCTGGACTTCATCTTCGGGCCCTGGCTGAAGGGCCAGGTCGACGCCCTCAAGCTGGGCGACGGCGTGGCCTTCCGCGTGTTGAGCCACGAAGAGACCTGGAAGCGTCGCCACCACGGCTGGCGCGTGCACGTGTCGGGCAAGAGCCGGATCCTGCGCGGCCACCCCGTCAACTCCGCCTGGGAGTTCTACCTGCCCACCTTCTTCCCGGACGACGCGCGCCCCTTCCAGCAGATCCTGGTGGAGGTGGACGGCTACGCGGAGCTGACGCAGGTGACCCGCTCGTACGCCCTGATCCTGGGCGCCTTCGCCCTGGTCATGCTCTCGTTCGCGCTTTCGCTCTTCCTGGCCGCGCGCAACGTCAAGCGCGAGCTGGCGCTGGCCGACGCGCGCTCCAACTTCACGGCCATGGTCAGCCACGAGCTCAAGACGCCCGTGGCGGCCATCCGGATGTACGGCGAGATCCTCGTGAACAAGCTGGTGGACGACCCCGCCAAGGTAGAGGAGTACCACCACACGATCATGGACGAGGCCGCGCGGCTGCAGCGCTTGATCGAGAACCTGCTCGACCTGGGCAAGATCGAGCGCGGCAACCGCACCTACGCCCTCTCGCCGCAGCCGCTCAACGCGCTGGTGGAAGAAGCGATCGCCCAGTCCATCACCGGCATCCCGCCCGGCTACACCCTCGCGCGCGACCTGGCCCCCGACCTGCCCCCCGTGCAGGCGGACCCCGACGCCGCGCGGCAGGCGATCGCCAACTTGGTGAGCAACGCGCTGAAGTACGGCGGCAAGCCAGCGGACGTGGCCGTCACCACCCGGCGCGAAGGGGCGCACGTCCTGGTCGAGGTTTCCGACCGCGGTCCCGGCATCCCGGAGAACCGCCGCAAGGCCATCTTCGAGCCCTACGTCCGCCTCGAGGACGAGGCCCGCCGCGAGAGCCAGGGCACGGGCCTGGGCCTGGCGTTGGTCAAGGGCTACATGGAGGGGCAGGGCGGCAGCGCGAAGGTGGAGCCCCGCGCCGGCGGCGGCTCCACCTTCAGCTTGAAATTCAACGCCTAGCTAGCGCGCGACGTCATGCTTGGCGATCGCGAACCAGTCCGCCGGGTTCTCGCTGTTGACCACGTGGACGCGGCCGCGGCTCGTCACGAGGTAGTCGCCCGGGTTGTCCAGCACGTGGTCCAGCGAGACGCGCGGGGCGCTCGACTGGGTGCCGGGGATGAGCATGTCGACGGACGTCGCCACCTTGCCGCTCACGGTGCTGCTGCTCGCGCTCGAGGCCACGGCATGGCCCGAGGTCTCGCGGCGCCCGCCGTTGAAGATCGTGGACAGCAGGCTGCGGTCCTGGACCACGGCGTTGCTGGTTTCCTGCGCGCTGGTGGTGCCGAGGGCGGTCTGGTCGAGCTTGGACCAATCCTCGCCGGCGTAGATGCGCCAGGCGTTCTGGTCGCGCACCTTGAGGTCCAACAGCTGCTTCACCAGGCCCTGCTGGATCTCGGCCGCATCCACCGCCGCGGCCGCCGCGCCCGGGACGCGGATGGCGGTCGCGCCGGCGAACCCCTGCTGGTAGGCGTGGGCGAGCTTTTGCTGGAGGTCGGTGCGGGTGTAACCCGTCGGGCTCATGGGGTCGCGCGCCACGCCCCGGCTGGACTCGCTCGAGAAGAAGCTCCACCGGTGGTTCGGGTAAAGGTTCGCCAGCTCGCCGTCCATCTGCTGGGCCGCTTCCAGCGGACGGCGCATCTCCGCCGGCAACCCCGGCAGGTCGAGCAGCAGGTGGTTGAGGGCCTGCAAACCCTCCGAGCGGACGGGCCAGCTGCCCCGCAGTTGCCCGAAGACCGAAAGCAGGCGTTGGGCCACTTCGACGTCGGAGCAGTTGATGGAGCCCCGCAGGCGTTCCGTCAGGTACGTGTTCGGCAGGAGCGTGCCGAGGTTCGGGGCCACCCGCTCCGCCTCCAGCAGGGCGCCGGCCAGCTTGTAGGTGCCGCTGTGCGCATCCGTCACCGTCCGCAGCTGGGTCAAGCGGTTGAAGCGGGAGAGGGGCAGGTTGGGGTCCAGCAGGGCCTCCACCGTCGCGTGGTTCTTGGCCCACAGCGGGAAGCGCGCCGCGAGGGTGGCCTGCTCCTTGGCGGTCACCTGCGCCGGCGTGGGCAGCTTGGAGGCCTTGTCGAACTTCTTCAGCAACGCGTCCGTGGCGTCGCCCTGGGACAGCGCGAGCACGTCGCGCTCCACGACGGGCGCCAGCTGCTTCTGGACGGAGCGCCCCGCCCGCGTGCTCGCCTTGCGAACGCCGCCGAGGATTTCACGGGAAACGGTCGAAGCGATGGTCACGGGGGCTCTCCTTCATCACGCACTGGGCTCGCTGGCTTACACCCCCCTTGTCAGCGGAGCGCTGACAAGCCGCTAACCAGATCGGCCGACCGGTGTTAACTGGGTGTTAAAAACCGTTAAAACCGGCGACATGACGAAAAAATGATCTTTCGGGGTCATCCCGTGGACGACCGGCGAGACGCTTGCCCGCTATGCTAGGCCCATGATGATGACGATCTTGCTAGCCACCCACCTCGCCGCGGCCCTGGTCGAAGAAGGCGCCTTCAAGGACGACAAGCGCGAGGGCCCCTGGACGCGCTACTTCGCCGACGGCAAGGTGGCGGAGCGCGAGCAGTACGACCATGGCCTGCGCACGGGCCGGTGGGCCAAGTTCTACCCGGGCGGCCGCACCGCCGAGGATGGCGCCTTCAAGAACGACAAGCGCGACGGCGTCTGGACGCGCTACTTCCCCAACGGCCGCAAGGCCGGGCTGGAAGGCTACCGGGCCGGCCTCCGCGAGGGTCATTGGGCCAAGTGGTTCGAGACCGGCAAGCTGGTGGAAGAGGGCGATTACAAGGCCGACAAGCGCGACGGCGCCTGGAGCCGCTACTTCCCGGATGGCCGGCGCGGCGAGCTCGAGCACTTCGCGGCCGGCCAGCGCATCGGCCAATGGGCGAAGTGGTACGACAACGGCCAACTGGCCGAGGAAGGCCATTTCGCGGCGGACAAGAAGGACGGCCCGTGGCGGCGCTACTTCCCGGACGGGCAACTGGCGGAAGAGGAGCTGTACCACGCGGGCCTCCGCGAGGGGACCTTCCGGAAGTACGTCCAGCGGGGCACGCCGAACGTGAAGGCCACCACCCTGCCCGACGCGCCCTCCGGCCTGGATCTGGAAGCCACGCCCTGATGTGGGGCCTGTTGTTGGCGGCCGCCCTGGCCACGCCGCCGCCGGGCTGGGGCCTCGACGGCGAAGGCTACGAGGCCGGCACGCTGGCGGGCCGTGGGCCCGGCGGCGGCGTCGCCACCTTCCTGCGCGCCGACGGCGACGCGGGGGCCGGCTGGCTCGGCCAGGACGCCCCGGCCAAGCGCTATGCGGGCAAGCGGCTGCGCCTGACGGCCTGGGCCCGGCAGACCGAGGTCAAGCAGTGGGGCGGCCTGTGGCTGCGCGTGGAAGGCGCCGGCCGCAAGGTGCTGGCACTCGACGATATGCGGGCGCAGGCGCTGGTCGGCACCGGGACCTGGCGGCAATACGAGCTGGTGCTGGACGTGCCGCCGGAGGCCCGCACCATCTGGTACGGCGGCCACCTGCAAGGGGCCGGCACGCTGTGGCTCGCCGGCTTCTCCTTGGGTCCCGTCAGCCGGGACATCCCCCTCAGCACCCCCCGCCAGGAGGCCCCGTGATCACCCGCTTGCTCGCCGCCGCGTTGCTTCTCTGCCTCTGCGCGCCCGTCGAGGCGCGGGAGCTGCCCCTGCCCGCGGCCTGGCACTTCATGCTCAGCCAGCCGGAGGACAACGCCTACACGGCCGGCCTGACGGACCTGGACAGCCACGGCGGCAAGACCTGCGGCTTCATCAAGAGCGGCCTGGGCACGCCGAAGGGCCTGGGCGACGTGTCGCAAGCCTTCAAGGCGGACCGCTACCGCGGCAAGCGGCTGCGTTGGAGCCTCTGGTACAAGAGCATCGCCCTCAAGGGCAAGGTGACGCTGTGGATGCGCGTGGACGGCCCCAACCACACCGTGCTGTCGTACGGCCGCTACGTGCCGACCAAGACGGCGACCGGCTGGCGCGCGCACAGCGACGAGTTCAACATCCCCAAGGCAGCAGAGCAGATCGCGATCGGCGTGACGCTGGAGGGCGAGGGCGTGGTGTGCTTCGACGACATGCAGTTCGCCGTGATCAAGGGCATTCCCGGCGAGCCGGTGCACGCCCAGAAGAACGGCTTCGAGGAGTAACTCAGCCCAGCTGCATGGCCCGGGCGACGCGCCAGCGCTGCTCGAGGTCGAGGTCGCCGCGCTCGGTTTGCGCCAGCTTCTCGAGTGCGCGCGTGACCTTGTGCAGGCCGTTGCGGTTGTCGATGCCATGGTAGGCGTCGCCCGCCGCCGCGAAGGCTTGCGCCGCGGCCTGGCGCGCGCCGTCGGCCTGGTGGGCGCGGCCCAGGGCCTCGTGGGTACGGGCCAGCTCGATCGGGTTGTCTTGCGCCGCGAAGACCGCCAGCGCCGCCGCGAGCCGGGCCAGGGCCTCGGCCGGCCGGCCCGCCTTGAGCGCCACCTCGCCCAGGAATCGCTCCGCCAGTGCGTGCACCAGCGGGTTGCGGCCCGGGCCGTCTGCCGCCAAGGCCTGCGTCTCGGCCAGGATCTCCCCGGCACGGCCCAGGTCGCCCCGCGCCAGCGCGACTTGCGCGCGGCCCAACAGCGCCTGGCACAGGATCAAGAGTGCCTGGCTCTCGCGCGCCGTGGCTTCCAGCGCCGCCAGCTCGCCCTCGGCCGCGTCCAGCTCCCCGCGGGCCAGCAGGCTGACGCCGGACAACGCCAGCAGCAGCTGGCGCGGCACCTCCTGCTGGGCCTCCGGCGGCAGGCGCAGCGCGCGCTCGATCGCGGCGGCGGCCTCCTCGTGCTCGCCCTGTTGGAGCAAGATGCAGGCGCGCACGTAGGTGGCGTAGGCGTCGCCCAGCCGGCGCGCGTTCGTGTGGGCCTGCTCCACCGCCTGCCACGCTTCGCGCTGGCGCCCGGTCCAGGCATACCAGACGGCGAAGAAGTGCGAGACGTTGTTCAGCAGCACGGGCCCATCGAAGCCCGTGGCGTAGATCAGGGCCTCGTCGCGCAGGGCCTCGGAGGGCCGGATGCCCTGGTAGGCCACGGCGTTCTGGAAGCTGGCGGCGCCCACGCGCGCGAGCCGGTAGGGCGGTGACAGGGCGTCCAGATCCAGTCGTTCCAACGCGGCGGCGGCGATCGCCGCCGTCGACACGCACTCGTCGATGCGCCCCGCGTTGTACAAGTTCACGACCATGCTCATCAGCAAGGCGCCGTGCTGCGGCGTCTCCTCCACCGGCAGGCGCTCCAGCGCCTGCCTGACCAGCTCCAGGCCGCGCACGGGCATGCCGGCGAACCCGTAGGCGGAGCCCAGGTAGCCGTGGGCCTGCGCCAGCATCGGCTCGTCGCCCTCCAGGCGCGGGATCAGCTTCTCGAGCGCCTCGACGGCCAACTCCGGGCGGGCGTTGAAGCCCACCTCACCCAGGTCCCACCACAGGGCGTGCTCCTCCGCGGCGCGCTCCGGCAGGTCCAGCTCCGCCAGCACCCGGTCGGCTTGCTGCCAACGTTGCAACGCCAGCAGCACCAGCCCGGCGGCCCGCGCGCGGTTGCCGGCCAGGCGCAGGTACCGGAAGGCCCGCGTGCTGTCCGTACCGCGGGAGAAGTGGTGCGCCAGCTTGTTCACCAGCGTCTCGCGCCGGCCGTCGCCCAGGCCTTCCAGGTACTCGCCGCAGCGCTGGTGTAACGTGGCGCGCACCGAATCCGGCATGGCGGCGTACAGCGCCTCGCGCACGCGGTCGTGGGGGAAGGTGTAACGGTGGCCGTCCTTGACGATGAACTGGCGCGCCACCAGCTCGTCCAGCCGCGCGAACAGGGCCTCGTCGTCGAGGTTGGCGATCGCCCGCAGCATGTCGCGGTTCTGGTACCGTCCCAACACGGCCGCCACGTTGGCCAGCGCGCGGGCCTCGGGCGCAAGGGCCGCCAGGCGGCGCACCACGGTCTCCTGCACGCTGGGCGGCAGCTCCAGGCCCTCTGCGTGGGGCGGGAAGCGCCAGACGCCCTCGCGGTGGGTCAGCACGCCTTGCTCGATCAGGTAGCGCAGCACCTCCGTCACGAAGAAGGCGTTGCCCGCCGTCGCGTCGTACAGCGCGCGCGCCGTCTCGTCGGACAGCTCCACCTCGCGCAGCATCGCCACCACCAGCTCGCGCACCCGGGCGGGGTCGAAGGGGACCAGGCGCAGGTGCTGGACCACGCCTTCGGCCACGGGGCCCCAGAGCGGGCTGCGGCCGGGCACCTCATCGCCGCGCACCGTGGCCATGAACATCACGGGCGCGTTCTCCAGCGCGCGGACCAGGTGGTTGCGCGCCTCCAGCGTGGCCGCGTCCGCCCACTGCAGATCGTCGAAGAAGACCACCACGGGCGAGCGCGAGGCCACGGTCCGCAGCAAATCGGCCAGCGCCGCGTGCAGTCGCTGGCGGTCCCGGCCGGGCTGGGCGTCCGGCGGGGCGGCGATCTCCGGGAAGACCAGGCCCAGGATCGGATCCAGCTCCTCGCGGCGGGCCAGCGCCAGCGCGGGGCGCAGCGCGGCCTCCAGCGCCTTGTAGGGTGAAACCACCTTCTCCAGGCAAGCGGCCTCGAACACGGGCACGTCGGCCAGCTTGGCTTGCACCAGCAGCTCGCGCGCCAGGCGCGTCTTGCCCACGCCTGCGGGGGCGTCCAGCAGCACGGCGCCGCCCCGGCCGGCCAGCGTGGCCTCCAGCAGCTGCGCCAGCACGTCCAGTTCCTGTCCGCGGCCCACCAGCTCGCTGGTGACCAGGAAGCTGCTCTTCTGGGCCACGTTCTCGCGCGCCACGGCGATGCCCGCGAGCGCCGCGAGGTCGTCGATCACCTCCATGGCATCCTGGTAGCGCTCCGCCGGGTCCTTGGCGAGCAGCTTGTTCAGGAGCGCCTCCAGCCGGGGCGGCGCGTCGGGCCGGCTGGCGCGCAGCGAGGGGATGGGGGCCTGGCAATGCGCACGCACCACCTCCATCACCTTGCCGGTGTAGGGCAGCGTGCCCGTCAGCATCTCGTAGAACAGGCAGCCCACCGCGTAGAGGTCGCTGCGCTGGTCGATCACGCCGCCACGCACCACCTCCGGCGGCATGGTGCCCGGCGTGCCCGTGAGCTTGCCGTTGGCGGCTTGCCCCAGCGGCGTCATCAGGCCGAAGTCGATCAGCTTGAGGCGGCCGTCCGGGCGCACGCGGATGTTGGGGGCCTTGATGTCGCGGTGGACGTAGAGCCTGGCGTGGATGAAGTGCAAGGCTTGTAACAACTGGATCACCAGCGGGTAGGCCTCGGCCAGCGGCAGCTTGCCGCCCGCCGCCAGCTCGCTCAGGTCGCGGCCGGGCACCAGCTCCATGGCCAGGAAGTGGCTGGCGTCGTCCAGCTGCCCGAAATCGTAGACCTCCACCGTGTTGGGGTGGACCAGCCGGCTCATGGCCCGGAACTCTTCCTTGAAGCGCAGGCGCAGGTCCGGCGTGATCTCGCCCTGGACCTGGATCACCTTCAGGGCCGCCTCGCGGCCCTCGTGCAAGGTATCTTCCACGTGGTAAACCGCGCCCATGGCGCCCTGGCCCAGGGAGCCTATCACGCGGAACCGGTTGGCAAGGAGGTCGTTCATCACCCGTGTTATACCACCGCCAGGCCGAAGCCCCCGAGCAGGCGCTCGGGGGCTTCGGTTCGGGGTTCGGCGTTACTGGACGGTGATCCCGTTGGCGGTATTCACCCAGGTGGTGGTATTGCCCAGGGCATCCACGGCCACCACGGTCATGCTGAGGTCCACCGGTGTGCCGACTGCGACCGGCACGCTCACCAGCTGGATGCGGCAGATCGGCGCCCCAGCAGGCAGGCCCGCGGGCCCCGGCCAGATGATCTGGGCAACGTGGCCTTGCGGCGAGAGGCCCAGGACCACGCCCGCTTCCGCGGGCACGGGCTGCGTCATCGGCACCGTATACGGGCCGGTGGGGATCAGCGAGGTAAGGCTACCCGCAAGGCGCACGTCCGCCGTGCCTTGCAGGCTTACCGTGGGCGTGCTTGCCAGCGCCCCCGTTTGCAGCGCGTCGATCGTGGGGTTCGGCGTGAACGCGTCGCCCGGCATGTCGAAGCGCACCCGGGAACGCGCGGGGATG
>JAQBPE010000335.1 GCA_028287685.1 Cyanobacteria bacterium RYN_339 | reverse complement strand
CTTCGCGGCGATCGACGCCACCAACGACCCCGTCTGGCGCCAGGTGCTGCAGCAGCGCTACGGCATCACCCTGGTGGGCGATCGCCTCGGCTTCCCGGTGCGGGTGGGTGACGCCGCCTTCAATGACGGCGTGGCGCGCATCGAGGTCGATGGCCTGGGCATGTTGGGGGTGCGGCTCGAGGTCACGCTGCTCAGCCAGGCACAAGGACCGGCCCCGACGGCCGGCGGCGGCACCCCGCCCTCCACGCGGCCGCTGGGCGATCGCCAGGTCTTGGGGAACATGGGCAACCTGATCACCAACGACGGGGCGAGCCTGATCACCAACGACGGCGGCAGCTTGATCGGCCAGGACGGCGCCAGCCTGATCACCAACGACGGCGGCAGCTTCATCAACCACGTGAACGGCATCGTGGCGCAGGGCGGCGGCAACATCCTGACGGACAACGGCAACTTGCTGTTGGCCGGCGCCGGCAACGGGCTGATCACCAACGACGGCGGCTCGTTGATTTCCAACGACGGCGGCGGGCTGATCGCGCTCAACGCCGGCGGCTCGTTGACCGGCCTGGTGGCCGATCCCGGGCAAGCTGCCGGCACGGGGCCGGGCGGCAACGGGAAGTTCGCGCTGCTCTCCGTCCCCGCGACCCCGGCCCTGGGCAGCGCGGTCAAGGCCATCGACGGGCTGGGCGCGCAATTCGGCCCCACGGCCTTCACAGACGCCACCGGCCGCTACAAGATCCAGCGCCTGCCCATCACCTGGAACGGCCTGATCGTGCAAGCCCAGGTGGGCACCGACGTGCTGCGCACCTTGGCCCCCGCGCCGGGCAAGCGCACGATCCAGGCGAACCTCTCCGCCGCCACGTCCGGCATCGCCGCCGTGGTGCTGGACGGCCAGGCGGCCTCCCCGGGCCAAACGCTCGGCATCTCGCGCGGTGCCTATCAGGCGGATACCGACACCCTGGACGGCCTGATGACGCTGGCCGACGCCCGCTTCATGGTCTCGAACGGCACGCCTGCGGTGGCGAGCTACGTGCGCGGCCTCTTCACCGCCGCCGGCAAGACCATGGCCCTGAGCCTGCCGGCCGGCCCGCCGGCCACGCCCACCCCGGCGCCCACGGCCACCCCAACGCCGGCCCCTTCCGCCTCGCCGAATGGGTTCGGCACGTCGTTGACGTGTGATCCCGGCACGGAGCTCCAGATCCACGGGCTGGGGCTGCCCGCGGGCATGGTGGGCCTGCGCGTGACGATTGGCGGCCTTGCGGCGCCCATCAGCCGCGTCGTGGGCGCCAACGACTTCTTCATCATCATCCCGGCCAACATTCCGATCGCTTCCACCACGTTGTCGATCTTCTACGCGCCGGGCGGCACGGGGCCGGAGAGCAACATCTGGAACTGGGCGATCGACGTCAACCCGCCTGCGGCAACCACGTTCAGCCTCCAGGTCGCTGGCGGCAACCCGGCCCGTGGCACCACCCTGGCGATGGCGGGAGCGGGCCTCCCGCCCCAGGCACAGCTGCAAGTGACGATCGGCGGCGTGGTCCAGCCCATCTCGCTGGCGACCGGTTCGATCTTACAAGTGACGGTCGACTCCACGACCCCGCTGGGTCCCCAGCCGCTCGTCATCACCTGGTACGACCCCGCGAGCGGCGCGCGCGTCGTCCTGTTCGACACGATCACGATCCTATGAGCGCGGACCCCTTCGACCAGATCTTCTCCGCCCTGGGCGACCCGACCCGCCGCGCGGTGGTGGCGCGGCTGGCGGCCGGGCCCTGCACCGTCAAGGCGCTGGCGGAACCGTTCCCGCTGGCGCTGCCGACGTTCTCCAAGCACCTCAAGGTGCTGGAGCAGGCCGGCCTGATCGAACGCACCGTGGAGGGCCGCTTCCACACCTTGCGGCTGGTACAGCAACCGCTGCGCGAGGCCACGACCTGGCTGACGGCCATGCTGGGGCCGGCGCCCGCGGAGCTGCGCGGCTTCCTGGCAGCCCTCCCCCTGGCCATGGCGCCGCCGGCCGCCGACGCCCTGGCCAAGGCGCGCCAGCTGGCCCAGGCGCTGCGGCCGCGCATCGCCGTGATCGCCGCGGCCCTGACGCCGACGCGGGAGGCCGGCTTCACGCCGGTAGCCCATCGCGCCCGGCAGTTGGCGGCCCAGGCCCACCAGGACCCGGCCCTCGCCACCCACCTGACGGAAGCCCTGGCCTGCTTCGCGGAGCTGGAGCGCGCCCTGGCGGCCGAGGACGCCGGCGCCTTGGAGCAGGCGGTGCTGCCGGCGGGCCAACTGGCCTTCACGTGGAGCCGGCACCCGGTGCTGCGCGAGGTGGCCGCTTCGTGACGGTGCTGCCCGAGCGCTATGCCCAGCGCCGCGTGCTGGGACGCGGCGGCATGGGCCAGGTCTTGCTGGTGCACGATGCCGTACGTGACGAAGAGGTGGCGCTGAAGCTGCTGGCGACCGAGAGCGGCTCGTTGCTGGAGGCCGAAGCGCGGCTGCTCTTCGCCCGCGAGTTCTGGACCATGGCCTCGCTGGCACACCCCCACCTGGTCGAAGCCTACGACCAGGGCGTGCTGGCCGATGGGACACCGTTCTTCACCATGGCTTACATCCCCGGCACCGATCTAGATTTGGCGCAGGCCGCCCAACCCGAGGCCGTGGTGCGCGGCTGGCTACCAGGGCTGCTGGGCGCGCTCGCCACCTTGCATGCGGCCGGTTGGGTCCACGGCGACCTGAAGCCCGCGAACCTACGCCTGCGCGAAGACGGCCAGGTCACGCTGATGGACCTGGGCCTGCTGCGCCCCGCCGGCCAGCCCGCCGGCCCCATTCGTGGCTCGTTGCTCTACCTGGCGCCGGAAGCCATCACCGCCGGGGCCGTGGATGCCCGGGCCGACCTGTACGCCCTCGGCGCCATGCTGTACCACCTGCTGGCCGGCCGACCGCCCTTCTCGGCCTCGCTGGGTGGGCGCGCGGGCTGGGCCCTGCCGCTGCTGCGTGCCCATCTCGAACAACAACCGCCGCCGCTGCGCACCGCCGGGGTCTCGCCGGAGCTGGCGGGGCTAATTACATGCCTATTGGCGAAGGACCCCAACGACCGGCCGGCCCATGTGGGCGAGGTGCTCGCGGCCCTGGGCCTGCCGCCCACCCCGGCCGGCGGCGGCTTGTTCGGCGCGCCCATGCTGGGACGCGACGCCGAGCGCGCGGCCCTCGCGGCCTTCCTGGCCGACCCCGCGCCGGGCGAGCTGGT
>JAQBPE010000287.1 GCA_028287685.1 Cyanobacteria bacterium RYN_339 | reverse complement strand
CGTCTGGCACCAACCCACGCATCGCGGCGCGGAAGACGGCCTTGGAGGTGCCATCCGGGCCCACCAGGTAGTCCTCCGGCAAGGACAGGAGGAACCGCGCCAGGGCCGGCGTGAGGAAAGGCACGCGACTCTCCATGCCGAAGTGCATGGAGTTGCGGTCCTCATAGCGCAGCAACGCGGGCAGGCTGGTGGTTTCCACGGCTTGCACTAGCTGTTCGCGCAAGATCTCACGGGCGCGGGCCTGGTGCGGCTGGGCGAGCGCCACCCCTTGCCGGGTAAACCAGCCGGCTTCGAGCCAGGGCGGCGCCAGTTCCTCGCCCACCAGGCGCCGTGCGGCGGCCTGAAGGCCTGGCGGCAGCAAGAGTCCGCCCGCCTGGAAGAAGAGCCGCGGGCCCTGGCTCGAGAGCAGCCCTCCAGCCCTGGCCGTGAAGCGCGCGCCCTCCAGCCAGTGGCCACGCCGCAGCAGCGAGGCCAGGCGGGCGGAGAGGTGGAAGCGGTAGCCGGCCAAGAGCTCGTCCGCGCCCTGGCCGTCTAACATCACGGTGATGCCGGCCGCACGTGCCAGCCGGAACACACGGAACTGGGCGTAGATCCCGGTAGAGCCGAAGGGGAAGTCCTGGGCCGCAATTAAGTCGTCGAGGTCGGCCACCAACTCCTCCGCGCGCGGCGTCACCTCGTGCATCGTGGCGCCCGCGGCGCCGGCCACCAGGCGCATGTAATGCTCCTCGCTGGCGGCAGGGTCGTCCGTGATGAAGCTGAACGTGTGTAACTTGACTCCGGGCTCCAGCGCCCGCATCGCCATCACGATGGCAGAGGAATCGATGCCGCCGGAAAGCGCGGCGCCCACCGGGACATCGCTGCGCAGGTGCAGCCGCACGGCGTCCAAGAAGAGCTCGCGCACCCGCGTCGTGGCCTCGTCGAAGGAGAGGTCCGTGCGCGGCGTGGGGTCCAGCCGCCAGTACGGAGCGGGGGCCACCTGGTCGGGGTGGTCCAGCCGGATGGTGACGCAGTGTCCCGGCAACAGCTGCCGAACGTCGGCCAGCAGCGTGGATTCACCGTGATCGGTCAGGCCGAAGCGCAAATAATCATACAGGGGCCCGGGCGCCACCTGGCGGCCCACTTCCGGCACTTCGAGCAAGGCCTTGACCTCCGACGCGAAGGCCAGCCCCCCGGCGAAGGTGCTGTAGAAGAGTGGCTTGATGCCAAAGAAGTCCCGGGCCAGGAACAGCGTGTTCGCCTCGCGATCCAGCAGCGCGAAGGCGAACATGCCCACGAATCGCGAAAGCGCTGCCTCGCCCCAGGCGCGATAGGCCACCAAAAGCACTTCCGTGTCGGAGGAGGTGTGGAAGGCATGCCCCGCCGCGGCAAGCTCGGCACGCAGCTCCTGGTAGTTATAAATCTCGCCGTTGAAGACGGTCACGTAACGGCCATCGGCGCTGGCCATAGGTTGCCAGCCGGCCTCGCTGAGGTCCAAGATCGAGAGCCGGCGGTGAGCCAGGCCGAGCCGCCAGCCGGCATCGTCCGGCGCCTGACGGCCCAGGTGACTGGCGCCCGGGGCCGCCAGGAAGTAACCGAGATCGTCTGGACCGCGGTGCTGGATGGCCTCGCTCATGCGGGCGAGGGTGGCCGATACGCCGTGTCGATCGGCCCGAATCAGGCCGGCGATGCCGCACATACCAGCAAGGTAAGGCACACCCGGGTCATGCGTCCAGCGTGGCGAGGTAGAGGGCGCGCTCGGCGGGGTCGTATAGCCGGGAGTTGTGCCAGAGGAGCGTGAAGTCGCCTTGGTACCGGCGGCACTGGTTCTTGAGTTGGGTCAGGCAGGCCAGAGCAGCGTCGCCGGTGCCCAGGCCCATGTAGACCGCGTCGATCACGCTGCACTCCATGGCGATCAGCGGGCGTTCGCGTAAGGTCAGCGCTTCGCGCGCCTGCACGTCGTACAGCGGGTACTCGTAGCACGTACCGGCGCGGAAGCCCGCCGCATCGGCAAAGCCCAGCGTGGAGTCGTAGTCCAGGCCGGCCGCTACCCAGTTGCGCATGGTCTGGGGCGTGGACCAGCGCAGGAAGTGCTGCCTGCCGCCCCAGCGGGCCTGTTCGACGCCGCGTCCCGCACAGGCCCGGCGGAGGCGCAGGAATTCCGTCGTGGTGCGATCGGGATCCAAGTAGGTAGTGTAGCTGGGGTGCAGGCCGACTTCATGGCCGCGGCCATAGATCTGATCGATCAATGCGAGGATGCGGGGATCTTCGATCTCGTAGAGACAGTCATAGGCGGGGTCGGGCCGGTCGCCAAAGAAGTAGAAGGCGCTGGTCAGGCCGCGGCGGTCGCTCTCGTCCAACAAGAAGGCCACGGTATTGAAGGGATCCGCGGCGAGTTGCCCCAACTTGACCCGCGTCCCCAAGGTGAGTCGCTCCGTCAGGTCCCGTAGGCGGCCCTTCACCAGGTCGCGCAGCGAGTGGTCAACGAAGCGCCATGGCGGGAGGAACAGGTAGCGGTAGGGAGCGTCCATGTCATGCGAGGGCAACGTCCGGAACGCTCGCTCGCGGCGCGCGAGGTCCGGCCAGAGTTCTTGCAAGCAGCGCCACAGGAGTTCGAGGTACTCGTTGACCACCGGTCGGTCCAGGAAGCCCTCCCGGTAGGCCAGCGCCGCCCGCGCCGGGAAACGGCCGTGGACGTCGCGGTCGGGTAAGACGGCCTCCTCATAGCGCGCCAGCATGAAGAAGGAAGAGCCCAGCAAGTCGAGGCCCAGCGTCAGGCCCTCGGGACCGCGGGCGATCGCCGCGCGCGAGGGGTCGGCGAAAAGGACGGGCAGCCCCTCGAATTGGACCAGGGGGCCGCGAGGGAGCGTCGCCGGCCCCAACCAAGCGGCTTCGGCGGCGTGGAAGAAGCTGGCGTCCAACACGAGCTCCCTCGGCCCCTCGCGGGAGATCCGGATGTCGGGGCGATCGATGTGGCGCCGGACGAAGGGCACCCCCAAGAAGTCGCCGAAGAGCACGTCTACGATGTATGCGGCCTCGCGGGCGCATGCGGTCGGAAGCTCGATCTGGAGGGGGGCCATGGCCATGGTGCCCCCAGCATACGGAGCAGGCGGCCGCAAGGCAACCGTGGTAACCTGCCCTCATGGCCAACGAGGTCACGGCAGACAAGCGGCTGAACACACTGTTGGGCGGGGCGGCACGGTACTTCGGGTTCAACATCCTGAATGCCGCCATCCCGTTCGTCTTCTTGCCCGTGATGACGCGCTACCTGGTTCCCGAAGACTATGGCATCGCCGGGATCTTCCTGGTGCTGGTGGGCATCGGGATGCCGTTGATCGGCCTCAACGTACATGCCGTTGTCAACTTGCGCTACCTGGAGCGGGACCGCCTGGACTTCCCGGCCTTCATGAGCAGCGCCTTCGTGCTGGTGGGCCTGTCCGCCGTGCTGGCGGGCATGGTGGTAGCCGTCTTCACCGGCCCGATCGCCTGGATCAGCGCCTTCCCGGCCGGCTGGCTGTGGGCGGTGGTGGTGGTGTGCGCGGCCCAGGCCGTGGCGAACATTGCCGCCACCATGTTCCAGATCCAGCTCAAGCCCACGGCATACGGACTATTCCAGACCTTCTCGGCCGTGCTGCTGGTGGCACTGAGCCTGGCCTTCGTGGTGACGATGGGCTGGGGCTGGCAGGGTCGGATCGGCGCGCAGGTGCTGGCCGTGGTGCTGGCGGCTGCCGTAGGCACGGGCCTGATGGCCCGGGAAGGCTGGCTGACCGCCCGCCCACGCCGGTCCTACGTGGCCGATGCGGTACGCTTCGGCCTGCCGCTGGTGCCGCACTACCTCGGCGGCTACATCTACACGATGCTGGATCGCATGTTCGTGGCCCAGATGATCTCGCTACGCCAGGCGGGCCTGTACGTGGCCGGTTACCAGGTATGCCAGGTGGTGACGCTGGTAGAGACCTCCTTCAACCAGGCCTGGTCGCCCTGGCACTACCGCGAGCTGGCCAAGCGGGACCCCGCGGCGAACCGCCGGATCGTGGTGGCGACTTACGCGTACTTTTTGCTGCTGCTGGCGTTCGCCGGCGCGTTCGGGCTGGTCGTGCCCTGGGTGATGCCCTGGCTGTTGGGTCCGCGCTATGCGGAAGCGGGCTTGGTGGTGCCCTGGCTCGCGCTGGCCTTCGCGCTTGGCGGTATGTACAAAATGGTAGGGAACTACCTATTCTATGCGGAGCGGACGGGCACGCTGGGCGTGATCACCTTGACGATAGCGGCGGCGAGCCCGGCCTTCACCTATGGCCTGATCAAGCTCCACGGCGTGGTAGGCGCGGCCGAGGCCACGGCCGCCGCATTCTTGCTTCAATTCCTACTGACGTGGGTTGCTGCCAGCCGGGTCCATCCGATGCCCTGGCTGCTCGCCCGAGAGGTATCCTTGCCCCATGACACCTGATTCCCCCTGCACGGTCTGCGCCCGGTCCGGTTCCCTGATCGCCTACGACACGTACAAGCACGTCTGGTACGAATGCGTGGCTTGCCGGAACTGGTCCCGCGAAAAGAAGGCGCGCTACCCCCTAGAAGCTCTGGCCGCCAGCGGGTTGCGTGGCCTCGGGCTCTTGGCCAAGCCCAACAAGAGCGACCAGGAGCTCTACAGCTACTACACCGGGGTACTGGCCGAATTCGAGGCCTCCGGCAGCCGCGGGAAGTGGGCAGGCGAGCTGGCAGACCTGGCAAAGCTGCTCGCGGACAATGGCCACGAGTTGGCGCCCGGCCAACGTATCCTGGACATCAGCGGCGAACCGGGATTCCTGGCCCATGATGCCCGGCAAAACGGCCACGAAGTGGCGGTGACGGCCTTCGTCCCCGAGGTGGCGACCGCGATCGCTCGCACCCTCGGCTTCCCGGCCCACGCCTACGACTTCGCGGTAGGTGGTCTGCCAGCTGCCGTGGAAAGGAACGACTTCAGCTGGGTGCTCTCGCGCTACGGCATCGGCTATTGCGAGGACCTCGGTCAGTTTGCCCGCGAAGTCCACGCGGTCATGGCTTCCGGCGGCCACGTATTCGTGTCCTACTCGCCGGCCAGCCACGCGGTGCCGCTGCGCTGGATGTTCGACGATTACGCGTATCTGCGGCAGTACACGCCAGACTACGTGGCCCGCACCATGCAAGGCGCAGGTCTCGAGCTGGCCCGGATCATCCAGATGGGCTCGTATGCCTGGGATGCGGGCCTGGGGAAACCACAGCGCCTCTTCAGCGCTCCGTATTCGTGGCAGCGCCGGTTCCAGGGGCTACCGCCATACGCTTGCCAGCAGCACAACGTGGGCCTAGTCTTCCGCAAGCCCGCCCACTAGCTGGGGCGCACGCGGGACCAGATAGGCGTTGCGGCGGACGGTGTTGCAATTGTCGCACGGCGAGGGGTAACTCTTGGTGGCAATCCCTTCGCGCAGCCCCAAGTAGCCCGGGCCGTTCCAGATCTCGGCCAGGTCCGTTTCCAGGATGTTCCCCAGCACCAGGCGGCTGGTGAGGTCATAGCAACAAGCCACCACGTCACCCTCGGCGCGGATCGTCACGGTGCTGTCCACATGGTCGCACGTGTTCAGATCTTCGCCTTGGTCATCCAGGAAGACGTCGAACTCCCCCTCGTCCACCTCCATGTGGGGCCACCGCATTGCCCAGTGTAGCTTTAGCCCAATCGTGCCAGCGGCCAACTCCGCGCCGAAGTCGCGCAGCAAGTGAGCCGGGGGCGAAACCGGTCCACTTCGCTGGTCCAAGGTGGCCGGCGACAGGAACTGCGTGGAGGAGAGGTCCAGGCGAGGGGTGGGATGGTCGCAGGCGGCGCGCAGGTCCACAAAGCGCCGGATGTTGGCGACGACCTGGGCGTAGTTGCTCTTGCGGCGCACGAAGTCGTTTTGCGCCTCGGTCTGTGCGTCCAGGGAGATTTCCAGAGCATCCAGGCCGCTGGCGAGAAGGTCCCGGCTCGCTGTCTCCGTGAGCAGCATGCCGTTCGAAACGGTCTTCACGAAGGGGATGCCCAGCGCCTTGATCCGGCGGATCATGGCCGGGAAGGCCTTGTTCATGAGCGGCTCGCCGCCATGGTAAAGCACCACGACCTTGACCGCGTCGCGGTGGCGTTCCAGCGCGCGCAACGCGGCATCGAAGACCGCCTCGCTCATCAGGCCACGCTTCATGTCCACCGTGCCGGTCGGGCAGTGCCGGCACGCCAGGTTGCAAGCGGCGGCGGGCTCGATGCGCACGACGCGCGGGAACGGGCGGACGTAAGCCCCCATAGTTCGGCTACTCCAAGGTGAACGCAGACAGCTGATTATACCCCGCCGCGGATCGCAGCCGATACCGCGTCCAGCGCGGCGGCCAAATCCGCATCGAGGCGACCGGTCCCCCCCGTGGGCGCGGCGAGCCAGGCGCGAAGGGCAGCGACCGCCTGCGATGGACCGGGAGCGTAGGTAGCCAGCCCGTTTAGCACCTGGGCGGGAAATAGTTCCGGCCCGTCAGCCTGCCACATCACGGACGGCACGCCCAGAGCGGCGGCCTCGATCACGGTGGAGGAGAAGCCGGTCAGGTGGCCATCCACCTCGCCCAGCAGCGTATACAGCGGCGTCCGCGTCGCGAGCAGCGCGTCCGCGCAGGCCACGCCGTCGACCGCCAACCGGGCCTGGATCCCTTCGGCCTGCTCGGGCCGCCCGGGGTGGCAGCGCACCCACCAGAACGCTTGCGACCCTGCCGAGCGGATCGCGGCCACCAGCTCGTCGAGGACCGCGGGCGGCTCCAGGCCGCTCAGCGTTACCAGCATCCATGGACGGACATCGCCCGCCCGGGCCACCAGCGCCTCGCGCTCGCGCTCGCGGGCCGGGCGATCCAGATCTTGCCAGGAGGATAACAGGAGGTTGCCGCCGGGCAACGCGGCGTGCCGGCCCCGCGCGGCCTCGGCCCATTCTGCAATGACCGCGGCCTCGTCCGTGCTCCAGCACCAGAACAGGGATGGCAACAGCTCGTAGCCATCCGCCGGCACGCGCCCCCACCGGCCGTAAGCCGCATGGTAGGCCCCCTGCAGGCCGTGTTGGATGTCCATGCTGGGGATGCCTAGCTCGCGGCAGGCCAGGTCGAACGCCATCCCATAGAGGTTGTAGTAACAAACCACCACGCCCAGGCGGGCGCCGCTGCGACGCAAGACCCGCTTGAAGTAATCGGCCTGGGCTCGTAGCAGCGGCAGCACCGGGCCGGGATCCAAGTCCAGGCCCGTGACCGGAGCGCCCAGGGCTTCCAGGAAGCCCTCGAGCTCCGCCACCGGGGCGAAGGTAGTTCGGCGCTTGAAGCGGGCCGCCACCGCCAGCACGTCGAGCTGGGCCCGCACGAACCGGGACGGGGAATACCGGGGCAGGCAATACCGATCGGAACCGTCCAGCCGGAGGCTTCGGAAGCCCCGCTCGGCCAACGAACGCACCAGCGGGTCGCAATAGTTGTCGTAGCAGCGATCCTCCACCGCGGAGTATCGTCCTTCTTCGTTGAAGAACACCACGTCATACGGCCCGTCCCCGCGGGCCGCGTGAATTCGGTCGAGCCAACTGGCCCGAGCCTGCCGCAGCGGGAGTGACGCCAGACGCTTCAGCCAGGCGGAGCGGGCCGCGGTGTCCACCAGACCAGGAACGTGGGCATCCTCGGCCACCATGCGGTAGAACAGACCAAAGGCAGCTTTGAACCGGATGATCGGCCAGACCCGGATGTCTTCGTGCACCCAGGTATCCACCGGCACCGCCTGCTCGAAGGCGTTGAGCCAATCGAGGATGCGGGAGTTGACGCCCTGCATGCTAGCGCTGCAGCTCGGGGTGGGACCGCACGTAGGCCAGGCAGTCTTCGTATGGCAGGTGCCGCTCCGCGAGGCCCAGCGCGGTGTACAGCGTGCGCACGAAGTCCAGGTCGGCGGCGGTATCCACCGTCCAGTGGAGATCCGCGTTGTCCTGCAAGTCTTTCACGGCGTGGAGCAAGAACAGCTCGGGCCGCTCGCGGTAGATGAACCACGTGACGTGCTCGCGCGCGGCCTGGGACACCCCGAGCCGATGGACGCGCTCGAGCACGTCACGGTAAAGCGCCTCGCAGTCGAGCCCTTGCGGGTAGGTGCGTTCGAGCACGTTGGAAGCATAGTCGCAATCGCCCCGGCGCGTCGCCAGCGTGGTCACCACCAAGTCGACGACCCCGGGGTCGATCAGGGGACAATCCGCGGTCACGCGCACCACCACGTCGGCAGCAGCATCTCGAGCTGCGTCAATGTAGCGTTTCAGCACGTCGGCCTCGCCCCCCCGGTACCAGCGCACGTCACAGTCATCGGCGATGGCCACCACCGGGTCATCCGTGGCGTTGCTTGTAGTCGCCACCACGATTTCGTCCACGGAGTTGCAACGTTTCAGGCGCTCCAGCTGGCGCGCCAGCATCGGCTTGCCCGCCAGGTCGAGGAGCACCTTGCCTGGCAGGCGCGAAGACGTGGCACGCGCCTGCACGATCATGACTTTGCGCATCGCCGGTTACGGGGCCAGCGTCCCGGTCTTCTCAAAAAGCCACCAAGTGATGTCGTCCCAACCCTGGTCCTTGGTAAGGAAGCCCTGCTCGACCAGCTTCAATTCCGGGAAGAGCATCTGGTAGAGCCCGCCGTAGTCACGTTTGAAGAGCGCCCCCTCGTGCCCGCGGTAGGGCACCTCCACCACGTCCTGGGCGAAGTACTCCATGCACAGCACGTAGCGCTTGGAGCAGCGCACGATCTCCGCCATCACCAAGGGCAGGCTCTCGGACGGCTGGTGGATCAGGACACCGGCCGTGAATACCAGTTGGAACCACTGATCCCGGAACGGCAGCTGGCGAGCGGGCGCCCAGATGGCGTTCACGTGCGGCAGCGCCTCGTGTAGGCGAGCCAGCGCATGCTCGTTGATATCCACGCCGTAGGTCTGGCACGGCGGCACATGTTGGCTGACCCACGTGAGGTTGCCGCCCAGGTTGCAGCCCACCTCCAACGCCGACGTCACCGGGTACTTGGCGAGCAACATCTGCCAGAAGGCGTCGCGCCCCTTGGCGGCCTCCTTGTTGCGCTCCACGTAGGCCTCGCCAAATTCACCGGCCCACAACCCTTCCAGGCGCCCGATCTCCGTCTTGTCCACGAGGTTCTCCTTTGTCAGAGGCGCACGGGAATCCCGCGCTCGCCCAGGTAGCGTTTGGCCCCCAGGGGGGTCTGTTCCGTGAAGTGGAACATGCTGGCCGCC
>JAQBPE010000221.1 GCA_028287685.1 Cyanobacteria bacterium RYN_339 | reverse complement strand
TCGAGAACACCTTCCGCGCGGTGAACATCGCGCTGGTGAACGAGATGATGCTTTTGTGCGACCGCATGGACCTGAACGTGTGGGAGGTGCTCGACGCGGCCTTCACCAAGCCTTTCGGCATCATGCCGTTCTACCCCGGCCCCGGCGTGGGCGGCCACTGCATCCCGCTGGATCCGCACTACCTGGAGTGGAAGGCGCGCGAGTACAACTTCAACACCCACTTCATCGCGTTGGCGGGCGAGATCAACCGCAAGATGCCGGAGTTCGTGCGCGAGAAGGCGCTGCGCTGCCTGAACAAGCTGGGGGTGGCCGCGTCGCGCTCGAAGATCCTGGTCTTGGGCGTGAGCTACAAGCGGGATCTGAACGACTACCGCGAGTCGCCGGCGATCGAGGTGATACGGCTGCTGCAGAAGGAAGGCGCGCAGGTGGTCTACCACGACCCGCACGTGGCCAAGTTCAAGGAGCACGGCATCGAGATGACCGGCGTGGCGCTGGACGCGGCCCTGCTCGCGCAGCAGGACCTGGTGGTGATTGCGACGGACCACTCCGACTTCGACTACGACTGGCTGCTGGCCCACGCCCGCCACGTGCTGGATACCCGCAACGCCACCAAGCGCGCCACGGGCGCCAAGGAAAACGTCACGCTGTTATGAGCCACGTCGCCGTCATCGGAGCCGGGAACTGGGGCAAGAACCTGGTTACCAACTTCCACGCCCTGGGCGTCCTGGCCAGCGTGTCCGAGGCCAGCCCGGCGTTGCGGGAGGGGCTGTTCAAGCAGTACCCGGACCTGCCGGTGTACGCCGATTACCAGGAAGTGTTGGCCGGTGACGTGCCCGCAGTGGCGATCGCCACCCCCGTGCCTACGCACTACCCGATCGCCAAGGAAGCCCTGCTGGCCGGCAAGGACGTCTTCGTCGAGAAGCCCATCACGCTCTCGTTGGCCGAAGCCGAAGACCTGGCGGAGCTGGCCCGCAAGCTGGACCGCGTGCTGATGGTGGGCCACTTGCTGCTCTATCAGCCGGCGATCCAGTGGATCAAGCAGTACCTGGCGGCCGGCGAACTGGGCACGGTGCACTCGCTGCACCAGGAGCGCATGAACCTGGGCCGCGCCCGCACGGTCGAGAACGTGCTCTGGAGCTTCGGCGTGCACGACGTGGCCGTGCTGCTGCACCTGGTCGGCGCCGCCCCCACCCACATACAGGCCACCGGCCAGCGCGTGCTGCAGGCCAAGGTGGAGGATGACGTCTACCTGCACCTGGGCTTCCCGCAGGGCGTCCAGGCCCACCTGCACACCAGCTGGCTCTGGCCCGAGCGCCGGCGCGGCCTGACGGTAGTCGGCTCCCTGGGCATGCTGGTCTATGACGAGATAGCGCAGACCGTGACGCTGCACAAGAAGGGCATCACCCCCGACCTGGCCAACCGCGACTACGGCGCGGAGGTGGTCTTCTCCGGCAGCGGCGAGCCGCTGAAGCTGGAGCTGCAACACTTCCTGGACCGCGTGGCCGACCGTGCCGCCCCCCTGTCCGACGGCGCCAGCGGCGTCGAGGTGGTGCGCGTGTTGGCCGAGGCCTCGCGCCAATTGGAGGCCGTATGAGCGAGTTTTACGTCCACCCCAGCGCGATCGTCGACGAGGGCGCGCAAATCGGCAAGGGCACCAAGGTCTGGCACTTCAGCCACGTCAGCCCCGGCGCGGTGCTGGGCGAGAACTGCTCGCTGGGCCAGAACGTGTTCGTGGCCAACCGGGTGACGGTGGGCAACGGCGTGAAGATCCAGAACAACGTGAGCCTGTACGAGGGCGTGGTGCTGGAGGACTACGTGTTCTGCGGCCCCAGCATGGTCTTCACCAACGTGCTGACCCCGCGCTCGGCCTTCCCGCGCAACACCAGCGCGGACTACGCACCGACAGTGCTCAAGCGCGGCAGCAGCATCGGCGCCAACGCCACCGTGGTCTGCGGCACGACCGTGGGCGCCTGGGCTTTCGTGGCGGCGGGCGCCGTGGTGACGAAGGACGTGCCCGACCATGCCCTGGTGATGGGCGTGCCCGCCCGCATCGCGGGCTGGGCCTGCGGTTGCGGCGCCACCCTGAAGTTCGAGAACGACCGCGCGCGCTGCAAGGACTGCAGCCGCGAGTACCAGCGCAACGACCAGGCCGTGAGCCTGGTGGCCGGCCCCGCCCTGCCTTAGAGGAAGCCTTCCATGCAAGCCACCCAGAAGCCCATCCCCATCCTCGACATGGAGCCCGAAATCAACGCGCTCTGGGACGAGGTCAACGCGGCCATCCAGGGCGTGTTGCGCTCGGGCCAGTTCATCATGGGCCCCGAGGTGAAGGCCTTCGAGACGGAAGTGGCGGCCTACCTGGGCTGCAAGCACGCGATCGGCGTGAACTCCGGCACGGATGCGCTGGTGATCGGGCTGCGGGCCATGGACATCGGGCCGGGCGACGAGGTGATCACGACGCCGTTCACATTCTTCGCGACGGCGGAGGCCATCAGCATGGTCGGCGCCACGCCGGTGTTCGTGGATATCGACCCCCTCACGTTCAACCTGGACGTGTCCAAGATCGTGGTCACGCCGAAGACCAAGGCGATTATCCCGGTGCACATCTTCGGCCAGGGCGTAGACATGGACCCCGTGCTGGCGCTCGCGAAGCAGCACAACCTCAAGGTGCTGGAAGACGTGGCGCAGGCGTTCAGCGGCGACTACAAGGGCAAGAAGCTGGGCACCCTCGGGGATATTGGCGCGTTCTCGTTCTTCCCCAGCAAGAACCTGGGCGCCTACGGCGACGGCGGGTTGATCACCACCAACGACGACGCGCTCGCCGAGACCTGCCGCATGCTGCGGGTGCACGGCGCCAAGAAGAAGTACTACAACGAGGTGGTGGGCTACAACTCGCGCCTCGACTCGATCCAGGCCGCGATCCTACGCGTGAAGCTGCCCAAGATCGAGGAGGCCAGCGCCGGCCGCCGGCGGGTGGCCGACCTGTATCGCGAGCTGCTGAAAGACGTCCCCGGCGTGAACCTGCCGTTCGAGGCGGATTACAACCGCCACGTCTACCACCAATACACGATCAAGGTGCCCAACCGTGACGCCGTGCAACAAGCGCTGGAGGCGGAAGGCATAAGCACGATGGTGTACTACCCGGTGCCCTGCCACCAACTGCCGATCTACAAGGGCCTGGGCTATCAACTTCCGCTCGCCGAGCAGGCCGCGGCCGAGGTGCTCAGCCTGCCGATCTGGCCGACGATGGCGCAAGAAATCCAGGAGCGGGTCGTTCAGGCTCTGAAGCAGGCGTTGCAATGAACTTCAAGGACAAGGTTATCCTGGTTACCGGTGGGACGGGCTCGTTTGGCCACCAATTCATTGCGGAGATCCTGGCGCACCATGAACCGCGCAAGGTGATCGTCTTCAGCCGGGATGAGCTCAAGCAGTACGAGATGCGCCAGCGCTTCCCGGAACACCGGTTCCCGCAGCTACGTTTCTTTATCGGCGATGTACGCGACCGCGAGCGTCTTTACCGGGCCTTCGATGGCGTTGATGTAGTGGTGCATGCCGCGGCGCTCAAGCACGTCCCGATTTGCGAGTACAACCCGCTAGAGGCCGTGAAGACCAATATCATAGGCGCTTCGAATATCATCGATGCGGCCATCGACCGCAACGTCGCCAAGGTGATCGCGCTCAGCACGGACAAGGCGGCCAACCCGGTCAACCTCTACGGGGCGACCAAGCTTTGTTCGGACAAGCTCTTCGTGGCCGCGAACCATTACTCCGGCCATCATAAGACGGAGTTCAGCGTGGTGCGCTACGGGAATGTGGTTGGCAGCCGCGGCAGCGTGGTTCCCTTCTTCCAACAGAAGCGCGCCTCGGGTACGATACCCATCACGGATCCGCGCATGACGCGCTTCTGGATCACCCTGGACCAGGGCGTGGACTTCGTGCTCAAGAGCTTCAATCGGATGCGCGGCGGGGAAGTCTTCGTGCCGAAGATCCCGAGCATGACCATCATGGAGCTTGCCAAGGCGGTGGCGCCTGATTGCCAAACAGAGATCGTTGGCATCCGGCCGGGTGAGAAGCTGCACGAAACGATGGTGACGCCCGACGATGCCCGCAACACCTACGAGTATGACGACTACTTCGCCATCGTGCCCGACTACCGAGATTGGGATCGCGAGGCTTTCGCGCGCGAAACCGGCGGCCGAGCTGTGCCCGAGGGCTTTGCCTACAGCAGCGACAGCAACGACCACTGGCTGAGCGCGGCCGACCTCGAGGCGATGTTGAGGCGGCCCACCGCACTGGCCGGGCAGATAGAGCGGGTTTGACGACCATGCTTGCCATCGACGGAGGCACACCCGTCCGGACGGTCCTCTTGCCCTATGGCCGGCAGGCCATCGACGAGCGCGACGTCGCGGCCGTCCGCGAAGTGCTGCTGTCCGACTGGCTCACCACCGGCCCCACCGTTACGGCGTTCGAACGCGCCTTCGCGGCCGCCACCGGCGCGGGGGAGGCCGTGGCCGTGACCAACGGGACCGCGGCCCTGCACGCGGCCATGCACGCGCTGGGGGTAGGGCCTGGCGACGAGGTGATCGTGCCGACCTTGACCTTCGCAGCCTCGGCCAACTGCGTGGTCTACCAGGGCGGCACGCCCGTGTTCGCGGACGTGGACCCCGGTACGCTGCTGCTCGATCCCGCCGCGGTAGAGCGCCTGATCACGCCTCGCACCAAGGCGATCGTGGCGGTGGACTACGCCGGCCAACCTTGCGACTACGCCGCCCTGGAGTGCTTCGGCCTGCCGATCGTGGCGGATGCCTGCCACGCCTTGGGCGGCAGCTTGGCCGGCCGGCCCGTGGGCTCGCTAGCGAAGCTGAGCACGTTTAGCTTGCACCCGGTCAAGCCCATGACCACGGGCGAGGGCGGCGTGATCACCACGGACGACCCGGCGCTGGCCCAGCGCATGCGCGTCTTCCGCAACCATGGCATCACCACCGACCACCGTCAACGCCAGGAGGGCGGCTCGTGGTTCTACGAGATGGTGTCGTTAGGCTTCAATTACCGCCTGACCGACTTCCAGTGCGCCCTGGGCCTTTCCCAACTAGAGAAGCTGCCCGCCTGGGTCGAGCGGCGCAATGCGATCGCTTCGCGCCACGACGCCTTCTTCGCCGGACAGCCCGGCGCCGCGCCGCTGGCCCAGCGTCTCGGACGGGTGAACGGCTACCACCTTTATGTGGTGCAGCTTGCCTTGGAGGCCCTGACGGTGGACCGCGATGCGGTTTACCGCGCCTTACGCGCGGAAGGCATTGGCGCCAACGTCCACTACATCCCGGTGCACCTGCACCCTTACTACCGCGAGCGCTTCGGCACCCGGCCCGGGCAATGCCCCGTGGCCGAGGCGGCTTACCAGCGGATCCTGTCCCTGCCGCTCTTCCCGGGCATGACGCTCGCGGACGAGGCGGACCTGCACGCGGCGCTGGCGAAGGTCCTGCGCGCCTATGCCCGCTGACGCACCTGTCCTCCTGATCCGGGTGGACGCCTCCGCTACGATCGGCCTGGGGCACGAGACGCGCTGCCGGGCCCTGGCCGCCGCCTGGGCGGCCGCCGGCGGCCGGGTCGAGGTCGTGACCGTGGGCGCAGACCTGCTCGCACGCTGGGATGGCGCCGGCACGCTTATGCCTGCCCCCGCGGGCAGCTCGGCCGACGCGGCCTTCACGGCGGCGGCTGCCCGCGCCGCCGGCGCGGCCTGGGTGGTTGTCGACGGTTACCATTTCGACGCGACCTACCGCGTCGCCCTGAAGGCCGATGGGCCGCCGTTGTTGGTGATCGATGACGAGGGCCGCGGCGGCCCGTACGTCGCCGACCTGATCCTCAACCAAAACCCCGGCGCTGAGGTAGGCTGGTACGCGGACCGCCCGGCCGGCTGCGGCTTGCTGCTGGGGCTGGACTACGCGTTGCTGCGCCCGGAATTCGTCCGCACTGCCACGAAGCGCCCGGCGCCCGCGCATGCCAGCAAATTGCTGGTGTCGATGGGCGGCGCCGACCCCCATGACCTCACCGGCCGGGTGCTGGCCGCCTTGCCGGCGGATCCGGAGCTTGAAGTCCGCGTGGCGGTGGGAGCGGTCAACCCACGCTTCGAAGCCCTCGCGGCGCTGGCGGCCCGTTGCGCCCCACGCGTCACGCTGGAGCATCCAGCTCGTGACATGGTCGGGCTGATGGCTTGGGCCGACCTGGCCGTGGTGGCGGCGGGCAGCACCTGCTGGGAGCTGGCCGCGGTAGGCGTGCCTTTCGCTTATGCCGTGGCGGCCGACAACCAGCGCGGCATCGCTGACTTCCTGGTTCACCAAGACGCAGCCGTGTCGCTGGGCTGGCACGTGGATGCCACGTCCGCTGCCATTGCCCCCGTGCTCGCAGCGCTGCTGGCCGACGCGCCGCGGCGGGCCGAACTGGCCGGGCGGCTGGCGCACCTGGTGGACGGCCGCGGGGCCGCCCGCGTGGCCGAGGCCATGCGGGACCCGCTGGCGCTTCGTCCGGCTACCACGGCTGATGCCCGCTTGCTCTGGGGCTGGGCCAACGAGCCGGCGGTGCGCGCCAACTCCTTCTCGTCCGAGCCCATTCCCTGGGAGGACCATCTGGCCTGGCTGGAGCGCCGGCTGGCCGACCCCGCTAGCCTGCTCTTCGTGGCCCAGGGCGCGAACGCCCGTCCGCTCGGCATGGTGCGCTTCGCGCTGGGGCCGGAGGGCCGCGCGGAGATCGGCGTCAGCCTGGAGCCGGGCGCGCGTGGCCGCGGATTGGGGCGGCGGCTGATCCTGGCCGGCACGGCGCACCTCTTCGCCACGACCGGCGCCCGCCAGGTGGATGCCTACGTGAAGCTGGCGAACGTCGGCTCGCGCGAGGCCTTCTTGCGCGCGGGTTTCGAAATGTGCGGTACCATAGCCTATGCCGGCCACGAGGCCTACCACCTCGTTCGTCGCCGGGAGGAATCCGGAGCATGAGCACGCACCACGGCATGGCGATCGCGGGCCGCCCCATCGGGGCGGCGCACCCCGTGTACGTGATTGCCGAAATGTCGGCCAACCACAACCAGGACTTCGACCAGGCGGAGCGGATCGTCCGCGCCGCCAAGGACGCCGGGGCGGACGCGATCAAGGTCCAGACCTACACGCCGGATACGATCACGATCGACAGCCAGGCGGCGCCCTTCCGGATCAAAGGCACGCTGTGGGAAGGCCGGAACCTGTACGACCTCTACAAGGAGGCCTACACGCCCTGGGAATGGCAGCCGCGCCTCAAGCGGCTGGCGGACGAGCTGGGGCTCGCGTTCTTCTCCAGCCCCTTCGATCCGACCGCCGTGGACTTCCTGGAGATGCTCGAGGTGCCCGCCTACAAGGTGGCCTCCTTCGAGCTGGTAGACCTACCGCTGATCCGCAAGATGGCCGCCACGGGCAAGCCCCTGATCATGTCCACCGGCATGGCGACGTTGGGCGAGATCGAGGAAGCGGTGGGCGCCGCGCGCGGGGCGGGCGCCCGCGAGCTGGCGCTGCTCAAGTGCACCAGCGCCTACCCCGCCCTGCCCGGCGGCATGAACTTGCGCTCGATCCCGCACCTGGCAGCCACGTTCGGCGTTCCGGCGGGGTTGTCGGACCACACCCTGGGCATCGAGATCCCAATGGCCGCGGTGGCGTTGGGCGCCTGCATCGTCGAGAAGCACTTCACGCTGGCGCGGGAGCTGGGTGGTCCGGACGCCGCCTTCTCGTTGGAGCCGCCCGAGTTCAAGGCCATGGTCGTGGCCGTGCGGAACGCGCAGGCGGCGCTGGGCGAGCCTCGCTTCGGGCCTGGCCCTGAAGAGGTCAAGAGCCTGGCCTTCCGGCGCTCGCTGTTTGTGGTCAAGGACATGCATGCCGGCGAGACCTTCACGCCGGAGAACGTGCGCTCGATCCGCCCCAGCGATGGGCTGCACACCCGCTACTATGAAGACATCCTGGGCCGTCGAGCGGCGGCCGACCTGCCGTTCGGTACCCCCCTGGCCTGGCACCACGTCGTCCCCGTCCCCGAGAAAATCGCCCCATGAGCAAGCCCATCCGTTACTGCACCTCCTGCGTGATGCCGGAGACCAAGCCCGACCTCCAGATCGACGAGCAGGGCGTCTGCAGCGCCTGCAACTACTACAAGCAGCGCAAGGAAGTGGACTGGGAGGCCCGCAAGCAGGAGCTGTTGACCCTGCTGGAGCGCTACCGCGATCGCCACGGCAACAACTACGACTGCATCGTGCCGGTCAGCGGCGGCAAGGACAGCACCTTCCAGCTGATTCAGATGAAGCAGCTGGGCCTCAACCCCATCGCGGTCACGGCCAGCACGGACAAGCTGGCGGCGATCGGCCGCCGCAACCTCGACAACATCCGCAAGCTGGGCGTGGACCATATCGAGGTCACGGTCAACCCGCGCGTGCGGGCACGCATCAACCGGCTGGCGCTGGAGGAGATTGGCGACATCTCCTGGCCGGAGCATGTGCTGATTTTCACGGTGCCAGTGCGCATGGCGGTGCAGCTGAACGTGCCGCTGATCATGTGGGGGGAGAACTCACAGAACGAGTACGGCGGCCCGGCGGCCGCGGCGGAGAACAACACACTGACCCGCCGCTGGCTGGAGGAGTTCGGCGGGCTCCTGGGGCTGCGCGTCTCGGACCTGGTGGACCAGGGGATCGAGCGCCGGAGTCTGATCCAGTACACCTATCCCACCGACGAGGACTTGCAGCGCGTGGGCGTCACCGGGCTCTTCCTGGGCCATTACTTGCCCTGGGACGGTCTGCGCAATAGCCTCCTGGCGCAGGCGCACGGCTTCGAGACCTACCACAAGCCGGTGGAGGGCTCGCTCGTGAACTACGAGAACTTGGACAACTGCCACACCGGCATCCACGACTACTTCAAGTTCCTCAAGTTCGGCTTCGGCCGGGCCACGGACCTGGCCTGCCTGCACGTCCGCCGCGGGCGCCTGACGCGGGACGAGGCGATCGAGCTGGTCCAGATCCACGACGGCAAGTTCCCCTGGGAGTACCTGGGCTGCAAGCTGGAAGAGGTGCTGGAAGACCTGGACATGACCACGGAGCAGTTCATCAAGGTGTGCGACCGCTTCACGAACAAGCGCGTGTTCTTGACGGACGCCCGCGGCAATCTGGTGAAGGACCGCCACGGCAACCTCACCAAGGTCAACTACGACAACGCGCCCGCAGTGCCAGTCTAGCGCATGGGCACGGTCGCGATCGTCGATTACGGGATGGGCAACGTCGACTCCGTGGCGCGCGCCATCGAGCGCTGCGGCGGCGACCCCGTGATCACCCACGATCCGGCCGACTTCGCCCGCGCCAGCCACATCGTGCTCCCCGGCGTGGGCAGCTTCGGGTTGGGCATGCGCAACCTGCGCGAGCGCGGGCTGGACGCGGTGCTGCGCGAGCAGGTGGTGGACCAACGCGTGCCCTTCTTGGGCATCTGCCTGGGAATGCAGCTGTTGGCCACGCGCGGCCTGGAGGGTGGCGAGACCTCGGGCCTGGGCTGGGTGGAGGGCGAGGTGGTGCGCCTAAGTCCGAGCGACGCCGCCCTGCGCGTGCCGCATGTAGGCTGGAACGAGGTGCGGCATGACGGCCTGGCCCCGTTCGAGGACCTGCCGTCCGGCAAAGACTTCTACTTCGTGCACAGCTACCACTTTGCCTGCCTCCACGCCGCCGACGTGGCCGCCACCACCTCCTACGGCGGAGACGTAGTGGCCGCGGTGCGTCACCGGAACATTCTGGGCGTGCAGTTCCACCCGGAGAAGAGCCAGAAGGTCGGTTTCCAGCTGCTGCGGAACTTCCTCGCGTTGGGAGTGACCTAGCGTGCAGAAGATCCGGGTCATGCCCACACTGCTCTTCAAGGACTTCACGCTGGTGAAAGGCGTGGGCTACAACAGCTGGCGGCGCGTGGGCAGCGCCATGCAGGCGGTCAAGGTCTACAACATGCGGGAGGTGGACGAGCTGGTGTTCCTCGACATCGGCGCGAACCAGGAGGGGCGATCGCCCGACCTCGCCACCGTCGACGAGATCGCGGACGAATGCTTCATGCCGCTCACGGTGGGCGGCGGCGTGCGCACGGTGGAAGACGTTCGGCAGCTACTCGCCGTCGGTGCGGACAAGGTGGCCATCAACACGCAGGCCGTGGAGACCCCGGAGCTGGTGCGCGACGTGGCCAACCAGTTCGGCGCTCAGTGCGTGGTTGCCTCCGTGGACGTGCGCCGGCTGCCCAACGGGCGCTATGAGGTGTACACCTGCTCCGGCACCCGCGCCACCGGCAAGGATCCCGTGGATTTCGACCGCGAGCTGGCGGCCCTCGGCGCGGGCGAGATCCTGCTATCATCCATCGAGCGCGACGGCACCATGGCCGGCTACGACCTCGAGCTGATCCGCCAGGTTGGCGGGGCCGTGACCATCCCGGTCATCGCGTCGGGCGGGGCGGGCACATACCAGCACCTGGCCGAAGCCC
>JAQBPE010000210.1 GCA_028287685.1 Cyanobacteria bacterium RYN_339 | reverse complement strand
ACGCAGAACGCGCCGGTGGCGAACGCGCTGCTGGCGCACGTCAGAGGCAACCCGAAGTCTCAAGCCGAAGTGGCGAAGATCATGCGCTGGGCTATGGAAACCCACGGCAAAGGCCAGCCGCCAACCGAAGACCCGAAACTGCTGGCCACCTTGATCGGCACGCAAAACGCGCCCTTCGGCAAGCTGATGCGCGACTTCCTCGCCGCCAACCCCACCGCCGGCAAGGACGTCCTGGCGGTGGAGCGCTGGGCGATCCAGACGCGTGGCAAGGGCATGCCGCCGACCCACAACGCCAGGCTGCTGGCGACCTTGATCGCGACGCAGGAGAAGGCCTTCGGCAAGCTTTTGCAAGACTTCCTGGCGGCCAACCCCGGCACGGAGGCCGACGTGGCGGACGTGGCGCGCTGGGCCATCGAGACCCACGGCAAGGTCGGGCTGCCGCCCACGAACAACGCCAAGCTGCTGGCAGCGTTGATCGGCACGCAGGACCCGGCCTTCGGCAAGTTGATGCAGGACTTCCTGGCGGAGAACCCGGGCATGGAACCCGACGTCGCCGAGGTGGAGCGCTGGGCCATCGAAACCAAGGGCGTGGGCGTGCCGCCGGGCCACAACGCGAAGTTGCTGGGCACCTTGATCCAGTCGCGCGAGCCGGTCTTCGGCAAGCTCATGTTGGACTTCCTGGCCGCCAACCCCGGCGCCGCGCAAGACGTAGCGGAAGTCGAGCGCTGGGCCATCGAGACCAAGGGCACGGGCACCCCGCCCACGCAGGACGCCAAGCTCCTGGGCACGCTGATCCGCAGCCGCGAGGCGGGCTTCGGGCAATTGATGTTGGACTACCTGGCAGCCCACCCCGCCGCCGCCCAGGAAATAGCCGCGGTGGAGCGTTGGGCCATCGAGACCAAGGGCGTGGGGCTGCCGCCCACGACCGACCCGGAGTTGCTGGCGACGCTGATCGGCTGCAAGGAACCCCAGGTGGCGCAGATGTTCCTGGCGCACCTGAAGCGCGACCCGGCGTCCGCCCAGGAGGTCGCCAGGGTCGCGAAGTGGGCGATCGCCACCCAAGGCGTAGGCGAGCCCCCCACCAACGATCCGCGCCTGCTGGCCTCGCTGATCGGCCTGAAGGTGCCGAAGCTAGCCGCGGAGCTGGACGCCTACATCGTGAAGAACCCAAAGAAGGCCGCCGAGGTGGCCGCCATCGAGAAGTGGCTGATCGCCTCGAAGGGCAAGCCCAAGGGCCTGCCGCCTTGCTTCACCCCGGGCGTGTTGCTGATCCTCGCAAAATACGCCTGGACGTAACCGCCGGGCAACGCGGCCGTAACCTGCTTTTGGCCACATGGGACCCATGCGCAAACGCAAGGGCTCGATGTTGCTGGTGCTGGCCGGCGGGCTGCCCGCCCTGCTGGGCATGGCCGGCATGGTGGTGGACTACGGCAACGCGGCCTGGCAGCAGACCCGGCTGCAAGCGGTCATGGACGCCGCCGCGCTGGCCGGGGGCCAGGATCTCCCGAACACGACGCTGGCAGGCAACGCCGCGGCGCGCTACGTGCAGGAGAACGGCGAAGACCCGGGCAACATGGCGGTGACGTACTCCCACCACGCCACCCGCATCACGGTGGCCAAGACCAAGCTGGTGCATACCTGGTTCCTGGGCGTGCTCGGCATCCCCGCCATGCAGGTGGCCGCCACCGCCACGGGGGAGCTGCGCGGGCCGGGCGGGGCCTTCGACTACGCCATCTTCGCCGGCAGCCAGGACCAGGACCTGCCGCTCGCAGGCAACGGTTTCCAGGTGTACGGCGGCATCCACGCCAACCGGAACCTGATCCTGGACGGCGCGGGCTGGCTGATCACGCGGGCCGCAGAGGCCGTGGGGACGGTGACGGCGGGTGGCTCCGCGATGGACATCGGCTCGTTCGCGCCCAACGCGGCCCCGATCGCCCTGCCCGATTACAGCGCCGCCATCGCCGCCAAGGCCAGTTCGGACGGCAACGCCTACCAGGGCAACTGGACCATGCGCGCCAGCGACTTCGTGATGCAGGCCCTCTACGTGCGCGGCGACGTCACGGCCACGGGCCGCGGCTACGCCAGCACCGGCGTCTTGCTGGCAGACGGCACCATCACCTTGGCGGGCAGCGGCCAGCTCGTCAACGACCACTGCCAGGTCTGCTTCTACTCCAAGGACGGCGACGTGGTGCTGAACGGCAACGACCTCACGCTCTCGGGCGTGCTCTACGCCCCGCATGGCCGGGTGATCGTGAACGGCGATCGCGTGACGATCAATGGCTGCGTGGTGGGCCAGGGCGTCGTCGTCAACGGCGAGGCCCTGACCGTGGATCGCGAGGATCACGAGGTCAGGGCCTTGCATGGCCGCCATGTGCGGCTGGTGCGAGCTTAGAGCCCCTTGGCGTACCCGATGTGCGGGTGGAGGATCTGGCCGTCGTTCAGGATGATCGGCGGGTGGATGGGGAAGGGGAAGAGCTGCGTCTCGAGCGCTTGCAGCTGGCCCTGGGCCTTGTCCAGGCTTTCCTGCGCCTTGGTCTGGTTCTTCACCGCGGTCTCCAACTGGCGCATCGCCAGCACGCGCGAGATCGGGTTGCCGGAGGTCATCACGGCGCGCTCCGCGTCGGAGACGGCCTTGTCGGCGTCCTCCACCTTGCGCTCGGCCAGCGCGACCTGGGCCTTGGCCAGCTCCAGCTTGGCGGCGCCGAGGTCCTTCTTGGCGGTGGCCAGCTCGCGGCGGGCCATGAAGGCTTCCATCGGGTTCTTGCAGTCGGCCAGCGCCTGCTCCGCCTGTTCGACCTTGTCTTCCGCCGCCGACTTGTGGCCGGCCGCCTTCAACACGTTGAACTCCAGCTGCTTCAGGGAGGGCTTGAAGATGGGCTTGTCGATCCAGATGGGATCGATTGCGGGGCCGGTGTAGCGATCGCCAATGCCGATTGCGACCTTATTGGCCCCGTCAAAAATGGAAACGCCGGGGGTCGCGATGTTCTTGGGCTGGAAGCCGGGCGTCGACAGGGTGTTGTTGATAGTCGTCATGTACTCTCTCTCCTTACCTTACCGTGCGTCGTTTCGTTTGTTAAGCCATTCCAACCCGAAATTCATTCCGACTCTCATTCCGGCTTGAATTCCCACCCAACTTTTCGGCTTCCCGCCTTACTTTCCAACCAATGTGCTTATAGGGAACCAAACATGGATCTGACCCGATTTAAATACTACCGAAAGGAGATTTAACACTTTTAAAACAATTGCCCTTCATGCTGAAATGGTCCCCACTTGGAGGATTCCGCATGAAGCTCAAAGCTGCCCTGGCTGCATCCCTGCTGGCACTCGCCGCTCCGGCGGGAGCCGAGACCGTGAGCTACGCTCCGGGCTTGCCGATGCAGCGTCATGTGTTGAAGAACGGGCTCACGGTGCTGCTCTTGCCGCTCAAGACCAGCCCGGTGACCACGTACCACACCTGGGTCAAGGCCGGCAGCCGCGACGAGAAGCCTGGCATCACGGGCATCGCGCACCTCTTCGAGCACATGATGTTCCGCCCGGTGCACCCGGACGCCAAGAGCTACTTCGACCAGGCCAGCGCCCTGGGCATGCGCTACAACGCCAGCACGCGCTTCAACGCCACGGACTATTGGTCCACCTTCACGCCGGCCAGCCTGCCCAAGGTGGTCGCGATCGAGTCGGATCGGATCGAGCACCTGCATGTGACGAAGGAGATGCTCGACGTGGAGCGCGAGGCGGTGCGCAGCGAGTACTCCACCAAGCTGGACGCCGTACCCACGATCGACCTGTGGTTCCAGATCTACCGCCTGGCCTTCCCCGGCCACCCCTACGGCTGGCACATCGTGGGCGTGCGGGAAGACCTCGACCGCATCACGGCCGAGGACTGCAACCGCTTCTTCGAGGCCAACTATGCGCCCAACAACGCGATGATCGCGGTGGCCGGCCCGATCGACCCGGCGGCCACGCTGAAGCTGATCGACAAGGCCTATGGCGGCTGGCACACGGCCTCGAACAAGCAGGCCTGGGCCAACCCCGCCAAGCCGGGCACCACGCCGCTCGCGGGCAAGGGCAAGCTGCCCGCGCCCACCAAGTACATCCTGGTGGGTTACCGCACGCCGGAACGCACCCAGGCAGACCGCCTGGCGCAGGACCTCACGCACTACATGCTCTTCAACGAGAGCACCTCGCTGGTGGGCAAGCGCCTGCGCGACGAGACCCACATCGCCAGCGAGTCGGACGCGTTCAACACCTTCTACGACATCGCGCTCTCCAAGCTGCTGGTGGTGCCCAACCCCGGCATCACGCCCGAGCGGGTGGTGACGGAGGTGCAGGGGGCGATCGACGGCTTCAAGCAGCTGCCCGCCGTGGACTTCGAGGCGCAGAAGCGCGCGTATGCCACCTACCTGCGCGAGAGCCAGCTCACCAGCTACAGCATGACCAATGCGCTGGGCCTGGCCTGGGCCTACGACGGCAACTACCAGGACGCCTTCCGCGACCCCGCGGACGTGTTGAAGATCCCGCGCGCCCAAATCCAGCACATCATCGACACCACCTACGCCCCGACCAACCGCGTCATGGTCGTGACCCCGTGAGCCAGGAGCCCACCATGCGCCACGCCCTCCTCGCAGCCCCGTTGGCCCTCTTGCTGGCACTTCCTTGCCGGGGGCCCGCCGCCGCAGCGGCGGTGAACGCCCCCGGAACTGGTGAGATGACGCCCGCCGCGGCCACCAAGCCGCAGCCCATCGCCAACCCCGTCGAGATGCTGACGTTGGGCAGCACCGGCGTGCCCGTCTACGGTATGCAGGATGGCCGCCTGCCGCGCGTCTGGTACCACCTCTACCTGGAAGCCGGCGAGCGCGTCGTGCCCGCCAAGCTCGCGGGCCTGGTCTCGGCCGCCGCGGAGCTCTTCGACCGCGGCCCCGCGGGCGTGCCCGTGACGGACTTCCGGCGCGACCTCTTCCGGCGCGGCACGGAGATCCGCTGGGAAGCCGGCAACCACTACCTGGTCGCCCATGTGAAGTGCCTGCCCGCCGAGCTGCCCGCGGCGACCGCCATGGTGGCCAGGATCGCGCACCAGCCCAAGCTGGACGACGAGAGCTTCAAGCAGACGATGGCCACCGTGATCAACCAGCGCACGGCGCTGGACGACAGCATGCGCGACATCACCTTCATCTACGCCAAGCAGAAGCTCTGGGACTTCCGGCCGGAGGCGCGCCAGCCCGAAGGCTGGGTGGAGTCCCTGAAGGCCATCAAGAAGTCGGACCTGCAGGCCTACGTCACGCAGCGCCTGGCCCACCCCGCGGCCTTCATCGCCACCGCCGCGCCCATCCCCATCTCGCAGGTGGCCCGCAGCCTGGCGCCTACGCTGCGCGGCTGGATCAAGCCGTTGGTGCCTCGCCGCACGCCGATGCCGGCCATGGTGGCGGCCCGCCGGGTGATCCTGATCGACAAGCCCGGCGCCACCGACAACCAGATCTATGCGCTCTCGCCGCTGCCGCTGGACCTGCGCTCCAGCGAGGCCGCGGCCGCGGAGGTGTTCATGGCCGGCATGGGCTTCGACCTGGGCAGCCGCCTGGGCAAGACCCTGCGCGTGCAGCGCGGCCTGACCTACGGCGCGAACAGCGGCGTGCGCCGGGTGGAATGGCCGCAGTGGTACGCCTACTCGTTCGGCGGCATCACGCAGACGCCCAAGATCGTGGCCGGGCTGTTCGAGCTGTTCGACGGCGCCAAGGACGGCCTCACGCCCGCGGAGGTCGAAACGGCCAAGCGCGAGCTCATACAGGGTTACGCGGCCGACATGGAGAGCCCGGCCCAGCAGCTCGACGCGGTGGCCAACGCCGTGGCCCAGGGCCTGCCGGCGGCCTACCCGTTCCAGCGCCCCGGCCTGATCGCCGCCGTCACGCCGGAACAGGTCAAGCAGACAGGGCGCCTGGCCGCCGGGTTGGCCCACGCCACGATCGTGGTGATGGGCGACGCCAGCAAGATCAAGGAGTCGGTCGCCGCGGCGCTGCCCAAGGGCACCGCCTTGGTGGTCAAGACGATGGCGGAACTGGGCCCGGAGGCCATGACCCCCGCTTCCCCCTAGGAAGCACGGGGCCGCCCGCCTATTCTGAAACGCGGAGGGCCCTGCCATGCGTTTCTGGATCCTGACGGCGTTCCTGCTCGCGGGCTGTGGCACCACGCCCACCGCCGCCCCTCCCGACGGCCTGACGGCCGCGGTCGAGGCCAACGCGCGGCTGCTCTTCGACCACCACGACCTCGACCACGACGGGCGGCTCTCGGCCTTGGAGGCCCAGGGGGTGGCGATCGCCGGCCAGACCTTCCAGGCGCTGGACGCCGACGGAGATGGCGGGCTGAGCTGGGCGGAGTTCGCCGCGCCCGCCCGCCTGGCCGGGCTCGCCCGCAGCTTCCGCGAGGTTGCCGCGGCCCTGATCAAGGACGAGGACCAGGACGGCGACGGCCGGCTGTCACGCGAGGAGTACCGCACGGGCATGCTCGTGCCGCGGCCCGGATCGACCGTGGCGGCTCCGGTGGCCGATCCGGTCGAGCAATCCTTCGCCCACGCCGACGAGGACCAAGACGGCTACCTCACGGCCCGCGAGGCGCCGGAGCTGGTGGGGTTCCTCCTCGGCACGGGCTACCATCTCCAGCAACGTCCCCTTTGATTTGTAACGGATTGTAAAGTAATCAAAACATAACCATCGCGGATCGCAGCAACTGGACGGGCATTCAACCCGATCCAGCGAATTGTTACGGAAAATTAAGCTGGCAGCCTTCGTGCAACTCGTCCAACGTTCGGTCGTTCGGTGGTCGGTACTATGGCTGCATCCCCAGCAACCAGAGGAGCTCCCGACGATGTCCGGCAAGATCATCCGCTTCCCCGCCCTGACCACCAACGCCGAAGACCCCGCCATGGCCCGCACCCTGTTCTTTGCCGAAGTCGAGTGCAACGAGCTGGTGCACGTGATCCCCGCCGCCAAGCCCGCGGAGGCCAAGGCGGTCTACTAAGAAGTTTCCGGTCTCTCTTTCTCTCTCTCCTTCCTCCTTCTCCCTTACCATCCCGGATTCGGGGGCCTCCTTCGGGAGGCCCCCGAATGCGTTTTAGAAGCAAGCGGCCGGGAATACTGCCACGAGGGGAGGGCAACGTGATGCATGGGCGGCAGCTATCGCTGATCTTGCTCGCCACGTGTTTGGGCGTGGGTTGTACCGGCACGCCCACCCCGGTCCACAAATCCGTCGTCAAACCGCCGACCGTGGCGGCCGGCCTGGTGGGTGGCAACACCACCAACCTCGTCTCGAACAACTCCGGTGGCTTCACCGGCACCGTGCTGGGCCCCGCCGCCGGCTTGATTGCCAACAACGCGGCCGGCATCATCGGCGGCAACTCCGCGGGCGTGATCGGCAACCATGGCGGCTCGCTGCACCTGCTGGCAGACGCGGCCCTGACCGCGCCGGTGGCCAACGCCACCGTGGAGGTGGTCAACGAGAAGGGCGAGAAGGTCTCCTCCGAGCACGCCGTGACGGACGCCAAGGGCGTCTTCACGCTCAAGACGGTCAAGCCGACCGGCCCGCTGGTCTTCTTGCGCGCAAGCTACAAGGCCGAAGGCCAGGACGTCACCCTGCTCTGCGCCGCCCCCGCGCCGCGCACCACTGGCCAGACCACGGCCGATTTGGATCCCGCCTCCACGCTGGTGGCCAAGAAGGTGGCGATCCTCGTCCGCACGGGCTCCGTCAAGGCGGACACCGTGAACACCGACGAGCTGCACGAGCTCGCCAAGCAGCTCACCGCCAACCTGAGCGCCAAGGACGTGGTGGCCGCGGCCGTGCTGCCCAACGAAGGCGGCGCCACGTCGTTCGACGCCGTGATCGCGGCCCACCCTGGCCTGGACGCCACCGTGCGCGCCACCGTCGCCGACCTGGCGGATCGCCTCACGGTGCCCGCGCCGTCGCCCACGCCGCGCCCGTCGCCCACCTCCGCCGTGCCGCCTCCCACCCCGGCACCTACGGCCACGCCGACGGCCACGCCCACCGCCGCCCCGACGGCCACGCCCACCCCGACGCCTACCCCGGTGCCCACCCCCACGCCGACGGCCACCCCGTTCGGGGCTTCGCCCACCCCGACACCGGCGCCCACGCCGACCCCAACGCCCACCCCGGTGCCCACCCCCACGCCGACGCCCGTCCCTACGCCGACGCCCCCGCCGCAGCAGAACCAGGCTTCGGGCTTCAGCGCCTTCACGTCGCTGCTGGCCGGCCTGAGCGAGCCGCGCGGTTACCACACCTCCACGGTGATCGGGAACCGCCTGTTCGTCTTCGGCGGCAATGCCGCCAGCGAGTCCTCGATCGAGCGCGCCACCATCAACGTCGACAGCACCTTGGGCGCCTTCGTACCCATCGACCAACACCTGAACCATGGCCGCCTGGGCGCGGCGCTCGTGAACACCGGCACGCACCTCTACTTCATGGGAGGCGAGAGCGGCGGCCAGGAGTTGGCCTCCGTGGAGCATGCCAGCGTCACCAGCAGTAGTGCCAGCAGCAACCCCCTGGGCGCGTTCGCGGATGGCCCTTCCCTGAACACGGCGCGCCGCTGGCCGCAGGCGATCGCGACCTCGGCCTACGTCTACGTGATCGGCGGGGGCGAGGTGTCCACGGTGGAACGTGCCGCGATCCAGCAAGACGGCAGCCTGGGCGCCTTCCAGATTGACGCGAACGCGAGCGTCCACGGCCGGCAATACCACAACGTGGTGAAGCTGGGGAACTACGTCTATTCAATCGGCGGCCAGTCCGGCGGGAGCTACGACAACACGGTGGAGCGGGCCACGATCGGCCCCAACGGCACCATCGGACCCTGGAGCCTGGTCGAGGGCAGCACCTTGGTGCAAGCGCGCGGCGAGTTCAGCACGGTCGTGATCGGCAACTACCTGTATGTGATCGATGGGTTCCAGAACGGGCAGTATGTGGACTCGATCGAGGTGGCGGCGATCGATGGGTTTGGGAACTTGGGGCCGTTTAGCACGGTGCCTGGAGCGCTGCTCAATACGACGCGCGACGACCACACGAGCCACGTGATCGGGCCGTACCTGTACGTGATCGGCGGGGACGGGGTGTCTTCGATCGAGCGGGCTACGCTGCAGTAGCGGAAGCGCCCGGGCAAAGAAACGCCGCTCCCTTGTGGGGAGCGGCTGGCGAGCGGGAAGCCCGGACTACTTCTTCTTCGCCTTCAGGTCGTCCGCCGCGGCCTTGACCAACGCCTGGGCGTCGGGCAACTTCGCGCCGTTGTCCTGCAACGTCTGGATCAGCCACTTCTGGGCGGCGGCGTCGGCCTGCTCGGCAGTCGCGCCCTTCTCCTTGAACTTGGTCACGGCGGTCGTGTAGGCATCCTCGAGGATCTTGAGCGCCTCGGCGTCGCCGCCGGCCGCTTCGGTGGTCTTGCCCTTGTCCGAAGCCGGGAGGATGCGGTTGATCAGGGCGAACTGGGCGCCCAGGGCGATGGCGGAGCCGCCGATCCAGACGCCGGCTTCACGGGCCAGGCCCTTCGCCAGCGGACGCAGGGGGGGCAGCAGCATCGCGCCGCCCACGAGCACGCCGGCCGCGATCTTGTGGCCCATCACGAGGTTCTTGAGGGGGTTCCAGACCCAGTCGGTCAGCGGGGCCGCGACGAACTTGGTGAAGAAGTCGGCGAAGGGCTTCACGATCTTGTTGGGGATGCGCTCCGACAAGACCTTGATCATCGCCTGGCCGAAGGTGCGATCCCAGAGGTCGTTGGCGATCATGCCGGCGGCGAAGCCGGCCACGGCGACCGCGAAGGCCGGCAGGCCGACCGGGGCGAGGGCGGCGGCGGCGAGGGCGCCACCCACGGTCCAGGCGCCGAAGCCCAGCGAGTTGGCGATGATGGTCGCGGTGTACTTGCTGGCGTTGATTTCGCCCTTGCGGTAGGCGCCGGCATTGAAGACGCCTTCCATCGGCGCGGAGATGGCGACGCCCCACTTCACGTCGGTGAGCAACTGGTCGCGGGTCAGGACGCCGGCGTGACCATCCGAACCACTGGCAATCCGGCGCACGCGGGACATCGTGTCCGCGTTGGGCGCGGTGGCGACGATGGTGCGGCTCTGGATCGGGGTGGCGGCCATGGGGGTTGCTCCGTTCTCGGGGGTCCACTGTTGCTATCCGTCTGGGGGCCGTCAAGCTTGTGTTAACTGGCTTGAATTTAAAGTAGGTTTTACCGGGAGTTCAGGATCCAGCGCAGGTTTCCTAACGATCAACGCCCGCCTCCGGAGAGGCGGGCGTCGGGGAAAGGGGAAGCTTACGGCTTGTCGGTGGCGGGCTTCGCCAGCGGGTCGAGCTTGGCGATTTCCTTCTCGACCTTGTTCACGGCGGCGGACAGGACCATCATCTTGGCGGCCTTGCCTTCGGCCTTGGCCTCCGCGACCATCGCCTTCAGCTTGGCGAGCTGTCCCTTGATCTTGGCCATTTCGGCAGCGGACACGGTCTTGGTCTTGTCCTTCATGCGCTGCTTGAGCGTCTTCACGGAGTTGTACAAGTCCGCGGCCTGCTTCAGATGCAGCTTCAAGTTGGTGGCGGCCTGATCAACGCTCTCGGCGCCGGGAGCGGCGTTGGCGGCGGGGGCGGCAGGGGCGGCGGCGAACGCGGGCAGCGAGAGCGACATGGCGATCAAGGTGCTGCCGACGAGGGCGTGCAGTTTCATGAGAATCTCCTCTAACCAGGGGGAATGACCAATCGTTGGTATGCCTGTTATACCCACCGTCGGGGGTCGCAAAGGTAACTTTTTTTGCGTGCTCTTAACCAATAATTAGGTGCGCCGTAACCCGATCTTCGCGTCAAGCGCGTGACAAGGGCCTGGTCCCCTGGTCTCTAGGAGCCCCCTTGTCCCTGATCGACCGTTTCGCAGGCAGCCTTCCGAGCTTCCTCCAGCCCTCGCGGCAGGGGACGCCGGCAGCGCCCGCGCCGGCTTACGGACGCGATACCTTCAACGGCGCGAGCTTCGCCGATGCCGACGCGGCGATCGCCGCGCTCCAGGGTGCGACCCCCGCCGGCAAGGGCCCCCTCGATGACCTGGTGGCCCAGTTCGAGTCGCAGCTGACCAACCTGCGCGCCCAGATCGCGGGCAAGCTGCCCGCCGTCGCCGCCGTGCCGGGCGCCAACGGCGGCCTGCCCGCCA
>JAQBPE010000196.1 GCA_028287685.1 Cyanobacteria bacterium RYN_339 | reverse complement strand
ATATTCGTGGGTCTGATCCAGACCAAGTATCAGGGTGTCTTATGCAATCGAAACACCTATTCGCACGTATACTCTCATCGGTTAGGGGATATTCGTGGTGAGATAAATGACGTCGATGCAACCCAAGTACTAAAAGTATATCGAGCACTTGGGAACGGACCAAATGTTTCGCGGGCCAAACTTGCTTTAGAACGGTGGTCCGACGCATTTGAGCGACTGAGCGACGATGACAAGCTTGTTGATTACTGGATAGGTCTAGAATCTCTATTCATCGGCGTGGACACGGGGGAACTATCGTATCGGGCGGCATTGCGTATCGCCTGGTTTCTGGGAGCTGATGCTACTGATAGGCGAAGGCTCCAAAAAGAAATGAAGTCTTCATATGGCGCACGTTCGAAGATTGTACACGGCTCAGGCAAACGTCCGAAGGATTTTGAATCTATCTTTGGACAGACTGAGTTAGCACTTCACTCTGCGCTTATGAAGGTCATTTTAATGAGCGAGCAGTTTGACCCTGAAACCATCGAAGGTGCAATTTTCGACGCTCTCGACAAATGAGAGGCATCGTTAGGAACGCCCCCTGTTGACCGTATGGGAAGACGCATCCCTCGACTAGCCAAGAGTCCCCGACCCGCAATGGGAGTGGCCTAGCGATCGCCGTTGCTTGGTTGCCGACCGGAGAATGTATGAATGAGCCTCCCTCGGGCTTCGCTACGCTCGCCCGGGGTCTCCTTTTAGATTTGACCCACTACTTGTGATAGTGCGGTTTTGCTCCGTGCTGTTTCAAAAAATTGATATATGTGTCAGGCGTATTCATCATTCGCCTATCGTCCATCGCCATATCAAGCGCTGTGCGGTTGTCCTCGTTTATTAGATTTATATTCGCTCCGTGCTCAAGGAGCCCACCCCGGCGAGTATGTTCTCATGGAAGATGGTGGTGGGCGGCAGCGCAGGCGGCACGGCGTGCGTGCGCGCACCTACCGCTCGTTGTTTGGCCCCATCGCGGTGGCCCGCAAGTATTACTACGACCCGCTCCACGGTGGCGTTGCCCCCCTGGACGCGCGGCTGGAACTGCCCGAGCGCAGCTACTCCTATCCCTTGCAGACGCTGGTGACGCGACTGGCGGCGACTTCGGCATATGACGAGGCCGTGGGGGTGCTCGAAACGGTGCTGTGTGCCCATGTCCCCAAGTCCATGGCCGAGGAGATCGTGGCCGAGCACGGGCCAGACGTGTGTGCCTTCCAGACCCGGCTCCCGGCGCCACGGGGCGAGGGGGCGGTGCTGGTGATCCAGGTGGATGGCAAAGGCGTGCGGATGGTGAACCCGGGCAAGGGCAAGAAGGCCAAGGGATCGCGCATCCCCGGGTGAAGAAGGCGCCGCGCCGCACCGGCGGGAAGGAGATGGCCGTGGTCATCAGCCTGTACACCTTCGACCCCGAACCCGGATGCCCGCCCGTACCTCTCAACCGGCGGGTCTACGCCTTCATCGGCCCGAAGAAGGATGCCTTTGGCTGGCTGGTCGCCGAAGCCAAGAAGCGGGGCTGCGGCACGAAGCCCACGCTGTTCCTGTCCGACGGAGACCCAGACCTGGCCACCCTGCAAACCGCCAAGCTGCCCGAGGCGACGCCCTGCCTGGACTGGATCCACTGCGTCGAGTACCTCTGGGACGCGGCGTACCACTTCCACCCCGAAGGCAGCCAGGCGGCCAGGGACTGGGTATCGGCGCGCGAAACGATGCTCCTCGCGGGCAAGGCCGGCGAGCTCGTGCGCGGGCTGAAGCAAAGCCTGACCAAGCGAAAGCGTCAGATGAAGAAGGCCAAGCGGGAAGCGCTGGCGGCCGTCATCGGCTACCTGGAGCGTAACAAGAAGCGCATGCCCTACAAGGACTTCTTCGAGGCCGGCTATCCGATCGCCACCGGCAGCGTGGAGGGCGCGTGCCGGCACCACGTGGCGGACCGCACGGAAGGGACGGGCATGCACTGGAAGACGCCGGGGGCGCAGGCGGTCTTGCATCTACGTTCGGTGCACCTCAACGGGGCATGGAAGCAATTCACGGACTACCGAATCAAGCTAGAAAAAGAGCGCCTCTATGGCGCCAATTCACGGTTTCAGGATGTGGTGTAATTTTCAACTCGCAACGGCCACACCCGTACATACTCGCCCTGCCCCGTCGTGCACGTAGTGCCGGCGGGGCTTACGCTTTGGCCGAAGGAGATCGCCCATGGCCAAATCAACCCGCCGTCCTGCCCCGCGCACGTTCACGCATGAGCAGAAGGTCCGCCTGGTCACCGAGATCGAGCGCCGCTACCGCGAGGGTGGTGGCTCGCTGCGCGCCATCGCGGCCTCGGTAGGTGCCACCGACACCAACTACTACAACTGGCTGCGGGCCGGCATCCGCCCCGCCGGCCCTCTTCCCGCCATGCGGCAAGTCGAGGTGACCGCGCTGGTGCCGGTGGCGCCGGCGGCGGTCACGGTGGTGACCGTGGCCGAGCCGGAGCCCACGCCGCCCGCCCCGGCCCCGGTGCTTACCCTGGTGGCTCCCGGCGGCTACCGGCTCGAAGGCCTGGGCATCGAGAGCGCCGCCGCGTTGCTGAAGGCCCTCGCATGCTAAGCAACACGCGCCAGATGAAGGTCTGGGCCTGCGCCGAGCCGGTCAGTATGAGGAAATCATTCGACGGCCTCTACGCGTCGGCGCTCTCTTCCCTGGGCCGGGACCCGCTCCAGGGCGACATGTTCCTCTTCGTGGCGAGGGACCGGAAGCAGGCCCGGGTGCTCCAGTGGGACGGCACCGGGCTGCGCGTCTTGGCCAAGCGTCTCGAGAAGGGACGCTTCAACGCCCCTTGGGACGGCGACCCGAACAAGCCCTGGTGCCTCACGCCCAGCGAGTTGGAGCTGTTCCTCGAAGGCTCCCGCCTAGTCGGCCACTACGAGGTCAGCCCCCCGGAGCTCGTGCTCGAAGGGAGGGCCCAGGTTTAGACCGGATCACATCGGGGATCACTGCAGCCGTGGACTTCAGCAAAGAGAAGAGCCTGAATTACCTGCGCGCCGTCGCCCAGCTCCAGTTCGACGAGCTAGCCCGGCTGCGCGCCGAGAACGACCAGCTGCGCGGCCGCCTGGGCGAGGCGGCCGGGGTGGCGGAGGAGAACGCCCACCTCAAGGAGCTGGTGGCGAAACAGCAACACGCCCTGTTCGGCAAGAAGACCGAGCGGCAGAGCCGCTCCACGCCCAAGGACAAGGCCGACCGCCAGCCCCAAACCGGCCACGGCCCGCGCGAGCAGCCAGAACTGGAGCGCGTCCCCGTCCGGCACGAGCTGCCGGCGGATCAACGCGTGTGCCCGTGCTGCCAGGGCGACCTGGTCGAGCTCGCCGGCCAGGTGGAGTCCTCGGAGCTCGTCAGCGTGACGGAATCGGCCTACATCCTGGAAATTCACCTCCAGCAGAAGTACCGCTGCGCCTGCAACGGGAGCATCGTGACCGCCCCCGGCCCCCGGCGGCTGGTAGCAGGCGGGCGCTACAGCCCCAGCCTGGTCATCGAGGTGGCTATGGCCAAGTACGCGGACCACCTACCGCTCGAGCGCCAGGCACACATCATGAAGCGCGACGGCCTGCGGGTGGACTCCCAGACGCTCTGGGACCAGCTGGATCTCCTGGCCGACTACCTGCAAGCCACCTACGAGGCCATCATCGCGGAAATCCTGACCCACCCGGTCATCCACGCCGACGAGACCCGCTGGCAGCTCATGGCCAACGGCAAGACGACCGAGAACAAGCGCTTCCAGTGCTGGGGGTTGGTGGCGCCGGAGCTGGTGGCCTACCGGATCCTGGACTCCCGCTCCGCCGAAGCCGGCAAGGTGGTGCTGGGCGACTACCAGGGCATCGTCATGGCCGACGCCTACACGGTCTACCAGAACCTGGCCGCCGAATCGGGCGGCTTCGTGGTGGCCAATTGCTGGGCCCACGTGCGGCGCAAGTTCCTTGATTGCAAGGAGAACTTCCCCACCGAGAGCCTGGTGGCCGCCGACTTCATCAAGGGCATGTATGCCGTGGAACGAGAGGCCACGCAGGATACCCGGCTGGCCCTGCGCCAGGCCAATACCAGGCCGCTGGTGGACCAGCTCATGGACTGGGCGAGGGCGACGCGGCCCAAGGTGCTGCCCCGCAGCGGCATCGGCGAGGCGCTGGGCTACCTGCTCAACCAGGAAGCGGGATTGCGGCGATTCCTCGGCGACGCGCGGATCCCCATCGACAACAACCCATGCGAGCGAGCGCTCCGCGGCGTGGTGCTCGGCCGCAAAAACCACTACGGCTCGCGCTCCCGCCGCGGCACGGAGGTGGCGGCGATCCTCTACACGATCATGGAGAGCGCCAAGCTGGCGGACGTGTCTCCCCGCGCCTATTTGCGGGCCATCGTCGACCTGGCGATGCAGGACCCACGTGCGGTATTGACGCCCGCTTCGTTCAAAGCCGGGCTGGCGCCGGCCCCCGCGTAGCCGCCGGAATCATCCATTCAAGCGGCTTGGCGGCATCGGGCTCCCGCCGCCGCGCGGCCGGATATCACCTGGTATCTGGAATTCCCGAGCGCCGCGATCACCCCAGGTCGATCGTCAAGACGGGGCTGGGCGAGTATGTTCCCACACCCTCGCCATATGTACGCTTACCCTTCCCTTAGTGCGCTCACGACGGGGATCTGACCGACTTGACGATCGTTATTGACATAGACACGGCAAAAGCGTAGTCTATGGGCGAGATAATATTGGCGTATCACCCTCTCCTTGAGGAGACATTTGAAAAAAACGCAGAAAATCGGCCATTGCAGCGACGGTCTACGTTGATTGTAAAATCCCGATGGCCGATATTAGGTATGGCTGAACGAAACGGAGACTCGTTAGAGTGTCGGCATACGAGTCCAGAGTTTCGAGTTAATGATTTGAGGTTTCTTCTCAAGCATCTAAGCCATCCAGGCCATAACTCAGTAAAGTGCGCCCTCGTTTTTATTAAAGGATCAAAATTTGAAACATCGCTTTAGGTCAGGAGCATTTCTAGCAATATTCGTATTGGGCTGCACCCATCAAGTACAGACTGAAACCGGAAGTGCGAATTCCGTGGGTCCAAAGATGGGCGGCCAACACCGAGAGGTTTTTTCCGTCACTGGCAGTGTGCCCCTGCCGTCTGCGGCGCCGTCGTTGAGCGCGGATGCGGCTAACCGCATCTCACCTGATGCGCCCCCTCCGCCTCTTCCTGTAACTAATCTGGCTGCGACGTTCGCTGCGTCGCCGGAACGAAAGATAGGACCTGGCGTATTTGAGTCCAAATCCGATACGGAAATTGCAGATGTCATCAGTTCACACCAAAACTACGAGGTGTTGGTTGCTTTTAAGGATCAATTTCGCATTCGCGCACAGCGTAAACCTGGCGGGCCCGATGAGCTAGTATCTAAATCTGCGGCTGATACCCAGGCTCTAAACGCACTATTTAAAAAGTATGGCGCGACCATCGGATCGCTTTACGAAACCTACAGTAAGGACGAGAGCGAACTCGACACAATACAGAGTCGAAACAGAGAACTTAGCCCGGAGATTCCCAACCAGGGGTCATGGATCGTTGTGGATACGCACCACATTACGGGTCAACAAGTGCGCGGACTGGTAGGAGAGCTCAAGAAAGATCCTCTTGTTAGATTAGTTGACGTTCTGCCCGCCCCAGAGACGAATTCGATCGTTTACACTAACCCGCCGACAGACCAAAAATTCCCGCAATCAACTTGGCGTGACAACATTTTCTACAACAGCGTGACAACTGATGACAACCCTGGCCAGACCCAATGGTACTGGTTTGAGAGCCACTCAATTGGAATGGCCTGGAACTATACGCGGGGGGCGAATCAGAAAGTCGCAATTATTGATAACTGCTTTGACACCGACAACAATGACGGGATTACATATGATGCGACGCTAAAGCGGCACTTCATTGGTGCCGGCACCACATATGATTCGAACGTAGAACCGACCTCAGATCTTCTTCCACAGAATTTCTCCGATGCCACTGGCAAGGAGAAAATTTGGCATGGATCATTCTGTGCAAGTCTACTGGGTGCGGCTAGGAATAACACAATCGGCCTAGCGGGAATTGCGCCAGAGTGCACGGTGGTGCCATTGAAAGTATTTTACGCCTCAGAAATAATTCGTGCTATTAATTACGCCAAGGACAACGGAATTAAGACGATAAGCATCAGTCTTGGTCTTGGTAGTGGCCAAACAGGTAATAATCCCGAAAACGATTCTGCATACTATCAGGCACTGCTTAGCGCCTGGCAAGCAGGGGTGACGGTGGTTTGTTCCGCGGGCAATGATGGACAGTCGGTTGCCTTGAGTTCCTTAGGTAATACGAATACTATATTTGTAGGGGCTACCGGAAGGTATGGCGATATTTGGACCGGTTCAAATTACGGTCCCCGCGTAGATATGGCGGCCGCTGGCCTCGCTGTTTCGAGTAGCCTAAACGTGTTATTCCAAACTCCCGAGACTAACAATATTTATGATGTCGTTAAGACAGCCTCGTTTTCAGGCACCTCCTATAGTGCGCCTTTAGTTGCAGGAACGGCTGCAATGATTCGTTCTCTAGGGATATCTGACCAAGCTAAGATTCGCAGCATCCTCCTATACACGGCGGACATTCTAGCTCCCCAGAGTGTGAACGTTGGCTACTGGGATCGTCAGATGTCTGCTGGTGACAATGGAAACGATGGCTGGAGTAAGGTCCGCAATCTGAATGCCTATGCCGCGTGCCAGGTCGCTAGTTTCAGCTATAGTAATCCAACTACTTACTATGTATACAAGCCGGGCTCGACCGAATACGGTCAGATTCGCAATGCCAGCGGCACGCTAAGTACTGGAAACTGGTTCCCTAATAACATTAATTATACATTTGGATCGGGCTCGTCTATCCAGACTTGGGAATACGTTGCGAGCGGTTTCTGGACCGGTTCCACAAGCATTTTCAAGGGAGGAAGTCTATACACGGCGCAACATCTTTACGGAGTTCCAAGAATTGTTGACCCATACGGGAATAGCAGTCTCCCGGTACAACCAATTGCGTCGGCGACTCCGTTTCAATCTTACACGTGGTCCAATCAAGGTAGTGGAGCAGGCTGGGTGGATGGGTATGCCGCCTCGCTTCCATAAATCTCCCTTCAAGACAATTGGTTAAGTATGGCTATGAGGATTGAGGTTCAGACATTGCGAGTTCCAAAGGCATTGTTAGCAATGACCATCAGTGGCCCATTGTTTTGTGCCTGTGCGCC
>JAQBPE010000191.1 GCA_028287685.1 Cyanobacteria bacterium RYN_339 | reverse complement strand
TGCCGCCGCGGCTGCCGCCGCGGCTGCCGCCGCCGCCCTGGGCGCCGTCGGCGCGGCCGCCTTCGCCATCACCACCCCCGAAGTGCCCGATACAGAGGCCGCCGCCTACACCGCGGAACCGTCCGATTTCTCTTACGGGCTGGAAGAGCCCCAGCCCGCCGCGGAGGACACAACGTCGTCGCTGGAAGCCACCGTCCCCGTGGCGGACACCGCGCCCGCGCCCATGGACCTCGCCCCTGCCGAGCCCGAGGCCCCGCCCTCTCCGGAGCTCTCGAGCTTCTTCGAGAGCCTGGCCGCCCCGGCCGCGGAACCGCCCGCCGAAGCTCCTCCCGCCGTGGAAGCGCCCGCGGAACCGGAGCCGCCCGCGGCCCTGGCTGGCTTCTTCGACAGCCTGGCCACCCCGGCCGCGCCGGAACCGGTCATCGAGGCGCCAGCGGAGCCGGGCCCCCCTGCCGCTTTGGCGGGCTTCTTCGACAGCCTGACGGCGCCGGCCGCCCCGGAACCGATCGCCCCCGAGCCCGTGGCGGAAGCGCCGGCCGCACCCGAGGCGTCGGCCGCGTCTGAAGCCCTTGCGGGATTCTTCGACAGCCTGTCGACCCCGGCGGCCGAAGCCGAGGCGCCCGCGCCCGAAGCCGCGGCCGCACCCGAGCCGCCTGCGGGCCTGGCCGACTTCTTCGAGAGCCTGACGGCGCCGGCAGCCGCCGAAGCCGCCGCGCCCGTAGTGGAACCGCCCGCGCCGGAGGCGCCGGCCTTCGAAGCTCCCGCGCCCGCCCCGGTCGTAGAGTCGCCGGCCGTCGAGGCATCGACGGCGACCGATCTGTCGGACTTCTTCGCCAGCTTGGGCGGACCCGCCGCCGTGGAGCCCGCCGCGCCGGCCCCGGTCGCGGAGCCCGCGCCGCTGGCGAGCTTCTTCGAGACGCCGCCGGCGACCCCGGCCCAGCCGGCCATCACCCCGCCGGCGGCAGACACCCCGCTGGCAGGCTTCTTCGAGACGCTTGCCAACCCGGCGGCCCCGCTGGAGTCGAAGATCGAGGCGCCCATGGCCGACCCCAAGGCCTCGCCCTTCGCGATCGACATCGAGATGCCCGGCGCCAAGAAGGCGGACGGCCACCCGGCCGCCAACGCCGTCGACATGCGCCCGCCGACGGTCGGGCAGCCGTTCTCGATCGACCTGGGCTCCTTGTCCCCGCCTCCGGCGCCGACGCCCTGGGTCACCAGCGCGGCCGACGAGTTGAAGAAGGCCCACTCGACGGGCGAGCTGAACTTCGTCGGCGGCGAAGAGGAGGCCGGAGACCCGATGGGCTTCAGCCTGCTCGACGGCGTCACGCTGGACCTCACGCCCGGCGCGGTCGGCAAGCCCAAGGGCACGACCAACTCGAACGCGCCAGCCCGCGGCGCCTTCGACGACGACGACGACGACTCGAAGACCATCGAGCTGTAGTTGGGCGTGCGCGCTTACGCCCTGGCGGGCGCGCTGGCCTTGCTCCTGTGGGTGCTGGCCGGCTCCCAGCTCAAGGGGCTCGATCCGGACTTCTTCTGGCACCTCAAGGTCGGCGAGCTCGCGCTGGCCGGCCAACACCCGGGCCTGGCCGAACCCTTCTCCTGGACCGCCGCCGGCCGCTATTGGCTCGACCATGAGTGGCTCGGCGAGGTGGTGTGGGCATGGCTGTTCAAGCTCGGCGGCCTTCCTGCCGTCAAGGCGCTGCATTGGCTGCTCTTGGGCGGCCTCATAGGCGCCGTTGGCCTGTTGATCGGGCGAGAGGGCGCGCGCTTCCGCGTGGCCGCCTGCTCGGCTGCCTTCATCGGTTGTCTGCTGTTCCCCTGGTACCTGCCGCGCTTGCAAGTCGTTTCCGGGCTGGGACTGGCGCTGACGCTGCTCTACCTGCAAGCATGGAACCGCGGCAACTTCCGGCCCTGGATGTTGGTGGCCTACGAGGCGTTGCTGATCGCGTGGGCCAACCTGCACGGCGGCGGGGCGATCGCCGGGCCCGGCACGCTCTCGATCGCCGTCGCGGTCGAGCTGGTGCAGAAGCTCCGTGGGCAAGGCCGGCCGGGCTTGCGCTGGCTCGCGGCGACCGCCGCGATGGGCTGGTTGGGGCTGGCCGTGAACCCATCGACCCTCCAACTACCGCTCTTCTCGATCGCGGCCATGATCGACCCGCGCATCCACGAGATGAACCAGATCATCCTGGAGTGGCACGGCTTCGCTTTCGAGAAGCCGTTCTACGTCCTTTACTTGGCCTGGATCTGCGCGATCGTGCTGGGCCTGGCCGCGGCCCGGAAGCTCCCGGCCCCCAGCCTGCTAGCGGTAGGCTTGGTATGGGCCTGGATGGGCTTCGGAGCCTATCGCAACATCCCGCTCGCGGCGATCGCCACGGCCCCCCTCTGGGGCGCGGCCGTGGCTCATGCAAGCCGCAAGGCCGTCGTGGGGCTCGGCGCCGCCCTGGCCGTAGCGTTGATGGCCCTGCACCCGCTGCTTGCTACCCGGCGCGCGGATCCCCTGGCCATCGGCGAGCGCATGCCGTCCGCCCAGGCGTTGGACGCGCTGAATGCCCACGCCGCCGGTCGCAAGCTGCTGAACTGGTACATGTGGGGCGGCGAGGTCCTGTTCATCGGCTATCCGCGCGTGAAGGTGTTCATTGACGGCCGGCAGTACGTCTACGGGCTGCAGACCAACCGCGATTACCTCATGCTCGCGACGGCGGGGCCGGAGTACCAGAAGGTGTTAGCGCAATATGATGTCGACGCGGCCTTCTTCCCGCCCGAATGGCCCATTATGAAGGCCTTGCACCGCGACCCCCGCTGGCACACCGTCTTCAGCGACGGGTCTGCGGAGCTCATGCTGCGGGCGCCTCGCTAGGCGTCGCGAAGGCCAGGCGGGTCGCCAGTGCGAACAGCGCGAGGTTGGCGAGCGCCAACACCGCCCCACAGGCCAGGATCAGGTGGCGGGGCAACGACGGGTAGAGGCCGCCCGGATCGAAGCCCAGCACCAGCAGCTGGTTCAACGACGCGGTGATACACAGGCCCCAGAAGATGGGCCTGGCCGGGGGCAGCTCATCGGCCGCCAGCGCCCACAGCCCGACCGCCGGCACGAGGTAGCGTTCGTGGATCTGGGTCGGCAGCATGAAGAAGGCGAACGCCAGCAACGCGGCGGCCAACTTCAGCTGGGTCGGGGTGGGCTGCCGCCACAGCCGGGCGAGCACCACCGCGGCGTAGCCGGCCAGCCCGGCCAACCCCAGCCATTTCGGCGTCAGCGGCCCGGCCAGGGCGATCGCGTCCGCCAGGCCGCGCCCCGACCAGCGGAAGGGCAGATCCACCAGGAACCAGCCGTTGAAGGCGTTCTTCTCGATGGCGGGGTAGGCATCCACGACCAGGAAGTAGGGGCTCAACACGTAGCCCGCGTACCCCTGGACGAAGAAGGGCAGCGCGACCAGGGCCATCAGGCCGAGGGCCAAGGCGCAGGCGGCCAGCGTGCGGCCCGGCCCGAAGCGCCGCAGGCCGAAGACCAAGGCGGCGGGGATGGCGATGATGGCTTGCAACTTCAGCGATAGGGCGAGGCCGAACAGCGCGGCGCCCTGGTACGGCCGCTCGCGCGCGCAGGCCGAGACGGCGGCGGCCAGGGCGATGGCCAGCGCCGCATCGGTCTGCCCCCACACCACGGCGTTGATCAACAACGGTGGGGCGAGCGGCAGCGCCCAACGCCCCCACGCCGTGCCCTGCCTGGCGACGGCGATCGCCCCCGCAAGGTACGGCAAGGTGAACGGAAGCTTGATCAGCAAGACCTGGCCCAGGCCGTGTGACGGCACGTGCAGCGCCTGACGGGCCAACTCCGAGCATGTCAGCGCGTAGAGCGCCAAGGCCGGGTAGTTGCAACCGGGCACGGAATAGGCCAACCACGGCGAGGTGCCGCGCGTGGCCTCGGACCAGGGGATCCAGCAGGCCACGAAGTCGAAGCCCTGGTAGGTGCATGCCGCCACCACCAGGCCCAAAAGCACCGCAACCGCCAGAAGCACTCTCATGCCGTTACCTTACTAGCTCCTTGCCGCCAGCGGAAGGCCCCCTCGGGCGCGGGTGCAAGGGGCAATTTGTCGTGGGAATTTGGTCGATTTGGCCCCTCCGTCCGCGGGGGCCGCTCCGGTAGGCTGGTTCCAGGAGGCGGCCATGGAGGGAACGGAACGCGAGCTCAAGTGGCTCTTCTACTACCGGGTGTTGACGCTGGGCGCCGTGGCGTTCCTGCTGCCAATGCTCGTTCCGGTGGCGCCGGCGCAAGTGCCCTACCTGGGGCTTGCGGCGGTCGGCTTCCTGGTGCTTTGGAACGCGCCAATCTGGCGGGGGGCGCACGCCCACCCGGTGGTGCCCGGCATCGCCCTCGCGCTCGACGGCCTGGCCGTTTGCGGCCTGGCCTACGCCTTCGGCGGCGCCACCAGCCCGATCATGCTGCTGGCGCTGCCGGTGCTGGCCCAGGGCGCCGTGGCCCTGCCTTCGGGCGTCTATGCCGTCGTGGCCGCGCTGGTGCTGGGCGGCTACGCCACGGTGTTGGGAATGGAGGTAGACCCGGGGCGCCTGCCCTTCTGGGTGCCGTTGTGGGCTGCCGCCCTGCTCCTGACCGCACTCTGGCTGGGCATCGCGGGGGCGCTGATGCGCCGAGGCAGCCTGCGGGCCGCCACGGTGCTGCGCCACCACCAGCGCTACCGCGCGCTGGTGGAACAGCTGCCCGACGCCGCCTCCGGAGGCTTCTGGGAGGCGCTGCTGGATCAAGTTTCCCACCAGGGCGGCTTCACCAGCGCGGCCCTGATCCGCTGGGACGGGCCCCGGGCGCATGTGCTGGCGACCGATCGGCAAGGCGCCTGGGAAGGCCTGGCGCGGCGCCATGAGGCGCACCTGCGGGCGGACCGGCCCACCTCCTTCGAGGAGGATCCGGCGGTGGCCGGCAGGCAGCCACGGGCG
>JAQBPE010000187.1 GCA_028287685.1 Cyanobacteria bacterium RYN_339 | reverse complement strand
CCGCCCCCGCTGCCGCCCCCGCCGCTGCCCCCGCCGCTGCCTCCGGCACCCGCCGCCGTTCCGGAGGTGGTGTTGCCGCCCAGCACCGGTGACCCGCCGCCGCCCTCGTCGCGATGGTCTTGGGACGAAGGCAAAGCGCGCGCGGCAATGGCCACGGGCCCGTCATCGAGCACGATCCGGAAGGTCGCCTTGTTGGCATGGTGGACGTTGCAGGCCGCCACCCCCATGGCTGCCAGGCCAACGGCCATATAAGTGTTTAATCGCATCCAAGCGTTCCATACCCGGCCAAGCGAGCAATAGCGCAATCCGGCACGTGACGGCCATCACTCGCGCATACGTTCGATAAAAGCTAGGATAGGGGCCTGATGCCCAACGGACACACGCATGACGCCGTGACTTGGTTCCTGGTCACACCCGTGGCCCTGGCGAGCTGGGGCGTGACCCAAGACGTGGCAGGCACCGCCGTCCTGGCCGGGGCCTTCGCCTTCGCCGGGCTGATGTTCAGCGGCGACCTGGACCTCCCCAGCGCCCAGTACCGCCGCTGGGGGCGCCTGCGCTGGATCTGGAAGCCCTACCAGTGGGTGGTGCCGCACCGCTCCGTCATGTCCCACGGCATCTTGCTGGGCCCGCTGGGCCGCCTGTTCTACCTGACGCTCGTAGCGGTGGTCCTTGCGCTGCTCGGGATCCGCGCCTTCAGCGGCCACTGGCAAATCCCCTGGACGGCCTTCGGCGCCGCCGTGGATTTGGCCGCGCACCTGGACGACCGCGCCTGGGTGCTGGTGGCCTTCGGGCTGGTGGGCCTGTGGGTGGGCGGAGCGTCGCACAGCCTGGCGGATTGGGGCTGGAGCGGGGTGAAGCGGCGGGCAAGGGGGCGTTGAGTCCGGCCGCGTCCGGCGCCATCATGGCGGTGGAGGTGGCGAAATGAGCGAGATGTCCATGAACCGGCCCAGCAAGGGCCACGAAGAGATCCAGGCCTACCCGGACCGGACGGAAGACTTCGATGCCGCGGCTGAGAGCTACCGCCTGCCGGAAGAGGCGGTGTTCATCGGCACGGAGGGCGAGCGGCCCGAAGACGCGATGGGCGACGTCGAGGAAGACCTCACCGGGGATCAGATCTTCGAAGCGGAGCGGCCCGATTAAGCCAGCGCCGGCAGCGTGAACCAGAACACGGAGCCCTGGCCCGGCGCGCTCTCCACGCCGATCCGACCGCCGTGCGCCTCCACCAGGGCCTTGGCGATCGACAGCCCCAGGCCCGCGCCGCCGGCCGCGCGCGTGCTCGACGAATCGAGCTGGGAGAACGGCTGGAAGAGCAGGCCCTGCTGATCGGGCGGGATGCCGGGGCCGTCATCCGCCACCTCCACCCGCACGAAGCCGGGCAGCGACGCCGCGCGAATGCGGACCGTGCCGCCCCGCGGCGTGAACTTGATGGCGTTGCCGATCAGGTTCGCCAGCACCTGGGTCACGCGTTGCGCGTCGCCGAGCACCGCGGGCAGGGCATCCGGCAGCTCCAGGCGCAACGCCTGGGCCTTGCGGTCGGCCAGCGCCCCGAGGTAGGTCGTCACGTCCTGGAGGTTGGCCTCCAGCCGCATCGGCGAGGGCTCCAGGCTGAACTTGCCGGCCTGGATCCGGCTCATATCCAGCAGGTCGTTGATCAACGCCAGCAGGATCTCCGTGCCGCCGATGATCTTGCCCAGGTACTGGTGTTGGACCGGGGTGACCGGGCCGCCCACCTCGTCGTCCAGGATGCTGGCGAAGCCCATGATCGCGTTCAGCGGCGTGCGCAGCTCGTGGGAAAGGATCGAGAGGAAGCGATCTTTCAGCTGGTCCACCTCCTGCAAGTGGGCGATCTGGTCGCGTTGCGCTCGCTCCTGGTGCAGGCGCCCCGTCGCATCCACGCCGAACACCAAGATTCCTGGCGGCTCGCCCGGGATGCCGACCACGGGGATGTAGCTCATGTCCCAATAGGCGGGGGCTCCCCCGAATTCCAGCAGGACGCCCGCCCGCGTGGCGGCTTCGCCGGTGGCGAGCACGCGCTCGTAGAGGGCCAGCAGATCGGGAGACAAGAGCGAGGCGGGGATCACGTCCTGCAGGTGCCGCCCCACCACCGGCGTTTCGGGCCCGCCGAAGAGGCGTTGGTGCATGGGGTTGTTCCAGCGGTAGATCAGCTGGTGGTCCAGGAAGGCGATCGCGAGGGGCGCGTGCTGCACCAGGCGCTCCGTCAGCGCCCTTTGGGCCTCCAGCTCGCGCGACAGCCGCGCGCGCTCCGTCACGTCCATCATCAAGACCACCACGCCGGCCACCGCGCCGTCGGCGTCGAGCACCGGGTTGCGCGTGACGTCCCAGGTGCCGGCATAGGTGCGCCCGTTGTGGCTGTACGAGCCCGTCAGGCCGTACGAGTTGATCGCCTCGCCCGTCTCCACGATGCGCGCCAGGATCCGCTCCAGCACCTGGCCCGGCTCCCCGAAGATCTCGAGCACATGCTTGCCCTCCACCTCGGCCATCGTGCGGTTGAAGAGCCGCGCGTACTCGGGGTTGGCGCGCCGCACGCGCAGGTCCGGCCCGTAATACGCCATGCCGGCGGGCAGGTTATCGAGCAGCTTGTCCACGAAGTTGCGCTGGTCCGTCAGCTCGCGGTTCAACGCCGTCAGCGATTCGTTCTGGCGCTGGATGGCCACCTCCGTCTGCTTGGCCTCCGTGACGTCGCGCATGGCCACGACGGCGCCCAGCTTCTCCCCATCCGGCGCCACGATCGCGCGGCCGGTCGCCAACAGCGTGCGCTTGCGCCCATCGGCCGCGAGCACCACCAGCTCCGCATCGCGCACGGTGCCGCCGTGCAGCGCCTGGTACAGCGGGATCTGCTCCATGGGCAGCGGCGTCTCGCCATCAGGGGCGAGCAAGCCGTAGCGCGCGCTCCAGGCCGCGGCCATGTCGCCTGGCTCCTGGCCGTGCAGCAGGCGCGCGGCCGGGTTGAAGAGCGTGAGGGCGCCCGTGGCGTCGCAGGCCACGATCGCCTCGTTGAGGTTGTCCAGCAACGTTTGTAAGAAGCCGCGCTCGGCGCGCAGCTCCACGGTCCGCCGCGCGACCTCCTGCTCCACCACCTGGTTCTGGTGATCGAGCCGCTCCATGGCCCGGCGCAGCTCCAGCTCGGCCTCTTCGCGCGCCGTGACGTCCTGGTGGACCAGCACGACCTCCTGGACCTGCCCGTCCTGGTCCTTGACCGGGTAGATGTACGCGCCCACGTAGCGCGGCCGCCCCACGATGCCGACCTCCGCCGGATCGTAGTGGATCACCGGGAGGTCCCCCGCCTCGCCCTGGAAGGCGCGCTCGATCAGGGGCAGGATGCCCTTGGCCGCCAGTTGCTCGTCCTGGCGGATGTTGTAGCCGATCTCCACCAGATACGCACCCGTCAGCCCCCACAGCTCCTCGAAGGCGCGGTTGACGTAGCGCACGGAGCCATCGGGCGCGAAGAGCTGGATGCTGAACAGCGCCTGGTCGATCACCGCCTGGGCGCGGGTCTCCATGTGCTCGCGCTGGGCGCGGAGCTGCTGGTTTTCGGCGCGGAGTCGCGCGAGCTCGTCGGTCATCGTCGTCCGATTATAAGCCCATGGACGGGGATCACGGCCCGACCGGGCAGGTGGTTGCTAAGATCGCCCCATGGACGAACGACGCCGCCTGGCGATGCCGGCCGCCTTGGCGGCCCGGCTGGATCGCGACACCCCGCGGACGCTGCATGACCAGGCCTTGCCCTTGCGCGGCCTGCGAGCCTGCCGCGAGCGCCAGGGCCTGACGCAGTGCGACCTGGCGCTGCGTACCGGGCTGCCGATGTCGCTGGTGGGCCTGTTGGAATCCACCGACCATGCGCCGTCACCCCGCACCTGGGCCTTGTTGGCGCGGGCGCTGGGCGTGCCGACCGCGTGCCTGCTGGATGCCTCAACGCTCCAGTAACCGCCGCACTTCGGCGTCGCCCACCGGCGCGTACTCCCGGTAGTCCTGTCCCACGGTGCCGATCGCCGTCGGCGTGTGCAGCAAGATCAGCTCGTCGAGGATGTCCGGCAACAAGCGCTTGGGCTCCGGCCACACCACCGGGGCCGCCAGGGCGATCCAGGTCGGGGCGACGCCGCGCCAGCGCAGATCCTCCACGGCGGCCGTCACCATCCCGACGTCGGGCACGCCGTCGGCCGCCAGGATCACCACCTTGCCGGCCAGGTCCACGCGCGGCGCATCCTGGCGCAGGGCCACCTCGTGATCCCGGGCGGCCTCGCGGCGGAGCTCCGTCTCCGTGGCCAGGTAGCCCGGCGGCAGGTAGAGGCGGCGCAGGCGCGCGCGGTCCAGCCAGGTGGCGCCGCGGGCGGTGACCCAGCCGATCGCCACGTCGGGGTCGCGCGGGGGCGAGATGGGCTCCACCACCATCACCTCCAGCGGGACCCGCAAGGCATCGGCGATGGCGCGCCCGACAGGCGCCCCGCCCCCATTCAGCGCCAACACGCAGGTGCGCAGGCGCGGATAGTCTTCCAGCGCCCCGGCCAGGAGCCGGCCGGCCTCTTCGCGGTCATGGAACATGTGGAACCCTCCCAGCTAAACCTAGCACCGGGAGGGGGGCGCCCAAACAGCCGAGAAAGCTACTTCTTGAGCGTCTTGAGGTCGGCCAGGATCTTGGCGTTGTCCGGCATGCCGTCGTAGACGAAGCGCACCAGGCCGGCCTTGTCGATCACCACCGTGCGGCGGCCGGCGTACTTGAAGCCCACCATCGCCTTCTCGTCACCGTAGAGTTTGGCCACCTTGCCGTCGTCGGAGAGGAAGGGGAAGTCGGCGGCGCAGTGCACGGCGAACTCGTGCTGCTTCTTGGAGTCGTCGTAGCTGATGCCCAGGATCTGCGCGCCCAGGGCGTCGAACTTCTTCTTGTCTTTCCCAAACGTGATCATCTCCTTCTCGCAGCCGGAGGTGAAGGCCTTGGGGAAGAAGGCCAGGATCACGGCCTGCTTGCCCTTGTAGGCGAGCAGCTTGACCTCGCCGCCCCGGTCGTCGGGCAACGTGAAGGTGGGGGCGGGCTGGCCAACCAGGCCGGCGGCGGCCAGAAGCGTCATCAAGATCATGGGCTACCTCCTGTTGCCGCCAGGATCCCACATTCCTCAGGCCCTGGCCACCAGCCAGCCCAGCGCCGCGCAGCCGAAGCCCAGCAAGTTGCTCGCCAACACGTACAACGCCGCGGCCGCGTAGCGCCCCTCGCGCAGCAGCGCCAGCGTCTCGAACCCGAAGGTCGAGAAGGTGGTGAAGGCGCCGCAGAAGCCGACGCCGACGGCCAGGCGCCAGACGTCCGGCACGCCGCGCTCCAGCACCAGGGTGTTGACCACGCCCAAGATGAAGCAGCCGAGCAGGTTGATCAACAACGTGCCGTAGGGGAAGCCCGTGCTCGTGCGGAGCGCCACGGCCAGCCCCAGGTAAAGGCGCGCCCAGGCACCCAAGATCCCCCCGAGGCCTACCAAAACGGCTGCTTGCATGCGCCCATGCTGGCCGCCGTCCGCGTAGCTGTCAATCTTTGACGCCAGGTCGCCCCGGTGGCATCATAAGGCCATGGCCCACGGTTCCTCATCCCCGCTGGATTTCGGCATCGGCGCCTTGTTCTGGCAGATCCCGGAGGCCGTGATCGTTGCCGACGGTGCCACCGGCCAGATCGTGCTCTGGAACCCCGCCGCCGAAGCGATGTTCGGCTACACCTCCGAAGAGATGGTGGGCCGCGACGTCGAGGTGATCATCCCGCCCCAGCACCGGGCCGCGCACCACCACGGGATGCACCGGTTCCACGAAACCGGCCACGGACCGCTGATCGACGCGCGCAAGCCGGTGGAGCTCCCCGCCCTACGTCGCGACGGCACGCAGCTCACGGTCGAGCTCAGCCTCAGCCCCACCACCGGGCCCGACGGCGTCGCCTATGCCATGGCGGTGGTGCGCGACGTGACGGCGCGCAAGGCCTCGGAACGCGCGCTGCAACAACAGGCCCAGCTGCTCGACCTGGCCCATGACGCGATCATCGTGCGCGAGTTGCACAGCCGCAAGGTCACCTACTGGAACCGCGGGGCGGAACGCCTGTTCGGCTTCACGCGCGCCGAGGTGCTCGGGCGGGACCTGGTGGACCTCTTGCGTCCCCTCGCGCCGGTGGACGCGATCCAACCCACGCTGGAGCAGGATGGCGCCTGGAGCGGCGAGCTGGCCCTGCGCCACCGCGACGGCGACACGCGGCACGTGCAGGCGCGCATGACCGTCCAGACAGGCGCCGAAAGCCCCGAGCCGGTGGTGCTGGAGCTGCTGATCGACGTGGGCGATCGCAAGCATGCGGCGCAGGAGCTGCAGCGGGCCTACCGGGAGCTGATGGAGCTGGACCGCTACAAGGACGAGTTCTTGAGCGTGATTTCGCACGAGCTGCGCACCCCGCTGAACTTCATCATGGGCTTCTCCAGCCTGTTGCAAGACGAGGTCGTGGGGCCGCTGAACCCCCAGCAACTCGACTACATGGGCAAGATCCTCAACGGCGCCGACCGCATGCTGATGCTGGTGAACGACCTGCTGGACTTCGCCAAGCTGCAAGCCGGGAAGTTCGACATGGACTGCCACCCCACGCCCTACGCCCCGCTGGTGATGGATGTCGTGGCGACGATGGAGCCGCTGGCGGAAGACAAGGACATCCGGCTGCGAACGGAAGTGGACGTGCCGATGCTCCCGTACCTGGATGGGCCCCGCGTGATCCAGGTGCTCACGAACTTGCTGAGCAACGCCATCAAGTTCACGCCCGCCCACGGCGAGGTGCATATCACGGCCCGCGTGGAAGGCCAGGAGCTGGTCACGGAGGTGACGGACACCGGCCTGGGCATCGAGGAGCAAGACCTGCCCAAGGTCTTCGAGAAGTTCAAGCAGCTGGACATGACCGCCACGCGCCAGGCCGGCGGCACCGGCCTGGGCCTGTCGATCTCCAAGGCGCTGGTGGAGGCGCACGGCGGGCAGATCGGCGTGACCAGCGTGCCGGGCCAGGGCAGCACCTTCTGGTACCGCCTACCGCTGGTCCAGGGAGACTCTTGAGCGACACGCCGTGCGGATCGGGCGTTCTTTTAAAACCATAATAAATGGTTGTAAGGCGGCCGTTAATTCCGGCGTGCAGGCGGTTCCGGCGGGGGATAAGGAAACTCTAAGCCCACGTAACATCACCCGAGGAACCTTATGGCGAGCGAGCTGGACACCTACGATCCGGAGAAGCTGGCGGCCGCCATGGCGAACTTGAAGACGGCCATTGGCACGCTGCGGCGCCAGGTGAGGCTGGCCCAGGGCAGCGGCCCGGTGAAGCCGGTAGCGCCCAAGCCGGAAGCCCGCGCCGCGATCCGCGAGAAGGCCCGCACCGGCACCCTGAAGCCCGTCCGCCAGCACGCCCCCGCCGCTGCCACCGGGATGGTGGGGCCCCGCGCCACCGGGCGCGTCAAGCTCACCGAGCCGCAGCCGCCGCTCGAGGCCAGCGCCGAGCTGGAGGCCGTGGAAGGGTGGGTCTCGCTGAGCGACCTCGCGGCCCAGAACGAAGCCAAGCGCCAACCACGGCGTAAGAACTAAGCAAGCGCGGAGGCAAGGATGAGCGGTATCAACAACATGGGCGGCGGCATCGATTACGACACCGCGTTACGCCAGATCAACGCGATGGGCCCCACGCCCGCCGGCGGCGCCGTGGCGCCTGTTGCGCCTGTTGCGCCCGCGCTGGTCCAGGACAAGAACACGGCCGGCATCGAAGCGTTGGGACAGCGTATTGGTACGGACTACCAGAAGCTGGATGCCGCCTTGCAGAAGGGCGACGTGGCCGAGGCCCGCAAGCTCGTCAACGAGTTGAAGCAACTCGCCGATGAAGGCGCCAAGCTGGCCACCGGCACGACCTACGCGGACTCCTTCGCCCAGGTCCAGGCCGCCGTCGCCCAGCTCGAACCGCAACTGCCCAAAGACAAGCAGATGATGATGGTCGGCCGCCGCCTGGTGGAGGCCGACAAGCCCGCTCCCAAGGAGCACAAGGGCCCCTTCGGCTTCCTCGGCAAGGCGCTCGACTTCGGCGGCAAGCTGCTCGAAAAGGCCGGCCACGTCGTCTTCTTCCCGCTGGAGCTGGCCGGCAAGGTACTCGACCCCGTCCGCAAGGCCGTTGGCGGCGTATTGGGGGGTCTTCGCTCCGTCATCGACAACACGATTGGCAAGATTCCCGTCATCGGCCAGGCCGTGCGCTTTACCACCGGTCTCGCCAACTCCGTGGTCGGCCTGGTCGACGGTGCGCTGCAAGGCGTGACCCACCCGGTCGAGCTCATCAAGGGATTGGGCTCGATGCTCTGGACCGCTAGCGCCTTCCTGCCGCCCTTCCTGAACGCCAGGACTTTGTACGACGCCGCCGTCAACGGCGAGAACCCGATGGAGTCCATGAAGGGCGCCATGGGCGAGGGCGGTGCCATCCTCAAGGGCTTCTTCCAGAACGCCCTCGACGACATCAAGCAGGGCAACTGGGCGGGCGCGCTCGGCCAGGTCACCGGCGACATCGGCAGCTTCTTCGTCAGCGGCGGCGCGGCCGGCGCGGGCAAGGTCGCGGCTACCGGCGGCAAGGTGGCCGAGATTTCCCGCTTCGCGAAGGTGGCAGAAGCCGCCAAGGCCAGCGAAGTCGGCATGAAGGCCATGAAGGTCATCGAGGCCGCCAAGGCCACGGAGACCGGCGCCAAGGTCATGAAGGTGGCCAAGGCCGCCCAGGAGTCGGAAGTGGCCGTGAAGGCCGCCCAGATGGTCAAGGACGCGGAGCTGGGCGCCAAGGCCGGCCAGGCCGTGGAGCTGGGCAAGAACTTCATCAACCTGGGACTGGAGACCTCCACCAAGATCTTCTCCCTGGGCCTCAAGGGCAACTTCGCCGCCTGGAACAAGGTCGGCAAGGCCATCAGCGGCCTGCCCGGCCTGCAGAAGATCATCCCGCTGGCCGAGGAGACCGCCGCCAAGCTGCGGGCGCGCTACGTGCCGAACGGCGGGAACGCCGAGGTCGCTTCCAAGGCGCGCGGCGCCAAGCTGGAAGCCAAGTTCACCCCCGAGCAGCTGGGTGGCGAGATCCGCGGCGGCGCCGTTGACCCCGCCGCCATCCTGAAGGAGCAGCAGGCCTTCGCGGAGAAGCTGGGCAAGGGCGACGTGATCCAGACGGAGATCTCCGACGCCGTGCGCGGCCACTTGATCGACCACAGCGAGGACCTGGTGGCCTCGCTGAAGGACCTCAAGATCAAGGAAGGCGGCTACACGCGTTCCGTGACCTCGCTGGAGGAGGCCAACCAGGCCTTCAAGGCGCTGCCCCAGAACTCCCCGCTGCGCGCCAAGGTGGGCCGCGAGATCGCCGCCCACATCCAGCGGAACTTCGGCGAGGCCCTGCACTTCCCGCCGGCCCCGATCGAGTTCGCGCCGCTGGAGCAGCACCTGGCGGGCGTCTCCAAGGAGGGCAAGGTCTTCATCGACCCCGCCCTCCTGAACGAGGACCTGGGCTACCTCACGAACGTGATCGCGGAAGAGCAGACGCACGCCTACCAGCGCTACCTGGTGGAGAACAAGGGCTCGCTGAAGCTGACGTCGCGCGCCACCTCCGCGGTGGAGTCGTACGCGTCGGAGCTGAAGGCCGGCCAGTACCACGAGCCGCCGGGGGCGATCGCCGAGGCCGCCGCCGGGCAGATCGACCAGGCCAACAAGGCCACCCGGGCCGCGCTCACCGAGGCCCAAGGCCTGCTGACGGCGCCGCGCGAGGCCGTTATTGGCGAGCTCATGGCGCAGTTCCCCAAGGGCAGCCCGGAAGCCAAGGCGCTGGAGCAATGGCTGAACACCCAGACCAGCAAGACGGCCTGGTTCGACGCGGCCGACTACGCCGGCGTGCGCTCCACGCTGAAGAAGGCCACCGGCGCCTCGGAGATGTCGCCCGTCGTGCAGAAGCTCGACGCCTGGTTCTCCGATCGCCAGACCAAATTGGCGCCAAACCTGCATTACGACCTGCGGGCCGTGCGTTCCAAGCTGCTGGCCGAGACCCAGCCCGGCACGGCGGCGCGCGAGCTGGTGGACAACTGGTGGGCGAAGGCCGGCCCGGCCGCCGACGAGGTGGGTTACCTCAAGATGATCGAGTCCGACGTGCGGGCGAAGATCCAGAACCTCGGCAGCCCGCGCATGCCCAAGGACCTGGCCGAGCTCGAAACGCGCCTGGCCAAGGCCACCAAGGAGCTGGAGGCCGCCAACAGCGGGCCCGGCAAGCAAATCGCGGAGTGGAACGCCAAGTACGAGGCCCAGTACCTCGAGCGCGACGCCAAGGAAGTGGCGAGCGAGTACGGCCGGGAGTTCGGAGACCCGCGGCCTTGAGCGGAGGGCCAACCCATCTATACGCCTGGCGCCGCGGCACGCCGCCGCAGCGCGTGGGCGTCTTGCAGGCCCGCGAGGGTGTCTACGCCTTGGCGGAGGGCCCGCCGGAGCTGGCCAGCGCGTTGGCCAAGGCGCAAGCCGAGCCGCACCTGCCGCTGACGATCCGCCAAGACGTGAACGGCAACCGCTCGATCAGCCTGAAGCGCCTTTCGCCAGGCGAGCCCGACTACTGGCGCGCGCTGGGCGAGGCGCTGGAACGGCAGGTGGGCTTCGTGTTGACGAGCAGCGAAAAGCCCGACGCCTGAAGCGCCGGGCTCGTTTTTGGGCTTACGCCCGGATGATGGCGAGCAGCTCGTCCCGCAGCTTCTCCATCTGCTCCTTGGTCTTCGCCTCGCAGTTGAGGCGCAGCAAGGGCTCCGTGTTGCTCTTGCGGATGTTCAGCCACCAGGTGTCGGCGATGACGGACAGGCCGTCGATCGTGACGATCTTGCCCTTGGGGCCGTACTCTGCCTCGATCTTGGCCATGATCGCGTCCGCGTCCTTGACCTTGGAGTTGATCTCGCCGGAGATGTTGTAGGCCTTGGTCTCGCCCATCGCCTGTTCCAGGCTCTGGCCCTGGTCCGACAGCGTTTGGAGCATCAGCAGGGCCGTCAGGCAGCCGGAGTCGAAGTAGGCGTCCTTGTGGCGGAAGTAGTAGTGGCCGCTGACCTCGCCGCCGAACTCCGCGCCGATTTCGCGCATCTTCGTCTTGGCGAAGGCGTGGCCCACCTTCCACATCACGGCCTCGCCGCCCAGGTTCTTGACGGTGTCACGCACGAAGTCGGAGCAACGCACGTCGTAGATGATCTTGGCGCCCGGGTGCATCTTCAGCACGGGCTTGGCGAGCAGGCCCAGGATGAAGTCGCCGTCGCAGAAGTGGCCGGTGCCGTCCACGAAGAAGGCGCGGTCGGTGTCGCCGTCCAGGCCGATGCCCAGGTCCGCCTTGGTCTCGCGCACCTTGTTGATCATGTCGATGCGGTTCTCTTCCACGAGGGGGTTGGCCTCGTGGTTGGGGAAGGTGCCGTCCGGCTCGA
>JAQBPE010000123.1 GCA_028287685.1 Cyanobacteria bacterium RYN_339 | reverse complement strand
CCTGGACCTGCTGGACCATGCGCTGGACCTGCAATTCCATCTGCTGGATCGCGAGCTCGGCCTGCGCTTCCGTCATCGGCGCCGCCACGGGCGGGGCCGCCGAGCGCAGGAAGCCCGGCAAGGGGATCGCGGAGGGCGCGCCGCCGCCAGCGTACTGGTCCAGCCCCCAGGGACGCTGGGCCGGGGCGGCGTTCGGCGAGGCCGTCGAACCGTTCGACGCCGGGGGCGTCGGCTGACCCAGGAACCGCGTGCGGATCCAGGCTCCAAGAGCTTCCATGGTAACTCCCTCCTGCAAAGCACGCGCCAAGGCGCCCCTCCCGGCGGGCGGCCTCTCCGTGCTTTACAACTCCTCCACCCTTATCGGGGCGGGGGCCCGGCAAACGGTAAAGGGCTGCTTAAGTTTGGCGGATGCTGTCGTTAAATACCGTCGGGTGGCTGCTGGGCCGCGGGCAGGCGCTTGATCTGCCGGTTGCCGGGATCCAGGAAATAGAGCGTGTCTTGGCCATCCACCGCCGGGCTGGAGAGGAAGAAGCCCGTCGAGCCGTTCGTCCCGTCGCCGTGGAAGGCGGCCGCTCCGACGCCGGCGATCGCCGTCAGCTTGCCGGAGCCAGGATCGAAGCGCCAGACGCGGCTGCCGTTGCTGCCGTACAGCCGCTTTTTCCCGTCCACGGCCAGGTAGGTCTCGTCGTTCAGCCCCTGGATATACATGTTGGCCAGCCAATCCACCCCGGTGCCCAATGGCGTCAGGCCCGCGGCCGTCCAGCGATAGCAGGCGCGGCGGCCCGCCAGGTAGTAGGTCTGGTCGTCCACCACGGCCAGGCGATCGATCGCGCCCACCGTGGGTTCCGCGATGGCGGTGTCGACGGCCGCGCCGCCGCCTGCCGGTTGGCGCCGCAACAGCAACCCGGCGTCTCCGCGGAAGAGCGTCACGGTGCTGCCATCGGCGCGCGGCACGAAATCCAACAAGTTGAGGCCGTCCGTCCCGCCCGCCACCACGGCCGCCGTGCCGTCCGGCGCCACCTTCCACAGCCGGCTGCCGTCCTGGGTGAAGATGTCCGGGCCGTCCGTGATCGCGTAGATCGTGCCGTCCGCTCCCAGGCGCAGGGCCTTGGGCAAGAAGTCATGACCGGTGGGCACCAGGCCGGGCGCGTCGAAGTCGTGGACCACCTTGGCGGTTCCGCTAGCCGGGATCGACCACAGCCGCAGCTTCGCCGCGCTGTCCAGCGCCGCCAGTTGCCCGGTGGCATTCGCCGCCAGGGCCGTCAGGCGCACGAAGGTGATCTGGGAGGCATCGCCCACATCCGCCACGCGCGTGGCGCCCGCGAGCAGCGAGACCTTGCCGGCCGCGGCCCGGACGACGTAATGGCCGGTGGCGGCAACGCCCTCCGCCCCGCTCCAGTAGGGCAGGTACTCCGAGCCGAACAACGAGCCCTGGTCCCAGCCGACGTTCCCGCCGAAGGCCTGCACCTGCTTGTAAAGGTCGTCCACGGCGACCACGGCCCCGGCTTGATCCAGGGTCCAGTTGCCGGTGGCGGGCGGGCTGGCGGGCTTCAACGCGAACGTGACCGGGTCCAACTCCAACAACGCCCGCGCCGTGCTGTGGCAGAGCGGATCGGGCATGCCGGACTCCCCGGCGCGCTGCGAGCGGAAGGCGGAGAGGCCGAGGCGCCAGGGCCCGGTGGGCAAGACGCCGCTTGCCACCACGTTCGTAAGCTGGTTGGTCTCCGCGGCCGTGAAGGTGTGCAGCGGCGCGTCCTGCCCGGCCTGGTAGAGGCGCGCCGGCACGGTGGGGGGCGGGACGGGCTGGCCCACGTTGCACAGGCCCACGGTGCCGTCCCAGGAGCCCCCGGCGAGCACCAACACCCGGCCGTCCGCCTGCCGCGCGAGCGCCAAGGCCTGCGGGTGGACGGGCTTGGCGCCGTCCCAGGGCGCCTTCCAGAGTTCCTTGACGCCGCCGGCCAGGTCCACCCGCACCAGCCGCTGCGCTTCCAGCACCAAGAGGCCATCGGCGCCGTCGGGCGCCAGCGCCACCGGCACCAACTTGGTGCCCTCGGCGGCGGTGGCGCGCCGCAGCACGCCGTCCGCGCCCAGGCGCCAGAGCCGCCCGTCGTCCGGGCAGCCGAAGAAGGTGTCGCCGCCGGGCAGCACGGCCAGGGTGGTGATAGCGGACAGCAACACGTCGGTAGCGGCTTGGCCGGCCCCCAGGTCGGACTGGCCGGCGGCCACCAGCAGGCGCTTGACCACCTCCATCTGGTCGTCGAAGCTCTTGTCGCGCTTGCGCAGCGCCTCGACGGCCGCCACGATCTGGGTGCGCGTGAGCGCATCCGGCACCGCGACCACGGCCGCGGCGGCCTTGCCGCGCGTCTGCGCCTCCACCGCCGCCGGCAGCTTATCCAGCACCACGGGGTCGCCCATCACGTATTGATCCAGGATGTAGCCGGTGGTGAGCGTGGAGACCAGCTCGATGTCCACCTGCTTCGCCCCGGGCGCGGCCACCGCTTGCAACGCGCCCTTGGCGCCCAGGTTGACGGTGGCGAGCACGTTGTGGGCGGGCAGCGGCGCCGCCAGGCTGTAGGCGCCCTGGGCGTCCGTGACCGCCGTGAGGGGCACGCCCTGGGCATCTTTCAGCGGGACGCCGGCGGCGTCCGTGAACCGCACGGTGGCGCCGACCACCGGGACCTGGGCCGGTACGTCGGCCAGGCGGTAGCCCGCGCCGTTGTTGCCGACGACGGCGGCGCCGTTGTCGCTGATGATCGAGGCAGGCGCCTTGACCTTGCCGACCAGGCTCGCCCCGGCGTCGCCGATGATGGGGGCGACGGGCGTCACCAGCGGCGTGGCGGCGACCACGGTGGGCGCCGAAGTCGCGTGCGCCGGGGTCGGCGTGACGGTCGCGCGCGTAGGCGCCGGCGCACCCTTGCAGCCCACCAGCAGCAGCCCGATCAGCACGGTTGGTCCGGCGCGCAGCTCCAAGCAACCCTCCAGGCCTCTCATACCCGCGCCGGCATGTTACCGTTTAGGCCATGGAACTCGTGAAGACCTCCACCCCGGAAGACCGGGATCGCGCGCTGCGCCAGGCCGAGCTGGGCCGGCTGGAGCGGGACATGGCCGAGCGCGAGGCGGCGCTGGCAGACCTCAAGGCCGCGCTCGCCGCCTTCGAGCTGCGCTATTGGCAAGCCTTCGCCGTCCCCTACGCGGCCCTGGACGAGTTGGAGGCCACCATCGCGGAGAAGGCCGCGCGCCTGGACCCGGACGACAACACCAAGCGCCGCAAGGCCGAGCGCCTGCGGGCCCGCGCCGACGGGTTGGTGGCGGCGCCGGAACCGGAGGAGCGGGCACAGCCGGACGACGAGCTGAAGGCGGTCTACCGCTCGCTCTCGAAGCGCGTGCACCCGGACCTGGCGGCCGACGAGGACGAGCGGCGGCAGCGCGAGGTCCAAATGGCGGAAGTGAACGCGGCCTACAGGCGCGGCGACGTGGCCTGGCTCTCGCAGCGCCTGTTGGGCCAGGAGCCGGGCGACACGCTGGCCCTGCTGGATGCCCAGATCGCCGTGGTCGAGCAACGCTTGACCCAGGCCGACGCCACGCTGGCGACATTGGAGGCCACGCCGCTGGCCAAGCTGATGCGGCACGAGGCGCGCGCGCGCTCCGAAGGCCGGGACCTGTTCGCCCGCATGCTGCGCGAGTTGGAGGAGGTCGAGCAGGCCTTGAAGAAGCGCCAGAAGACGTTGGACCGCCGCCTGGGCAAGCGCCTTATGGGAGGGCCGTCATGAAGCTGGCACCGGGGGTCGGCTTCGGTGACGGCAGCCACGCCACCACGCGGCTCTGCCTGAGGGCCATCAAGTCGCTCGCGCCGCGCCGGGAGGGCTGGCGCCTGTTGGATTTCGGCGCCGGCAACGGCATCCTTTCCATCGCGGGCATCTTGCAGGGGGCCGTCGCGGACGCCGTCGAGATCGATCCGGGGGCCCTGGCGCATGCGCGGGAGAACGCCGCGCTCAACCAGGTGGCGCTCCATACGGCTGCGAGCCTGGAAGGCCTGGACGGTCCCTATGACTTCATCGTGGCCAACATCCTGCGCGCGATCCTACTGGAGCACGCGGAAGCCCTGTGCCGCCGGCTGACCCCTGGCGGCGGGCTGGTGCTGTCCGGCCTCACGGCAACGGACCTGCCGGAGGTCAGCGTGCGGTATGGCGCCTTGCTGGGCCGCCGCCCGGAAAGCTACGCCCTGGACGATTGGCGCGCGCTCGCCTGGAGGCCCCATGTGGAATGAAACCCCGCTGACGCAACGCCTGGGCCTGCGCTGGCCGATCATCCAGGCGCCGATGGCAGGCGGGCCCAGCACGCCCGAACTGGCGGCGGCCGTTTCCGCCGCGGGCGGCCTGGGCATGCTGGCGGCGGCGTACCAGACGCCGGAGCAGGTCCGCGCGGCCATCCGGCGCGTGCGCGCCTTGACCGATGCCCCCTTCGGCGTGAACTTGCTGTTGGCCGACCCGGTCGCGGTGGACGCCGCGGACCTGTTCGAGGCGCAACATCGGCTGGAGCCGTTCCGCGCGGAGCTGGGCCTACCCACCGCGGAACCCGGGCCGCCCGAGGCCTTCGAGGAGGTCGTCCAGGTGATCCAGGAGGAACGCGTCCCCGTCGTGACCTACGCCTTCGGCATCCTCGCACGCGACTTCCCCGGCGCCGTCGTGATGGGCACGGCGACCACGGTGGCGGAGGCGGTGGCGCTGGAAGCCGCCGGGGTGGACTTCATCGTGGCCCAGGGCGCGGAGGCCGGGGGGCACCGCGGCACCTTCCTGGGCCCGTTCGAGGCCGCGCTGACGGGCACGCTGGGCCTGGTGCCGCAGCTGGTCGATGCCGTGCGCACGCCGGTGATCGCGGCGGGAGGCATCATGGACGGCCGTGGCATCGCCGCCGCCCTGGCCCTGGGCGCGGTGGGCGCGCAGCTGGGCACGGCCTTCCTGTTGGCGAACGAGGCCGGCACCAGCGCCCCCCACCGTGCGGCGATGAGCCAGGTGACGGACGAGGCCACCGTGGTGACGTCCGTCTTCTCCGGCAAGCCCGTGCGCGCGATCGAGAACCGCTTCGTGCGGGCCATGCACCGCGCGCCCATCCTGCCCTACCCGCTCCAGAACGCGCTCACGCGCGACATCCGCAAGGCCGCCACGGCGCGGGGGCTGACGGACTTGATGGGCATGTGGAGCGGCCAGGCCGGTCGGCTGGCGCGCGAGGGCCCCGCGGGGGAGCTGGTGGCGCGCTGGGCCGCCGAGGTCGAGGCCGTGCTGGCTCGCCTGCGCTAACTGCCGTCCCGGCGCATCCTTTCCAGGGCCTTGTTGTACCAAGGCTCTTCCGGCGTCGGCTCGTAGGGAGGCGGTTGCCGGGCGCCCAGCTCGCTGGCCAGGCGCCGGCACGCCAGGTCACGGGGGCTCGGCTCCGCCGGTGGTCGGCCGGTGAGGGCGTTGAACAAGGCTCTTAGGCGAAGGGCTCTGGGCATCAACCCCAGCATGCCAGCATTCTGTTGCGCGACCGGGATCCCCACGTTGCGGCGGGATGAACTCAACCGCGGTTGATCAGCAACACGCTCGCGACCACCAGCGCGAAGCCCGCCCCCATGCCCGGGCTGACGGTCTCGTGCAGGAACAGCGCGCCCCACAGCATGCCGAAGACCGGCGCCAGATAGGTCACCATGGTGGCCTTGACCGGCCCCACGCGCGCGATCAACCGGAAGTAGATCACGTAGGCGAAGGCGGTCGACGCCAGCGCCAGGAAGACCACGGCCGCGACGGCATCCCAACCGGGCATGGCCGCGGGCAGCAGGAACGGCACGGCCGGCAGCAGCACCGCGGCGGCGCACAGCTGGCTGTAAGTCGCGGAGGCGGTCGGCGCCATGCCCTGGAGGTGGATGCGGGTGTAGACGGCGGCCACGGCGTAGAGCAAGGCGGCGGCCAGGGACGCGGCGATCGCCACCCCCATCGGCGCCGTCAGCGGCACGGGCCCCAACCCCACCAGCAGCATCACGCCGCCCAGGCCCACCAGCAAGCCCGCCACCTTGGCGAGCGTCAGCCGCTCGCGCAGCCAAACGGCCGCAATCACCGCGCCGAACAACGGCGTGGCCGCGTTCAGCGTCGCGGCGAGCGAGGCCGGCAGCACCAGCTCCGCGGCGGCGATCAGCGTGAACGGCAGCACGGAGTTCAACACGCCCACCACCGCCAGGTGCCAGCGGTGCTCGCGCGCGACGGGGCCTTCGCCCGTGGCGCGCGCGTAGATCCACAGCGCCACGCCGGCCAGCAACACGCGCAGCTCCACCAGCAGCACGGGCCCGAACGCGGGCGCCGCGATGCGCATGAACAGGAACGATGCCCCCCAAAACGCCGCGAGCACCAGCAACGCCGCCAGGTCCTTGTAGCCCATCGCCCCAGGGTAGCACCTCCGCCCGAAGGAGGGAGCCGTCCCATGGTCTAATGGCCCCATGACGCGCATGCCGTACCGCATCGAAAGCCAACGCCTCGTCCTCCGGTGCTACGAGCCGACCGACGGCCCCGCGCTCTTCGAGGCCATCGACGCCAGCCGTGCCGAGCTGCACCGGTGGCTGCCCTGGCGCACCAACACGCTCGAAGAGGCGGAGGCCTCCGTCCGCCGCAACCGCGGCAAGTTCGACCTCGGCCAGGACTTCACGCTGGGCATCTTCCGCAAGGCGGACGGCCGGTTCCTGGGCGGGACCGGCCTGCACCGCTTCGACTGGGAGCTCGGCCGCTTCGAGATCGGCTACTGGCTGCGCACCGACGAGCTGGGCAAGGGCTACGTCACCGAGGCCGCCGGCCGCCTGACCTGCCTGTGCTTCGACACCTTGGCGGCCCGCCGGGTGGAGATCCGCGTGGACACCGAACACCGCGCCAGCCGCGCGATCGCGGAACGCCTGGGCTTCCCCCTCGAAGGCGTCGCCCGCCACGCCATGGCCCTCGACGGCGAGCCCCGCGACGCCGCCATCTACGCCATGACCCGCCCGGACTTCCCGGCCAGCCCGGCGGCGGCGCACCGTGACCCACACACATAAACGAAGCTTCGTTCAAGCATTGCTTTGGCTCTGGCAAGGCGCGCATGATGTCCCCAGGAGGGTTTCAGACATGCGCATAATGAGTGAGAACTGGTGGGCGCCCGTCGTTCGCGGGATCATCGCCATCGCTTTCGGCATCACGGCCGCCATGTTGCCGGGGGCGGCCCTGACCGCGTTCGTCTACCTCTTCGGCGTTTATGCGCTGGTGGACGGCATCACCAGCATCGCGGCGCTCGCCTCCGGCACGGTGCGGGGCAACGACTGGTGGATCTTGATGTTCGGCGCCGCCGCCGGCGTCTTCACCGGCCTGGTGGCCTTCTTCGTCCCTGGCGTCACGGCACTCGCACTGCTGTTCCTGATCGCCGCGCGCGCCGTGATCACAGGTGTCGCGGAGCTGATGGCCGCTTACGAGCTGCGCAACCGCGTGCCCGGCGTGGGCATGTTGGCGGCGGGCGGCCTCCTGTCGGTCGTGGCGGGCATGGCGATGTTCATCTTCCCGGCGGCCGGCGCGCTGGCCGTGGCCTGGCTGATCGGCGGCTACGCGATCGCGTTCGGCATCCTGGCCATCGTCCTGGGCGTTACCCTGCGCTCCCAACGGGACCGCCTGCCCAGCCTGCGCCACACCATGGCGCCCACCATCGAGGAGCGCGAGTTGGAGCCGACCCAGCGGCGTTAGCGCGGCACCACCGGGCGGTGATCGTCGGCGGAGCGCGTGGCGGCTTCCAGCACGGCCACCACCTGGCGCCCCTGCTCGGCCGTCACCGCCAGCGGCGCCCGGCCGGCCACGGCCTCGGCGACGTTGCGGTAGTAGTCGGCCCAGTCGCCGCGCAGGCTGTCGATCACCCGTTCGTCGTCCAGCGTCTTGATCAGCGCCCGCTCTTCGGGCTTCTCGCCGGGCTCGAAGCCGCCCAACAGGGCCGGCTCTTGGGGGTCGAGGCCTTCCTTGCGCAACGCGCCGTCCTCGCCGAGGATGAACCAGCGCGGCTTCAGGATCGTGGCCAGGTTGCCGATTTCGATGGCGTACAACACGCCGTTCTCGAAGCGCAGCTGCAGCCGCGCGAAGCTGCCCGCCCCCGCGCCCCACTTGCGGCGCTGCACCTCGCAGCTCACGTCCACCAACGGCGCTGGCACCAGCTGGAGCGCCTGATCCACCAGGTGCGCGCCCCAGTCCCAGATCAGCCCGCCGCCGGTCTCCGCGTCCGCGCGCCAGCCGCGCGGGGCCTTGTAGCGCAAGACCGTGGCCTCGACCAGGTAGGGCTCGCCCAACCAGCCCTGCGCCAGCGCGTGGCGCACCGTCAGGTAGTCCCAGTCCCAGCGGCGGTTGTGGAAGACCGACAGCAGCACCCCCGCCTCGTCGCGCGCCTCCAGCAGGCGGTCGGCGTCGGCGCTGGACAGGCACATCGGCTTGTCGATCACCACGTGCTTGCCGGCGCGCATGACGGCCAGGGCCTCGTCACGGTGCGTGTCATGCGGCGTGGCGAGCACCACCAAGTCCACGTGCGGCAGCATGTCCGCGAGCGTCGAGAAGACGGCCGGCACGCCATCCGCTTTGGCTTGGGCTTGCCGCTCCTCGGAACGGGTCGCCACGGCCGCGAGCTGAAGCTCTGGAACCCGCGCGATGAGACGCGCATGGAAGCCGCGCCCGGCAAATCCGTACCCCAAAATGCCTATTTTCATGGGGCCTATTTGACCATTTCCTGACAGCAAATTAAAGCAAGATTTACGTTCCCGAGGCGGATGACTTACGCATGAAGCGTTCGTCCATGCGTTACCTCCTGCCCGCCCTGCTCCTGACGGGGTGCGGTGCCCATTTGCCGGGGGCCTTGCAACAGGCCGCGGGCGACCTCGAGGCGGAGCGCGCCAAGCACCCCGCGCCGGCCGTGATCAAGCTGGCCTCGCCGCTGCGGCTGCTCGCCAGCGCGGACGCGAACATCGACGCGCCGCGCCTCGCCCCGGACAAGTCGATCGTCACGTTCGTCGTGCGCGAAGAGATCGAGCTGTCGCCCGCCGTGAAGAAGGCCGCCGGCCTGGACCCCAACGACCCGGCCGAGCGCATGATCGCCTGGTTCGCCTGGCTGAGCGGCAAGATGCCGCCGGGCCCGGTGGTCGGCGCCACCTTCCACAACGTGGTGGAGCCCTCGTTCTCGCCGGACGGCAAGCGCCTGATCTACTGCATGCAGAAGCACCTGCCCGTGTTCACGCGCGGCAAGAAGCTGGAGGAGATGCGGTTGGAGGAGCGGACGTTGAATGGCGGCGGCACCCGCGTGGTCTACGACGGCCCGCTCACGCTGCTGCACCCGATGTACAGCCCCAACGGCAAGCAAATCGCGGCCTACGCCCGCAACATCGAAGGCGCCGAAGGCCTTTACTTGCTCGACGCCACCCGCGAGGGCGCCACGCCCGTCCGCATCACCTCCGGCGACGACAAGCACCCCGTCTGGAGTGCCGACGGCAAGAAGATCTTCTTCCACAACCAGGCCGGCGGCGACGCCAACGGCGGCGGCGGCGACGAGCATGCCTGGATCGGCATGGTCGACCTCTCCGACCCCAACCACCCGCAGCGCACGTTGCTGGACGACCACAACGCCGCGATCTACCACAAGCACCCGTCGCCGCTGCCCGGCACCGACTTGGTGGTCTACCACGCCTCGCAGGGCGACGAGAACTGGTTGGAAGTGCTGGACGCCAAGACCCACCAGCACGCCAAGCTGGACCTGGCCGGCACCTCGCCCTGGGGCCTGCCGCTTTCCAAGTTCAAGCACCCGAGCTTCGGTAAGGACGGCAAGGAGCTGGTCTTCGTGGCGCGCCCGTCCAAGGCGGCCGCAGCGACGAAAACCACCAAGGAGACCTACCGGGTCTACATGCTGCCCAACGCGCGTGACATCGCAAAGGCCTTCGGCAAGTAAAAAAAGGCTTGACTTCCCCGTAATGTGAAACTATAGTAGTTACACATTCGGAAGGACACCCCATGTCGATCAGCAGCCGCTTCGCCGTCGGCGTGCACATCCTGACCTTGCTGGAGAAGAGCGAGGGCAAGCCCACCACCTCGGATTGGATCGCAGGCTCCGCCAGCACCAACCCGGCCGTGGTAAGGCGGCTCATCGCGATGCTGGGCAAGGCCGGGCTGACGCACTCGCAGCTAGGCGCGGGCGGGGGCACCTTGTTGGCGAAGCCGGCAAGCGCCATCACCCTGTTGGACGTTTACCGCGCCGTCGAGGACGGCGAGCTCTTCGCCCTCCACAACGAAGCGCCCTGCCAGCGATGTATGGTGGGTCGCAACATCCAGGAAGCGTTGCAAACAACGCTGGACCGGGCGCAGCACGCGCTCGAAACCGAGCTGGGTGCGACGACCATCGCGGACATCTCCCAACAAGTGGTGGCGTGCAACGCCCCGAAGGTGCCGACATGACCCTTGCCTTTGTATTTTGTGTAACTATGTTAGCTACACTGTATCAGTTAGAAGCCTGAAAGGACCCCGCTTCCCATGCCTACCATCGCCATCACCGGTGCCAGCGGCCAGCTGGGCCAACTCGTCACCCGCCTCCTCGCCGCCCAGGGCGTGCGGGAGGTCCGCCTCGGCTCGCGCAACCCCGAGGGCCTGGACGCCCACGGCTACGCCACGCTCCATGCCGACTTCGACGACTTCTCGAGCCTGGAGGCGCTCTTCCAGGACGCCGACGTGGCCTTGCTGATCTCCAGCAACGGCGACCCGGAAACCCGGCAGCGCCAACACCGCACCGCCATCGACGCCGCCAAGGCGGCCAAGGTCAAGCGCGTGGTCTTCACCAGCTTCACCAACCCCACGCCCGCCACCCGCTTCCCGCTGGCGGCCGCCAACGAGGACTCGGAGAGCTACCTGGTGGCGTCCGGGCTGGATTACACGATCCTCCGCAACAACCAGTACCTCGAGAACCTGGAGGCCACGCTGGCGCAATCCAAGCAGAACGACACGCTCTTCATCCCGGGCGTGGCGGGCAAGGTGGCCTACATCAGCCGCGAGGACATCGCCGAGGTGATCGCCGCGGTGCTGACGGGCGAGGGCCACGAGGGCAAGACCTACGAGCTGACGGGGGACGAGGCGGTTTCGATCGTGGAGCTGGCCGCATTGCTGACGGAGGCGCGCGGACGCCGGGTCACGGCCGTGGACGCGCCGCCGGCGGACTTCGGCAACATCCTGGGCGGGTTCGGGCTGGAGCCGTTCCTGGTGGACGCGCTGTTGGGGATGTACGCGGCGTCGGACGCGGGCGAGTACGCCTCGGTTTCCGGCGACGTGGCGCGGATCCTGGGGCGGAAGCCTGCGGGGGCGGCGGGGTATGTGCGGGGGTTCGTGTAACCCGCTAGGGCCAGCGCACCAACACGACGTTGCTGCGCTCGGCCTTGCCCCATTGGCCGGCACGGGCCGGGGTGCTGACGGCGAAGCCGACCAGCTCCCCGGATTTCGGCTTCCAGGACTTCAGCGGCTCGGTGTCGTAGAAGGTGTCCGCGCCCATGTCGCTGACGTTTACGCCCTTCACGAACTCGACCTGGCTCTAGTCGATGGCGTCGCCGGCGACCTGTGCTGGCGCGGGGGCGGGCGCCGCCGGGGCGTTGAGCTTGGACTTGTACTCGTCGCCGGCCAGGAAGGCCTGACGCAGCTGATCATGCGTCATCCCGTTCTTGAGGCTCGCCATGTGGGTCTGCAGGCCCTTGGCATCCGGCTCGCGGCCCAGCAGCGTGCGGAAGAGCTCCTTCACGTAGAACTCGTCGCTGGCGTTGAGCAGGCGCTGGGCGCCTTTCACGAGCTGGGGCATGACGCTGGCCAGGTCGATCGGCGGCAGGGCGGACGGCGGCGGCGGCGGCAATGGCGGCGGGGGAGGCGGCAGCGGCGGCAGGGGGGGCGGCAGCGGCGGCGGGGGAGGTGCCGCGAGGGCGCCCGGCTGCCACGAATCAACGCCATAGACCGCCGCCGGCACCGGCGCGGGAACGGCCACTGGCGCGGGACTCGCCTGCCGCAAGAACTGGAACAGGCGCGATGAGCTGATAAGGTCTGCCATGGGGGTCTCCAATGTCCGTCTCTCCCCATAGTTGTCCCGCGCCACGGCGCATCCTGACGTTAAAGCGACGTAAGGGGATTTTGATGCGCCAACCGCCTTCGTGCAGATCCGCCAAAGGCCCCGCCTCCCCCGTAAGCTAGATTACTTGGTGGAGGATCC
>JAQBPE010000072.1 GCA_028287685.1 Cyanobacteria bacterium RYN_339 | reverse complement strand
TGCCGCCGTCGATGGTGGCGCCGGTGTCGTTCTGGGTGTCGCCCTGCGCGTCACGCTCGACGTAGTAGAGGAAGAGGCCCGACAGGGTCGACTTGTCTTCGCCGTTCTTGATGGCGATCTGCTCGCGGAGGCCACGGCCCATCGCGAAGGCGGTGCAGGAACCCAGGTGGCCCTGGTCGGCGACCGGCGAGCAGTTCAGGCGGTTGTCGACCTGGGAGCGCAGGATGCCCTGGCGGACGAGGTGCTGGGGGTGCGCCTTCTTGGCGAGCACGTTCTCGAACTTCGCGTAGTCGTAGCCGAACTTGCGGGTCACGCCCTGCACGACGGCGGTGTTGGAGGAGGCAGCCTGCGCGGCGACCGGGGCGCCGGTCATGGCGGTGCGACCGCAGCCGGTAGCGGCCAGGGTCAGCAGGGCAACGACGCCAAGGTTCAGAGCAATATTCTTCGCCACTGGGGAGCTCCAATCGTATCTCGTGGGTGGGACCGTCAACTTAAACTAACCTTAGCATTGCCTAAATCTAGATACAACTACTTTAGCTAACATTTAATTGACCTTTAACAAAACTCCCTCCGATTGTTAAATCGCCCCCCTATAGCGGTTCGTTATAAATGCCGAAAACCCGCCTGCTGCCTGCGGATCGCAGGGAAGCGGCGGGTGGCCTTCGGGGCACGAAAACGACTTAATAAAGCCTTAGGCTGTCGTTAATCTTGGCGTTTCAGGCGAGCAGCTGCGCGATCACGGCGTCGTCCGCCGCCAAGGCCCGCACCCGGGCCAGCGTGGTGGCGTCGTCACGCCAATCGCGGGTTTCGATCAGGAGGTCCTGGGGGGTGTTGGTGGTGTTGATCAGCCGCAGGCGCAGCTTAGGGCCTTGCACATCCGCTTCGGGGCCGGTGAAACCGGCGTCCGCGGCCTCGAAGACCGGCAGCTCCTCCGCCACCTCGTCCCCCGTGAAGTAGTTGAACTCCAGCGGCGCCGCGATGCGCGGCCCTCGCAGGCGGTAGCGACCGGGGTCGATCGACAGGGACACGTCGCGGCCCGCGCCTGGCAGGAGGCGAGCCTGGAACAGCACATGCGGCTGCGAGCCCGGGCCGCCCACGCAGTAGGTGGCTTCCTGGACCTTGCGGTAGGTGGGGTTGGGCCGGAAGGTCAGCTCCACCAGGTCATCGGAGACCCGCCCGAAGCTGATGTTGCAGCTGTTGCAGAAGACCGTGCTCGCCAAGTCCTCCGGCCGCGCCGCCGTGCCCTTGGCGCCGCGGCAATGCGGGCAGAGCAGGCTCCATTGCGGGATCAACAGCTTGCGGCGCACGGCGTAGGCACACAACCCCAGCAACGCCTCGCGGGAGGCGCGCCAGCGGTCCGCCAGCAAGAACGGGCGCAGGTGGCAGAGCTCGTGCTCGTGCTCGCCCATGACGCAGCTGAAGAGCTTGCGCTCGAGCTCCGGATCCGGGCTGTCCACCTCGATCTCGGCCGCCAACTCCTTGGCGGCGCCGGGCAGCTTTACCTTGGCCGTGCGGCTGAAGGGGTAGGGCCCCGTCCCCATGACGTAGGCGTCGATCGCACGGTAGGCATGGTCCCAGTTGCGCTGCTGCTTCGGGCCTTCGCGCTCGACGAAGGGTGCCATCAGGGCGATGCGCGCCTCGAGCTCGACGCGGTGCACCAGGCGCGTGCCGCTGCCCTCGGGCGTGAGCGTCACGCTGGAGCGGTACTGGCGCAGCACGCCGTTGTGGAACTCGCGCAGCACGCTGAAGCCGTGGGGGTAGACCCACTCGAAGGGATGCTCGTCCCAGGCCACGCCCAAGCCCAGCTGGCGCGCGTTGCCCGTGCGGTCCGAACCGCCCTCCGGGTTGGGCGTCTCCGTGAAGCTGGCGGGCGCCATGCTCGCGAGCAGGTTGATGCGGTTCGTGTCCGAGACCAGCGGCCAAAGCTGTTCGGGGGTGGCTTCGAGCAGCCAGTCCCAATGGAAGGCGATCACCGCGGACCCCACACCGCCAGGCCGAGGGCGATCGCCGCCGGCAAGGCCTGGATGAAGAAGATCGAAGCCTTGGCCGTGGCGCCGCCGAACACGCCGGCCACCACCACGCAGCCCAGGAAGAAGGTCACCACGTTAGGTTGGCCGGTGGCCCAGCCCCAGGCCAGGCCCGCCGCCAGGAAGCCGTTGTAGAGGCCCTGGTTCATGGCCAGGACATAGGAATCTTGCGCCAGTTGCTCGCTCATGCCGAAGTTCTTGCGCACCACCGGGGTGCGCCACAGGAACATCTCGATCACCAGGAAACCGACGTGTTCGAGCGCGACGAACAGGATCAAGCAATCGGTCAACAGCTTCATGGCCCCAGTATTCCCGGGCGATTGGGCGCTTAACAAGAGTTCGCTTGTATGCTCGAGATGCCGGTGTCATACTGCATTCATGCAACGTCAGCATGGCCCGGACTCGATGGAAACGCAGCTTGCAGCGCTCCGGACGGAGTTGGCCGAGTCTCGCCGCGAGTGCGCGTTGCTCGATCGCATGATCGCCCACGTGCCCGCCGGGATCGCCTTCCTGGACACGGACCTGGTCTTCCGCAAGGTCAACGCCACCCTGGCGAAGTTCCTGGGCCTGACGGTCGAGGCCATGCTGGGCCGGCGCATGTTCGACGTGCTGCCGGAGACGCGCGAGTACTACGGCCCGCTGATGGAGCAGCTCCTGCGCACCGGCGAGCCCTTCCGCGCGGTCGAAGCGCCCTTCTCCTACACGGTCAACGGCGTGCCGATGGAGACCTTCTGGGACTTCACCTACATGCCCATCGTCAGCCGCGATGGTCGGCCGGAGGGCGTGCTGGTGCTGAACCACGAGGTCTCCGAACGCGTGGCGAGCCAGCGCCAGTTGCGCGAGCAGATCACCCGCTTGAAGGCGCTCGATCAGCTGAAGGCGGACTTCCTGAATGCGGCCAGCCACGAGCTGCGCACGCCCCTGACCTCGATCAAGGGGTACGCGGAGTTCCTGGAAGACGGCGTGGGCGGGCAGCTTACGCCCACCCAACGCGACCACGTGTACCAGATCCAGGCCGGCACCCAACGCCTGCGCCGGATCGTGGACGACATGCTGGACTTCGCGCGCCTGGAGGCGGGCGTGTTCCAGCTTCAGCCGCTGCGCACGGACCTGGGCAAGGTGATCGAGCAAGAGGTGGCCAGCCTGCGCCCGCTGGCACAGGAGAAGCAGGTGGTGCTGGAATTGCGTGGGCTCGTGCCCAGCGTGCCGCTGGTGGCCACCGTGGATCCCCTGCGCATCGGCCAGGTGCTGCTGAACCTGGTGGGCAACGCGATCAAGTTCACGCCGGCCGGCGGGCACGTGGCCGTGGAGGCCAAGGGCGACGCGGGCAGCTTGCGCGTGGAGGTGCGGGACACCGGCATCGGCATCCCGGCGGATTGCCACGAGCGCGTCTTCGAGAAGTTTTACCAGGTGAACCCCAGCAGCACGCGCGAACATGGCGGCGCCGGCCTGGGCCTCGCCATCTCCAAGGCGCTGGTGGAGGCGCACGGCGGCGAGATCGGCCTGCACAGCGTACCGGGCGAGGGCTCGACGTTCTGGTTCGCGCTAACCGTATAATGGCGGGCGTGGCCCACATCCTGATCGTCGAAGACGAACCCACCAACGCCGAACTGGCCGCCCTCATCTGCAAGGAAGAGGGCCATTCCACGCGGCAGGTGCGCGACGGCATCGAGGCGCTGAAGCGCTTGCTCGAGAAGGAGCACTTCGACCTGGTGCTGCTCGACGTACTCATGCCGCGCATGGACGGTCTGGATTTGGCCCTGGCGCTGCGCGAAGCTCCTGCCACCGCTAGCCTGCCGATCATCGCCGTGACGGGCGTGGCGGGCTCGCGCGATCAGCAAGTCCTGCGGTCCGCCGGCGTCGACGTGGTGATCACCAAGCCCTACAAGCCGGACACCTTGCGCCAAGCCCTTCGGCAGGCCTTGAAATGATCCCTTGGAGGGATCTTAATCGTTTTTTAACGGCGACATAAACGGGTTTCGCGCTGGCCGGCCGATTCTATAACCCGTATGCACCAGGATCCCCGCAACAACCCGAACCTCATGTGGTTTTCCAAGCGCGCCAAGGCGACGCAGGACGACGACCTGAAGCGCGTGGGCGAGGAATTCGCGAAGCTCCGCCGCTTCGGTGGCAACGCGGCCGGCACCAAGGCCCCCGCCCCCACGCCCCCGCCCGCCCCGGCTCCCGCGCCCCGCATCTACCCCGTGCTGCCGGCCCCGCTCTCCGGCGAGAAGCGCGCCAGCGAGCTCAAGCTGCCCCGGTTCATCCCGCCGCCGGGCCCCGCGCCCGCGCCCGCGCCGGAGCCCATCCAGCGTCGCGTCGGGCCGGCCCCCTTGCGCGGCATCAAGGTCAAGAACACGCTGCAGCTGGCCACCGCCCTCGAGCAGGCGCGCCCCGGTGACCTGATCGTGCTCGCCGAGGGCGAGTACGTGATGCCCAACAAGCGCTACCAGCTCAAGGGCACCGCCGATCACCCCATCACGATTTCCGGCAGCGGCGCCTTGCTGGTGGGCGGCAACAACCCCCACACGCTGCAATTGGACCGCTGCGAGCACCTGATCCTCAACGGCCTACGCTTCGCCCCGCGGGGCGCCCAGACCGCCCGCGCCATCAACGTGACGGACGGCAACCACCTGACCATCGCCGGCTGCTGGATCGGCGCCGGGGCGGACGGCAAGGACCTGGCCCCCCTGCACTTCGGCTCGGACGCGTCCGGCCGCTACAACAACCACAACACCGTGCTGGGCAACGTGATCTACGCGCGCGGCAGCGCGGCGGTGCACTTCGGCCCCGGCGGCGGCATCGGCGCCCGCGTGGTCGACAACGAGTTGCGGGCGCTCGGCCCCGAGGGTCCGCTCACCGCCCTGGTGGCCTTCACCCCCGGCGGCATGAGCGTCTACCGGGCCGCGGTCATCCGCGGCAACAGCCTGGTGGCGGAAGGCCCCGCCGGCGCGGGCATCGCGCTGGCGGGCGTGGCCGGCGCGGACGTCAGCGGCAACGCGATCCGGTTGGTGCGCGACGCGATCGGCCAGGCCGGACCGATGCTGGAGATCCGCACGGACGGCCAGGTCAGCGGCCTGGTGGTCCACCACAACGAGTTCGCCTACGACCGGCCCGGCCCGGACGGCGTCGGCCGCGCGGCCTTCGGCTTCGCGGGCCCCGCGCAGGCCACCTTCGCCCACAACACCTGCACGTACCTGGGCTCGCACCTGGCGGACGGCAAGTACGCCGGCCTGGTGGACCCCGCCGCCGGTCTTCAAGAGGCGCTCTAGGCCGCCAACATGACCAACGAACAGGATGTCGCGGATGTCCACGAGACGGTGCATCGGCTCCACGCCATCGTGAACTCCTCGTCCGACGCCATCTTCGTCAAGGACCGCCAAGGCCGCTACACGATGATCAACCCGGCCGGGGCCGCGTCGGTGGGCCGCACGGCGGACTTCTTCCTGGGCAAGCGCGACGACGAGATCTTCGACGCCGAGAACGCCCGGCGCATCGCGCGGGAGGACCTGCACGTGATGGAGACCGGGGTGACCCACAACACGGTCGAGAGCCTCGACCACCCGGAGCGAGGCCGCATCTCCTTCTCCACCACCAAGTACGCCTACAAGGCCGAAACGGGCGAGGTGTTGGGCGTGATCGGCATCAGCCGGGACATCACGGCCAGGCGTCTGCTCGAGCGCGAGTTGGAAGACCAGAACACGCGCCTCAAGGAGCTGGATCTCCTCAAGAGCGCGATCATCAGCGCCGTCTCGCACGAGTTCCGCACGCCGTTGACGCTGATCAAGGGCTACGCGGAGTTCCTCGCGGAAGGCGCCGTCGGGCCGGTGTCGGCCATGCAAGAGGAGATGTTGGGCAAGATCGGGTCGGGTGTGGACCGCCTGGAGCGCCTGGTCAGCGACCTGCTGGACATCTCCACGATCGAGGCCGGCGCCTTCAAGCTGGCCCCCGGCCCCACGGACCTCTCGGCCGTGCTGCGGGAGACCACGACGAGCCTGGAACCGCTGGCGCGCGAGGCCGGCCTGACGATCACGCTCGTGCTGCCGGAGGCGCCGCTGGAGCTGGTGGCCGACGCCATGCGCATCGAGCAGGTGATCTCCAACCTGGTCACCAACGCGATCAAGTTCTCGCCCGCGGGTGGCTTGGTGGGCGTGGCGCTGCGCCTGGAGCCCGGCCGCGCCGTGGTGGAGGTGCGGGACCAAGGCATCGGCATCCCGGACCACCAGGTGGCGGGGCTCTTCGAGCGCTTCACGCGCCTCGACAACGGCCTGCGTCGCAGCGGGACGGGCCTGGGTCTCTCGATCGCCAAGGCCCTGGTGGAGGCCCATGGGGGCGAGATCGGCCTCAACAGCATCCCCGGCCAGGGCAGCACCTTCTGGTTCGCGCTACCGCACGCGTCGTAGCGCCGCCGCCGGCGTGGTCGTGGTGGCGGCTGCCACGAAGGCCTCCGCGCCCAGGCCTTCCCAGCCGCGCTCGCGCTCGACCCGGAACGCCCGGTAGGCCTCGATGGCGGCGGCCCAGCCGGCCTCCTCCGTGCCGCGCAGCGCCTCCGCCGCCAGCGCCAACAGCGCGTCGTGGGCGGCGGGATCGGCGACGTCGGCCAGGGCCCCCGGCCCATCCATGTAGGCGCGCGCCGCCGCCAGGCCGGCGGGCACCTGGATCAAGGCGCGCCAGAAGGCCACCACCGCCATCACGTGCTCGAAGGGCTGCGCGTCCGCCGCCCGCAGCTCGATGAACCGGCGTGGGCGCACGTCCGGCCAAAGCGTCCCCAGGTGGCGGGTCCAGGCCTTGAGGTCGGGCCAGGTCCCGCGGAAGCCCTCCTCGATCCAGCGCCGGAAGGTCAGCTCGCCCCGCCGCGGCAGCGCGTCCACGGGCAGATCCCCGACGAACAACACGTCCACATCAAGCGCCCAGTCCTTGAAGGCCGTGGCGAGGTCCGGCGCCGCGATCACGGCCGCCGGCACCGCCCGCCGCTTCGGATCGACCAGGGCCGACAACGCCAGCCGGGCGGAGGGCCCGGTGGCCCGCTCGCCATGCAGGAAGGCGGAGTTGGCGAACATGGCGTGGGTGAAGCGCGAGAGCTCGAAGCCCATCACCGTGGCGGCCTGCCAATCCACGTCCGGCGGCACGTCCAGGTTGACTTGCAACGCACAGGTGTAGTTCCCCCACCGGTGGATGCTCTCGGGGGCGAAGTAGCGCTCCATCACGAGGAAGCGCGCGTTCGGCACGACCGGGTCAAGCCGAGCTTCCAGCGTGGGGTGGGTGCCGTGGCTCAGGAACGCCAGGCGGCCCGCCGCGGCGCCTTCGCACCAGCGCAAGGCCGCCGTCAGCTCATCCGCCACGGCATCCAGGCCCGGCTGGGGCGTGGAGGCATACTCCAGCTGCCCGCCGTTCTCCAGCGAGAACCGCCCGCCGTTGGTGAGTTCCAAGATGGCCGGCCAGCCGGTCTGAGGCTCGCGCAGCAGCCGCGCTTCCGGCCCGATCTCCTGCGCCAGCCACTCCAGCATGGCGCCGGGGCCGTTGGCCGAGCCGGCCTGGCCGGGCGACTTGCCGGAGGCCTGCTCGAAGGCCACGAACTCGATCTCCACGCCCACGCGCCGCGAGGCCACGAAGGCCGGATCGTGCAGCGCCGCGCGCAGGCCCGGGTCGTCACACGAGGTGATGCGCTCGGCCGGCACCGCTCCGGCCGCGTGGTACTTATCCATGGGGGTGCCGATCTCCGTCGAAGGTCTCCCCCTCTTGATACCCAGGTCTTCCGTGCGCTACCCCGCGGCGTCGTTCTGCTGATCGGAGGCGAACATCGCCTGGCGCTGGTCGGCCGTAAGGCTTGCCAGCGCGGCGACCGTCGCGTTCACTTGATCGGCGACGGAGCGATGGGGCTTCAGCGCCTTGGTCAGCGGCTTCGGGTCTCCATGGGTCAGCAAGCGGGCAATCGCCTTGGTCACCGCCCGCTCGGCGGGATGGGGAGCCTGCGAGGCCTTGAACAGCACCTGCTGTTCGTCCGTCAGGCTCGGGGCCTGCTCCTCCGGCGGGGAAGGGCTGGATACCGACGCCGGCTTGGGCGGGGCCAACATGGCGGCGGCCACCTTGGCCCGTTCCCGTTCGGTCAGCAGGGGCCGGACTTCCTCCAACACGGCCACCAAGGCCAGGCTCGACTTGCGCTCCGCCTTTTCCGCCTTCGCGAGCAGCGCGTGCAACCGGATCGTATCCACCGTCGGTGCCAGCATGACGGCCTGGAAGGCCTTGGCGGCCTGCTCCGCCTGGGCCGGGTCAGGCGTGGGCCAATGCTTGTGAATGATCGCTTTGATCCGCTTGGTCTGGACCGCCGTGAGCCTTATCTTGCTCAAGAACGGCAGCGCCTGCTCGACCGGGTTGGGCGACGCTTGAACGGTCGACGCCGGTGCTTCCAGGCGCCGGATGTCTGGGTCGGTGGGGGCGGCGGAACACGCGGTGATTGCAACCAACAGGCTCCACAGCGCGCTTCGGGTTCGTGACAGCATCCCTTCCTCCTCATGGACCTGGGCTGGTCTTCCGTGCGCTACCCCGCGGCGTCGTCCTCCTGGTCGGAGGCGAACATCGCCTTGCGTTGCGCGGCCGTGAGACTCGCCATCGCGGCGACCGTCGCGTCCACCTGCTCGTCGAGGGAGCGCGTCGGCGTCAGCGCCTTGGTCAGCGGCTTGCTGTCCCCGCTGGTCAGCAAGCCGGCGATCGCCTTGGGTACCGCCTGGGCGTCGCCCTCGGGGGCCTGCAAGGCGCTGAACAACCCCTGCTGCTCGTCTGTCAGGGCCAGGGCCTGCTCCTCCGGCGTGGGCGACGGCGGCGCGGTCGGGCTGGGCTGTGGCGCCGGCTTGGGTGGCGTCAACAGGCCGGCCGCCGCCTTGGCGCGTTGCTGGGCGCTCAGCAGCGGCCGGACGTCGTTGAGCACGGCCACCAGGGCCAGGCTCGACTTGCGCTGGGACGCTTCCGACTTCGCGAGCAGCGTGCGCAGCCGGTCCTGGTCCACGGTTTCTGCCAGCATCGCGGCCTGGTAGTCCTTGCCGTCCTGTTGCGTCTCCGCCTGGTCCGGCGTGGGCCAGCGCTTCCGCATGATCGCCTCGATCTGTTGGGTCTGGGCGGGCGTGAGGCCGATCTTGGCCAGGAACGGCAACGCCTGCTGGATCGGGCTGGGCGATGGTTCGGCGGTCGGTTGCGGCGCTTGCAAGCGCCGGACGCCTGGGTCGGCGGGTGAGGTGGTGCACGCGGTGATCGCGAACAAGAGGATCCACAGCGCGCTTCGGGTTCGAGGCAACATCCCTTCCTCCTTTTTGGAAATGGGCATGTCCCCAATATGCGCTCGCGTTCTTGGCGCAACAAGGACTGCTAAGGCGCCTTGTCCCGCCAGCTCAGTGCCACTCCGGCGCCCAAGATCAGCAGGCCGCCCACCACCAGCCCGATGGTGGGCACGGCGCCCAGGCACAGGATGCCCAGCACGGCCGCGGCCAGCGGCGTGGTCAAGGTGAGCACGCTGGCGGTGGAGGCGCGCGCCAGGCGGTAGCCGTAGGTCATCAGCGTTTGGGCCACCGTGCCGAAGAAGGCCGCGGCCGCGAGCCAGGCCCACTGGGGCCCCACGGGCACGGTGAAGTGCCAGAGCATGGGCGGGATCGAGAGCAGGGAGGCCACGATCGAGAAGACCACCACGATCACCGTCGGCTCGTTGGTGGCGGCCGCGCGCTTGACCGTCACGTACGCCATGGCCGCCAGGAAGGCGGACAGGACGGCCGCCGCCGCACCGCCGTTGAGGAAGGAGCCCGTGGGGCCCACCACGCAGGCCACGCCGGCCGTCGCCACCGCCAGGCACCCCAGCGTCCTGGCCGTCAGCTGCTCGCCCAGCATGGCGGCGGCCAACAGCGCCGTGAAGAAGGGGCTGGTGTAGTTCAGCAGCACGGCGTCGCCCAGCGGCAGGCGCGAGATGGCAAGGAAGTAGGTGGTCAGCGCGCCCCAGCCCAACACCCCGCGCCAAACCAGCACGCAGGGGCGATCCATCTTGAACGGCTGGCGGGCGATCGCCATCCCGGCGATGGCGAGCAGCCCGCCGCCGAAGGCCCGGAAGAAGGCCACTTCGTAGAAGGGCAACGCGGCGGACGCCAGCTTGACGAACACGCCCATCGTCGCGAAGCAGAGACTGGAGGCCACCATGAAGGCGTAGCCTCGGCGTTCGTCGGTCAGCACGCCTGGATGGTAGCACGCGGCGGGTGGCTTTACCGGAAGTTAAGCCATTCCGTGGCTCTGACGGTCGTATGCTGGGTATAACCCCTGGACCACGCCCCTTTGGAGGTAACGCTTGATCGATCGCATCGGCAGCCCGTCCGGTCAGCCGTTGGAAGGTCTCCGCGCTCGTCCCCCCGTCGTCCCACCGCTCCCCCCTCCAGCGCTTCCCGCCGTCGCCCAGCCCACGCTCGGCGGCGATCAGAACCAGGCGATCGCCGCGCCCTTGCCCGGCGCCGGCTTCGACCTGGGGCCGCTGCCCTTCACTCAAGATCCCCCGCCGGACCGCATCACGCTGCGCGGCTGGCGGAACATCGTGGTCGCCACGCACCAGGCCGGCATGGGCGGGCTGTTGGACGCCGTGGCCCGCGACCTGGCCGCGCACGCGCCGGACAGCCTGGAGGCGCTGCCGATCGCCCTGGACCAGCAGCCCCAGCAGAGCCGCACCACGGCCCGCATGGCGCTGAACGCGGCCCAACGCACCAACGCGCTGCAGTACGACGAGAGCACGCGCAAGCTGGCCTTGCTGGCGGGCGAGACGGCCGGGGACAGGCCGGCGGCGATCGCCGCGCTCAAGCTGGCCGACCGCCTGGGTGGCAAGACGGAGGCAGAGCACATCGCCTTCCGCCTCGCCCAGCGCGCCACCACCAGCGAGGACGCGCTGGCCACCGCCCGCCGCGCGCTCGCCATGGGCTACCCCGATGCGGCCAAGTTCGCCTTCTTCCGCGCGGCCCAGCTGAGCCCGGATGCGCCCGGCGCGCTGGCCTCCGCGCGCGAGGCCTCCCAGGCCGGCTTGAAGTACGAGGGGCAGGAGGAGGCCTTCGACGCCTGGAAGGGCCGCCTGGATCACCAGTTCGCCCGCATGGAAGGCCCCACGATCGGCCCGGGGCAGGAGGGTTCGGGCTCGCCCTACCGCCAGTTGCCGCTGGCCAAGGCGCGCTACATCCATCCTTACATGGCGGCGATGCTGAAGGCCGACCGGGCGGAATACCCGCGCATCGCGGCCGCCGCGGAGGCCGCGGGCGAACGCCAGGCCGCCGCGCTGATCCGGAGCCGCGCCAACATCTAGTTGCCGCTTGGGAAAAGCGGGCGCGACCTCCTATCCTCGGAGACGAAGAGGATAGGAGGACCCATGAAAGCAGTCGTATTCCACGGGATCGGCGACATCCGGCTGGATGACGTCCCGGAACCGCGTATCGAGCAGCCCACCGACGCGATCGTGCGCCTGACGGCGAGCGCCATCTGCGGCACCGATTTGCACATGGTGCGCGGCACTATGGCCGGCATGAAGCCGGGCACGATCCTGGGCCACGAGGGCGTAGGCATCGTGGAAGCGCTGGGCAAGGACGTCCGCAACCTCAAGGTGGGCGACCGCGTCGTGATCCCGTCGACGATCGGCTGCGGCGGCTGCGCCTACTGCCGTGACGGCTACTTCGCCATGTGCGACGTGGCGAACCCCAACGGCCCGCTGGCCGGCACCGCCTTCTTCGGCGGCCCGGAGCAGTCCGGCCCGTTCCACGGCATGCAGGCGGAGAAGGTGCGCGTGCCCTACGCCAACGTCGGGCTGGTGAAGCTGCCCGACGCCATCCCGGACGAACAGGCCATCCTGCTCTCCGACATCCTGCCCACGGCCTACTTCGGCGCGATCAATGCGGAGATCAAGCGCGGCAACACCGTGGCCGTCTTCGGCTGTGGGCCGGTGGGGCTCCTGGCGATCACCTGCGCCCAACACCTCGGCGCCGGCCGGGTCTTCGCCATCGACAGCGTGAAGAGCCGCCTGGAGATGGCGCGCAGCATGGGGGCGGAGGTGATCGACTTCGAGCAGGAAGACCCGGTGGAGACGCTGCGCCGCCTGACCAACGGCATCGGTGTAGACCGCGCCATCGACGCGGTGGGCGTGGACGGCAACCACGGGCCCCAGTGCAAGCCCGGCGACCTCGAGAAGTTCAAGCAGGAGCTCGGCATGATCGCGCCCGAGACGAACGAGGACGGCGACAACTGGCACCCCGGCGACGGTCCCACCCAGGCCCTGCGCTGGGCCGTGCAAGGCCTCTGCAAGGCCGGCACGCTCTCGATCATCGGCGTCTACCCGCAAACGGTGGAGGGCTTCCCGATCGGCGAGGCCATGAACAAGAACCTGACCTTGAAGATGGGCAACTGCAACCACCGCAAGTACCTGCCGGAGCTGATCGAGCTCGTGCGCACTGGCGCGTTGGATCCCAGCCGGGTGCTGACGCAGGAGAAGTCGCTGCGCGACGTGATCCAGGCCTTCAAGGCCTTCGACCGGCGCGAGCCGGCGTGGGTGAAGGTGGAGCTGGAGCCTAGCGAGGCTTAGGCTTCGACCAGCTCCCAATCAAGCCACGGCAACAGGTCCGCGAGCGAGTACCCCTGGGCCATGCGGGCTTCCAGGTAAGGGTGCACCGCCTCGCGGACCTCGGGCTCCGTGCCCTCGGCCACCACGTCCCGGTTGCCCACCCACCCAATAAACGATACGCGCCAAATATCTGACATGGATCCAGTATGACACGTTAACCAAAGGTTAATTATTATGGCCGGGTTAAAGTTTTTGCGATTTCCGAACAGCCCGGACCCTCCGGCCGGATAGAAGGCTTGGGAGAGGGAGTTAAGATGCTGTTAGATCTCGACAAGAAGCTGCACGCCGTCACGTCCATTGTGGATCGCGACGTCCTCAAGCCCGTCGAGCGCGTGGTCACGCTGCCCTTCCGGATGCTGCCGGACGAGGTCACGCTGCAGCCCAAGATGCCGGCCTACCAGGCCATCCCCAAGGCCGAGCTGGCCAAGGCGGAAGCGCGCTCCACCGGCGCGACCACGCAACAACGCGTGATCCAGAACAAAGAGGGCAACAAGTGCGAGCCCGTGGTCCTCAAGGTCGCGGCCACCCAGGAAGAGCTGACGGCCCTGCTCGAGAAGCAGGGCTGGATCAAGGCGGACCACCTGACGGTCTGGAACAGCACCAAGTCGAGCGTCAGCATGCTGCTCAAGGCCACCGGCCTGTCGCACCTGATCGACTACAACTACCAGGCCTCCCCGATGACGGAGATGTACATCGACGGCCAGTTGCAGGCGATGGCCTTCAACAAGAACAACGACCACCACGAGGCGCGCGACCACCTGCGCATCTTCGACTCCGGCAAGCGCGACGCCAAGGGCCGCCCGGTCTGGGAGATCGCCGCCACCCGTGACGTCAGTTTGCAAGTCAAGATCCCCAGCTTCGGCAAGGGCCACACCACGGACACCGCCATCGACGCCGAGCGCGACCTGATCATGAGCGATCTGCTCAAGGGCGGCGTGGCGAACTGGCGCGTGGCCCAGGGCAAGTTGAGCGACGCGGACGCGCCCGGCGTGGCGGATACGTACACGACGGACGGCAAGGTCTACGTGGTCGACCTGTAAAGGGTCGTTTAAGTCGAGACCAAGGTTCGTCAGGTGGCGGCGAACCCGGGCGATATCATCCCTGGAGAGAGTTGGGAGGGTATCGATGCTTCGCCTTTTGGCCTATGGCGGGCCGGCTGCTGCCGTGCGCCCTGCCAGTCCCGTCGCCGCGCCTGGGGTCGCGTCCGCGCCGCCGGCGGTGCAACAGCAGCTCGACGTGCTGACGTTGAGCTTGAAGAAGCTGCAGCAAGAGATTTCCGCGATCGTGGCCGCGGTGGGCAGCCCGAACGTGCCGCCGGCGGCTCCCCCTGCGCCGCCCCCGCCGCCG
>JAQBPE010000060.1 GCA_028287685.1 Cyanobacteria bacterium RYN_339 | reverse complement strand
TACGAGGAGATTGTGGCCGACCCGTTTGGGAACCGCGTCTACCTCTCCACCAAGTTCGCGGTACATACGGAAGAAGGCGCTATCGACGTGATCGGCGGCGTCTCCACGGACATCACGGAGCGCAAGCGGCTTGAAGAGCTGATGCGCGAGCAGTTCGACCAGCTGAAGGCGCTGGATTTACTCAAGGGCGAGTTCGTGAACGCGGTCAGCCACGACCTGCGCACGCCACTCACGTCGATCCTGGGCTATGCGGAGTTCCTGGAAGACGGCATCGGCGGCCTGCTCGCCGGCCAGCAACTCGAGTTCGTGAGCCACATCCAGAAGGCCGCCCAGCGGCTCGAGCGGCTGGTTGACGATCTGCTCGACTTCGCGCGGATCGAGGCGGGCACCTTCACGCTACGCCAAGAGCAAGCCGAGCTGGGCGAGCTGGTGGCCGAGATCGTCGCCAGCTTACGACCGCAAGCCGAGGAGGCGCACCTCCACCTGACGCTGGACCTGCCCGCCGAGCCCCTGCGCCTCGCCGTCGACTTCCGCCGGATCCAACAGGTGATCACGAACCTCCTCCACAACGCCATCAAGTTCACGCCCCCGGGCGGGACGGTGGCCTTCCGCGCCATCCCCAGCGGCGCCATGCTGCGCTGCGAAGTCAGCGACACGGGACCGGGCATCGCCGAAGAGGACATCCCACGCCTGTTCCAGCGCTTCGCACAGCTGCGGGAGGGCAGGGCGAAGGGCGGCACGGGCCTGGGGCTGTCGATCAGCAAGGCGATCGTGGAGGCGCACGGCGGCGAGATCGGCGTGATCAGCCAGCCCGGAGCAGGGGCGACCTTCTGGTTCACGCTGCCGGTCGCGAGCATGGACCTGCCCCAGCCGCCGCCCGCGTAGCCACGGCCGGGCCGCCCTGCTATCATCGCGCCATGGATCCGCGCATCGACCTCCTTCGCAAGCGCCAGGCCGTCACGCTCATGCACACCCTGGGCATGGAGCTGGTGGCCGGCACCCGGGACTGCGTGAAGGGCACCATGCCCGTCACCCCGGCCGTGCACCAGCCGTTCGGGTTGTTGCATGGCGGCGCCTCCGTGGCGCTGGCGGAAACGCTCGCGAGCATCGGCGCCTGGCTGAACCTGGACATCGAACGCGAGATGGCGGTGGGCCTCGAAATCAACGCGAACCATGTGCGGGCCGTGACCGCGGGCGTGGTGACGGGGACGGCCACGCCGCTCCACGTGGGCAAGCGCACCCAGATCTGGGAGGTGCGCATCGAGGACGAGCGCGGCAAGCTGGTCTGCATCTCGCGCTGCACCCTGGCCGTGGTCCCGCTGCCCGGCTAACTTGCCACCAAAGGGAACGCTCGTTTCCGCTACCGATTGAATGCTTGCCTACTTTACATTACGATACGAAGTGATGAGAAGAGGGAAGCTGCCATGGCCCACGTCCTGATTATCTCCGCCGACCCCCACACGGTGGAAGACGTGGTGGCGAGCTGCCATGACGCCTGCCATACCAGCACGCTGGTAAGCGAGAACCAGGCCATCGATCGGTGCTTGAGTGAACGGCCGGACTTGGTGCTGTTGGCCTGCGCCAACCCGCGACCGTTCGCCCGCGCCTTGCGTTCGCTGCTGCCGCACACCCCCGTGGTGGCCATTTGCGAGGACCCGAGCCTGCATGACCAGGTCGAGCTGCGCAAGGCGGGCGTGACGTCGTTCGTCTTCCGCCCTTACGCGATCCAGACGCTCAGGAAGGTCTACGCCGACTTCCTCTCCGGGGGAGCCGCGCTGGAGCCACTGGAGCGGGCTTCCCGGCAGTAGCTCAAGGCTCGCTGGGCTTCTCCTCGCGCGAAAGCATCCGCTTGAGGGCCAGCAGCGTCTCGCCCATGCCCGACGCCATCGCCATGCGGCTGGCATCGCGCATGATCACGCCGCCGAGCTCCAGGAACTGGCTGAAGAGCTTGAGCGCCATCTCGCCCAGCGCGATCAGCTCCGCGAGCCGGCCGGCGGCGTAGAGGTCGTGGCTCTCGCCGGTGGCGGCAAGCAGCTTCTCGAAGCCGCGCAGCGCCTCCACCGTGGCGTTCATCTGGTAGTACTCGCGCTCGCGCAGCACCTTGAGGATCGGGCGCCAGATGTTGGCCTCCGCCTCGAAGAAGTCGCGGCGCTCGCCGGGTGGGCTGCGGCGGTGCACCACGTCCCAGTGCTGGAGGTCCGCCAGCGTCATGCTGGCGAGGCCGGTGGAGATGCCCAGCGCCTCGCGGATGTCCTGCGCGGACACCGGACGCGGCTGGAGGTAGATGAACGTCCAGACCATGCCGTGGATGCGCTTGAAGCCCCACAGCTCCATCATCTGCCCGACCGCTTCGCAGGCCTGGTAGACCACCGGATGGATGGATGTCGGACCTTCCATGCTAGCCTCCTGCCTTGTCGAGTTGTACTTCTACCCGGCCCAACACCTGGCGATCAACCTTGCCGTTGGGCAGCAAGGGCAAAGCATCGAGCACGGTGTAGCCGCCGGGATGCTTGTAGCGCGCCAGTCTGGGGGCCAACCACGCCTTGAAGTCGGGTGCCGGTCCGGGCCGCAGCACCAGGTACGCGTGGGGCGCTTGCCCCCACTTCGGGTCGGGGCGCCCCAGCACCGCGGCGTAGGCCACGTCGGGATGGGCCATGAGCGCGGCCTCCACCTCGGCCGGGTAGACGTTCTCGCCGCCGCTGATGATCAGGTCCTCGCGGCGGGCGGCCACGTGCAGGCAGCCAGCCTCGTCGAGGTGGCCGAAGTCGCCGGTGTCCAGCCATTCCGCGCGGTCGGGCTCGCCCAGGTAGCCGGTCATCACCATGGGGCCGCGCGCCTTGA
>JAQBPE010000059.1 GCA_028287685.1 Cyanobacteria bacterium RYN_339 | reverse complement strand
CACGAGGAGCGCCTTCTCGGTGAGCGTGAATTTCCTGCGAGTCGTCTTGGACACGGGTTCGATCCTCCGCGTCCATCTTCCACAAACGGCCTACCGCCTACAAGACGGGGCACGGCGAGTACGTACGTATCATCGGCGTGCTTCTCGAGGCGTTCCAGGGCACCTTGCGAGATCGTAATTTTTGTCGAATCACAGATGTCGCCCTTAATGCCCTCGTAGAGTTTTTCCAAAGGGAAGTGGCGCAGGCTCCAGGTTCTGACGGCATGCGGCTCGTATAGGGTCAAGTCTTGCCACTTGTGCCCCACGCGCTTGTCGTTTCCAATGTTCCCGTAGTCATCGATAGACAGAGCACGTTTGGCCCCATGGTTATCGTCGTCAATGTTGCCAGTCGTCAAAGCCACCGGGAACTGGACGAAGGGAGTATCCCGGAATGACGCATAGCCCGTATCGTCGATTGGCGAAGGGAACAGGTGGTCCTGCGAAAGGCGAGAGCCGAACGCGTTGTTCTCGACTTCGATCACGCCAATACACAACTCATTGGGGTTAGGGGTGATAGGTGGCGCGTCAAAGAGCAACCAACCTTCCTGGCGATGCGGCCGGAGGAATCCATCTGGCAAGTGCGATAGACAGACCAGGTGTCCGTCACGCATGGCCAAGTCAGCATCGTCCACGGCGAACACAAACACGTAGCTTATCCCGTCCGTCAGCCGCTCGTATTCGACCTGTTCATAGTGGCGCATGGTCACGCCCATGTACCAAGCCTGTTTCTTAGAGAACTTGTGCGTTGCAAACCAGACGGCAATTAACGGGTTTGCTGTCACATCTAAGAAGTTCGTGCCTACTCCGTAATGCTGCAGCAGGGCCATCGAGAAGTTGAACTTATAAATGGGCTCGCCCTGGACGTCTAAATACCCGCGAACAAGCGAGAGCCAGCCATTCTCGATCTCTTCAGAATAGCCGAAGTCCGGGCGCGCCTTCGAAGATCGAATCTTTTCGAATTGGGCGTTTTGCCCTCTAAATAGCAGAAGACGGCCATCTCCGGCGGTGAGCGCGAGCAGCAGGCCTTCTAACTCTTCTTCGGACTTGACCCGGCCCAATACGGGTAGCGCCTTCTTGCTCGGTTCGGTCAACTCTTGTTCGTCCGCCATGTCACTTTCCTTTTCCAGGTGAAGTTATCCTAAGTGTAAATTATACAATAACTGATGTCAAGGAGAACTACTCACCTCTCCGCGGCGATATCGAGAATCCGCGGCGATCGGTTAGCTCAGCTGAACGGACGTAACTAATAGAGCGACTTAGGGGATTCGATAGTTTGTAAGGTATCCGACCTGCGAGGTACCCCTGATGGGCGTAACGGCTAGCTCATCGCCAACTCGAGCCGGCCGGTCAGCCTGACCCAAGGCGGTAGACTTGAAGCTGGCGTTCGGTTCGACGACGGTAAACTCCGAATAGACCGGCAATTCCCCGCCTAGATGCAGAAGTTGGCGCTTCCCCGGCGGCGTCCTAGACACCGTCAAGGTCACGGTGGCAGAGTTGCCAAGGCACCAGCCAGCGGAACGTGATCGTTGCAGCCGCGGTACCAAAAAGCTGGCCGCGCCGCGCCTCGTAGGCGCTACGCGGGATGCGGTAGGAGCGGTTGAGTCTGACCGCCTGAATGGTGCCCTCCTTTGCACCACTTCTGGACCATCCGGGGCGTATCCCGGCACAGGGCGGCCACCTCGGCCACGGTGAAGAACTCTTCGCGCACGGTTACCTCCTTCGCGAAATATGCGAAACAAGGTGTTTTACGCGAACACAGCTGACCAAAGCAGAAGAGCCGGCTCCCGACGGGGAACCGGCTCTACATCAGCGCGCTCAGCAGCACTTGAACCTGCGACCTTCTGATTCGTAGTCAGTCGGTAGAGGTTACGAGTTGCGCGCTAGTGGCTAGACCGCAGCCGGAACCTGCTGCACAGCCTCAACCTCCAACTCCAACTTGATCTTATCCCCCACCAAGACCCCACCCGTCTCCAGCGCCGCGTTCCAGCTCAACCCGAAGTCCTTCCGGTTCAGCGACCCCGTCACCGTGAACCCGGTGCGCGTCCCACCCCAAGGATCCTTGTGAATCCCGGCGTACTCCGCGTCCAGCACGATCTCCCTGGTCACACCACGGATCGTGATGTCCCCGGTCACCTTGTACTCGTTGCCGCTCACCAGCTCTATCTTCTTGCTCGCGAACACGATCTTCGGGTGGTTCTCCGCATCGAAGAAGTCCGCCGAGCGCAGGTGCTCGTCGCGCTTCGCCTCGCGCGTGTCGATGCTCGCCACATCGATCTCGCCCGTAATCTTGCTCTTGGTCAGGTCCGTCCCGTCCAGTTCCAGCGTGCCGGTGTAGGCGTTGAACGTGCCACGCACGGTGGCGATCATCATGTGCTTCACGGAGAAGCCAACGTGGGAGTGGGACGCGTCGATTTGCCAGGTCATGATCTAATTCCTCTCAAAATGCGCTTTTCAGCTTGGTCAGGAGCCTTACGAGCTCCGTCTGTTCGTCTTGGGTCAGGGTCTCCAGCCGAGGTCGAACCTCCGCCAGGAACCCGGAAAATGCTTGTTGGTACAGGGCCTGCCCCTCGGGCGTCAGCGAGACGATCGTCTGCCTGCAGTCCACCGTGCCCTTGCAGCGGTGCACCAGGCCCTTGGCCACCAGGCGGTCCAGGATCGGGATGAGCGAGCCCTTGGTGGTGAGGGATTGGTCCCCCACCTCCTTGACCGTGAGGCCGTCGAGGTCGCCCAGGGTGACGAGCACGTCGAACTGGGGGCCCGTGAGGCCCAGGGTGTCGAAGTACCGGGAGATCCAGCGGTCCAGGTGGAGGTGGGTCTCGGTCGTCGCTCGCAGGACGGGGACCTGCGAGATCTCCTGGGGGATGGGCTGCCAGTCGCCGATGGGCTCGGCCATGGGGTTACTCCTTGTTGGCTACCAGGCGGTCCAGCGACAGGGCGCCGCTGCCCTTGATCATGACGGCCACGGCAAGACCGATGGCCAGGATGAAGAACTCTACGCCTTCTCCCTTCTGGTTGCCAAACCAATTCATGAAGAAGCCGTTGGGCAGGTGGACCGTGAGGGCGGCCATCAGCATCGTGAAGCCGACGCCGAAGGCGGCCACACGGCCGAACAGGCCGGTGATCAACCCCAGGCCGCCCAGGAACTCGGCGGCGATCGCCAGCGCCGCGAAGGGCGCGGGGATGTGCATCGTCTGGGTGAAGAACTGCATCGTGCCTGCGAAGCCGTAGCCGCCGAACAGGCCGAGCGCCTTCTGCATGCCGTGGGGCAGGATCATCGCGCCCAGCGCCAGGCGGCTGACGGTGGCGGCGTAGTCGTTGGAGGTGGCGAGGACGCGGGTCCAGGCCGGGGCGACGGCCGTTTGTTTTTGGGTCAGGGTGGCCATGGGTGTCTCCTCTTTTTCGAAACTTAGGTCTTGCTAGACCCAAATGCATAATAGGTCTTACCAGACCCAATGTCAAGAAAATAGTTTGGCGTCGCCGTCCGGGAATAAGGAACGGGGATCCCTTGCCCGATCGAGGCGCCGCATGACCAAGCTGCCCCGCCGGGCGTTGACCTGCCTCGTGCTTGCGCTCGCAGCTTGCACCCGGCCTCCCGTCGTCCCGACCGGCCACTCACCCTCACCCTCGCCTTCCCCTACGCCGACGCCGCCGAGCGTGACGGTGCCTTCGCCTACGGCCTCCCCATCCGCCACATCCACCCTCGCACCCACGCCCGCACCCACGTCAACGGCCACGCCGGTTCCTGCCGCCACCGCCACGCCCATCCCGCTGCCCTCGCTGCCGCCCCAGGCGCTGGCCCTGCGCAAGGCGCTGGAAGACAAGCTGACGGCGATCGCCAAGCTCTCGTTCACCACCGTCCGCAGCAGCCTCGCCACCGGGCCGGGGATCCTGTCGGACGCAGCCGCCGGCATCATCGGCAACCACGGCGGCGGCCTGATCGGCCAGAACGGCGCGGGCGTGATCGGCAACAACGGGGGTGGCTACCGGCTGGCCCAGGTGGCGGATGACTTACAAACCACGCCGCAGGCCGGCGAGGTGCTGCTCTTGCGCCACCTCTGGCCGGACGGCACCAGCTCCCTGGGCTTCGCGCGCCCGGGCGTGCCCCAGCCCGTCTACCACCGCCTGGTGGAGCTGGACGCCGCCGGCAAGGTGCGGGAGATGAACAAGATCGTGACGGTCGACGGCCCGCCGAAAGTTCTCAAGACGGTCCACCTGGGCTACTTCCCGGATGGCGGCTTGAACTTCGAGTACCACGTCTCGTCCACCCGCGACGCCAACGGCAACCCGCTGCGCTTCAGCTTCGATCCCGGCACTTGCAAGTTCCGCGACCCCTCCGTGGGCGCGGAGGTGAACCAAGACCAGCTGGAGGTCGACGCCGTGGCGCATACGGGCACCTTCCGGTACAGCTACCCCAAGCTGGGCCTGGTGGAGAGCGGCAGCTTTACCCGCGTGGACCTGACGGAGGACGGCCGCTTCGTGGTGGCAGACGACGACCCGTTGGGCTACTACGACGGCCAGAGCCGCGTGGAGACCACCGCCGGCGCCCTGGTCTTCACCAAGACCCAGGCCAAGACCAGCGGCAAGACCAACCGCACCTACGACCTGCAAGGCGGCCTCTCGCTCGCGCTGACCAAGACGGCCGAGCGCAAGTACGAGGGGGGCGTCCTGCAAGACGGCAAGGAGGTCGGCAAGGTGGCGATGGAGACCAGCGTGAACGGCACCGTGCTCTTCACCCTGACCTTCAACGACGAGCCCGGCGTCCCTTACACCCTGGGCTTCGGCTTGTCCGCCCCCACGGGCGCGCCGCCGCCGCCCGTGATCCCGATCGGGCACACGGCGACCTTGGCGGGCGTGCCGGCCGCCGGTTACGCGGACGGCCCCGGCGCCACGGCGCGCTTCGACCGCCCGGGCCCGATCGTGCAGTCGCGCGTGAACCCCGCCAAGTTCTACATCGGGGACATCAACAACCACCGCCTCCGCGTGATGACGGTGGCCCTGGACGGCACGGCCACGGTCTCCACCCTGGCGGGCAGCGGCGTTGCGGGCGTGTTGGACGGCAAGGGCACCCAGGCGCAGTTCTTCGGGGCCTACGGCCTGGCCGTCGCGGCGGATGACACGCTGTATATGGCGGACGGGCCGGCCCTCCGCAAGATCACGCCGGATGGTACGGTCAGCACGGTGGCCGGTGGCACGCGGGGGTTTGCCGATGGCCCGGTGGCCAGCGCCAAGTTCGACATCGCGGTGGGCATGGCGCTTGGCCCGGATGGGACCTTGTACATCGCCGATTACGGCGCCCAGCGCATCCGCACGCTGGCGGCCGGCGTGGTTTCGACCTTGGCGGGGGACGGCACGGCGGGCTTCCTCGATGGTCCGGCGGGCTCGGCACGCTTCAACGGGCCCGCGGCCGTGGAACTGGGCGCGAACGGGGCGGTATACGTGGCCGATCGCGATAACTTCCGCGTCCGCCGGATCGCCAACGGGGTCGTGAGCACGTACGGGGGTTCGGGCCGCGCGGAAGACGCCCTGTTGGACGCCCGGCCCGCCACGGCCGCCGGCCTCAACCCGCCGCATGCGCTGGCCCGCCGCAGTGACGACACGCTCTTCGTCGGCAGCATCGACGTCCGGTACGTGACCCCCGGTGGGGCGGCGTTCAACAGTTACGCATCCGGCTCGGCCACGGGCGTCGGCGGGTTCTACCGGGATGGCCTGGCCCATGACGCGCTCTTCGACAGCGTCAACGGGCTGGCCTTCGGGCCGGAAGGCTGGCTGTTCGTCACGGATACCAACATGGTGCGCGTGATCTACCCTGGCGTGGGCGCGCCCTGAGCGTTCAGTCCGGGCAGTCCTGGACCAGCGAGCCGTCAGGGCGCACGATCGTGTTGCCGTTGATGCCGTTCGGCACGCGGTAGGCGTCCACGCCGGTGACCGCGCCGTGTTCGATGTCCAGGTCGGCGGTGGTGCCGTCGTCGTAGATACACGTCAGGCGCGTCGTGGGGTACGGTCCTTCCGTGGTCGCGCGGTAGGTGTCGACCAGCTTGCCCTTTGCCACGTAGCGCGTCGTGAAGGCGATCGCCTCCGCTTCCGGCTTGGCCGTGCCGAAGGCCCAGATCTCCCGCACGATCCGGCCGGTCTTGTAGGCCTTCGACCCACCGGGGAAGACCAGGTGGACGGTGTCGTTCGGGAACTGCTTGGCGATCGCCCCCGCCTCCGCGAACGTGCCCCCAACCCGCGCTTGCGCGGGCGTGGCGATCAGCAGGGCCACCAGGGCGGGCCAGGTTCGGGTCATAGGGTTCTCCTCGGACGCTCGTCCCATGCTTGTTCCCGCTGGAGCGTCCGTAGACAGGCGCTTCAGCCGTTTGCGTTAAAGACTCGGGGCTGGGGATCGTGCTGGACGAATTCGTAGAAGGTCGTCCGACCGAACCAGCCCCGTTTGTACGGCACGACCATCCTCAAGGGGCGGTCCTCGATGTGTTCGATGTCGATGCAAATCGCATCGATGGCCGCACCATTCGGTTGGCGTAATCGAATGTCATATCCGACGCAGGTGGCCTTGCACTTGCCTTCCTTGGCCAACTTCTGCAGCCCCTGGAAGATGTTGTCGATCATCTCCAGACTGCCCTCGCCGTCCGACATGATGACGCTGATCGCTCCGTCCGGGGCCATTGTGGCTGCCCGCGGCATGAGTTGGCCGTACTTCTTGATTGCGTCCAGCGAGGTCTCCATCACCTGGTCCAACAGGGGCTTTGCGTCGACGTGGATTGTGAAGCCAGCTTCTGACATCGCGCCTCCGATCGAACCATCGCTTGCTATGGGGACATACCCACGATCATTTTTGCCGGCACTCGGTCGGCATGTCGGTTTGACGGTGGTGCGAGGCAGCGGCTTTCAGCCTTGGGCCTGGATCGAGGAGATCTGCAAGGCCAAGGCCGGGACGTCCTGGGTGGCGGTCTCCCAGATGGTTTCCCACTTGATCGAGAAGTAGGCGTGGACGGCAATGTTGCGCAGGCCGATGATGCTGCGCCAGGGGACTTCGGGGTGGGCGGCCTTCAGTTCGGGCGTCAGGCGGTTCGCCGCCTCACCGATCACGGAGAGTTTTTGGAGGACGGCGCTTCTTACCAACTCGCTGGCGAGGAAGCCGTGCTGGTCCAGGTCTTGTAGGAAGTCCTGGACGTGCCCTGCCGCTTCGGTGATGTCGGCGAGGTAAAGAGGATCACGCGGCGGCATAGACCACGCGAGCGCTGTCGAGCACTTCGTCTCGGATAAGCGGCTTGAGGCCGTCCTTCGGGACCAGATCGACGGGGCGGCCGAAGATCGCTTCGAGTTCGGCGGCCATCTCGCCCATGACCAGGAGGCTCACGCGGGCCTCCGGGAGCCAAGTCACCAGGACGTCGACGTCGCTGTCCGGCGTGAAGTCGGGGCGGAGGATCGAGCCAAAGAGGGCCAGCTCGGCGACCTGCCATTGGCGGCAGAACGCGACGAGGCGATCGTGGTCGACGGGAAGCCCGAAGGTCATGGGGTCACCTCCTGGTTCCATCTTACCCCATCGGTTGGAGCCGGGGAAGCGCATGAAGGCTTGCACGGCAGCAGATCAGTACCTGGATTGCCAGTTGACAGCCGCTTGCCTTTAAATCTAAAGTGAGAACATACGTTCGATAGGGGGCTAGCTTGCTCTCCCGCAAGATCCAACCAGCCAGCTGGCTGCCAGGGGCAGCAAAGCGTGAACTCCAAGACGGCTGGCGGCTTGCGGACCTCATGGGTAACATAACAGAGTTGAGCGGACTGGGGGCCTCGGCCACCGTCACGCTGGCGCTGCGCCTCATTCTCGAGGCCCAGGGGCAGGGCGATCCGGGGGCGTGGGTGACGACGCGCGGGCGCTGCTTCTTCCCGCCGGACGCCGAAGCCAACGGGCTGGATCTCGATGCGCTGGCCGTGGTGCGCGTGCAGGAGCTGCACGAGATCGGCAAGGCGGCGGACTACCTGGTGCGCTCCGGCGCCTTCGGGGTGGTGGTCATGGACCTGGGGCCCGAAGAGCGGCTGCCGGAGCGCCAGCTCACGCGGCTGTTGGGGCTCGCGCGCAAGCATGGCACGGCCATCATCTGCCTCACGCTCAAGGCGGAGGCCACGCCGTCGTTGGGCGGGCTGGTGTCGATGCGCGCCGTCGTGCGCCTCACGCGCCAGGGGTCCGGCCAATACGCCTGCGAGCTGGTGGCGGTGAAGGACAAGCGCCGGCCGCCGGGCTGGCGACACAAGGAGGACCTGGGTGGACCGCCTGGCCTGTGTTGACGTGCCCAGCTTCCCCCTGCAAGTCTTGCTCCGCGATCGCCCCGACTGGGCCGGCCACCCGGCCGCCGTGGTGGACGAGGACAAGCCGCAGGGACTGATCCGCTGGGTGAACGACGCCGCGCGCAAGGGCGGCATCCAGTCGGGGATGCGCTACGCCACGGCGCTGTCCCTGCTGCCGAGCCTGCGCGCCGGCACCATCTCCGACGAGGAGGTCCAGGCGGGCGTGGCCGGGCTGCTGGACCGGCTGCACGGCTTCAGCCCGGACGTGGAGCCCTGCGAGGGCGAGCCCGGCGTGTTTTGGCTGGATGCGGGCGGGCTGGAGCACCTGTTCATGTCGCCGGAGACCTGGGCGCGCGACCTGCGGGACAGCCTGGCGGAGGCCGGCTTCGTGAGCGCCGTGGTGGTGGGCTTCAAGCGCTTCGGCACCTACGCGGTGGCCAAGGTGCTGCGGGGGCGCAAGGCGGTGGTCTTCGAGTCGCTGGAGCGCGAAACGGAGATCACGCGCAGCGTGCCGCTGACCATGATCGGCTTGCCGCCGGCCGTGCGGGATACCTTTACCAAGCTGGGGGTGTTCCGGGTGGCGGATTTGTTGAATTTGCCGGCGCACGGCATCGCGAAGCGCTTTGGGGCGGAGGTGCACCGCATCTACCGCTTCGCCGCGGGCGAGCTGGAGCTGCCGCTCAGCCCCACGCCGGTGGTGGTGCCCATCGAAGAACACGTGGAGCTGGAGTACCGCGAGGACAACACCCAGCGGCTGGTCTTCACGATCAAGCCGCTGGTGGACCGGCTGTTGGCGCGGTTGGGGCGGCAGGGGGTGGCGCTGACGGAGCTGCGGCTGGAATTGCACCAGGAGGACGCGGCACCGCGGTTGGAGCGGATCCGGACGGCAGAGCCGACGCTCGCGAGCGTGGCGGTGATGGAGTTGGTGCGGCTGCGGCTGGAGGCCACGCCCTTCCCGTCGGCGGTGTTGGGGGTGGTGGCTTCCGCGTTGACGGTGCCGGCGACCGCGGCGCAACTGGACTTGTTCGCGCAGGCGCCGCGGCGGGACTTGGCGGCGGCGGCGCGGGCGTTTGCGCGGTTGAAGGCGGCGTTTGGGGCGGACGACGTGGTGGTGAAGGCGGTGGCACATGACCGCCATATGCCGGAGGGGTACTTCCGCTGGGAGCCGCTGGATAGCTTGGCGGTGCCGCAGCCGCGGTTGGATGCGCCGGCGACCCTGGTGCGGCGGATCCTGGCGCGGCCGGTGGCGTTGCGGGCCGATGATCGGCGCCAGCTGGATGGCTGGATGCCCCTGGGGCTGGAGCCCGGGCCGGTAGACCAGCTGGACGGGCCGTACCGGCTGGCGGGCGGCTGGTGGCGCAAGGACGTGCAGCGCGACTACTACTTCCTGCACCTGCGCCGCGGGATGCTGATTTGGGTGTTCTATGATCGGGCGCAGCGGGGCTGGTTTTTGCAGGGCGAGATCGGCTAGCCATGTACGCCGCCCTCTGGTGTAAGTCCAACTTCTCCTTCCTGGAAGGCGCCAGCCACCCCGCCGAGCTGGTGGAGGCCGCCGCGCGCCTGGGCCTCGACGCCATCGCCCTGACCGACCGCGACGGCGTCTACGGCATCGTCCGCGCGCATCTGGCCGCCCAGGAGCACGGCATCAAGCTGATCGTGGGTGCGCAGGTGACCATCGAGGACGGCTCGCGCATCCTGGTGTTGGCGATGGACCGCGCCGGCTACGCCAACATGTGCCGGCTGCTCTCCAAGGGCCGCCTGCGCTGCGCCAAGGGCGAGAGCCGGGTGAGCTGGGCGGAGGTGTGCCAGCACGCCCAAGGCCTGATCGCGTTGTGGGGCGGCGAGGGCAGCCTGCTGGTGGCCAAGGCGCCGCCGGACCGCGTGGCGGCGGAGCTGAAGCTGGCGTTCGGCGATCGCCTCTACGCCCTGCTCACCCGCCACCTGCTGGCGGAGGAGGTGGCGCCCGAAGCGCGGCTGCGCGAGCGGGCGGAGCGCTACGGCATCCCCGTGGTGGCGGGCACGGAGGTGCTCTACCACACCCTCGGCCGCAAGCCGCTGCAAGACGTCGTCACCTGCATCCGGCACGGCGTGACGCTGAGCGCCGCCGGCCGCAAGCTGAAGCCCAACGCGGAGCACTTCCTGATGCCGCCGATGGCCTTCGAGCAGCGCTTTGGCGCCGACCACGCGGCCGTGGCGCGCACGCGGGAGGTGGCGGCGCGCTGCACCTTCTCGCTGGCCGACATCCGCTACCGCTACCCGTCCGAATGGCTGCCGGAGGGCATCACCTCCGCCCAGCGCCTGCGGAAGCTGGCCTACGAGGGCGTGGCCTGGCGTTACCCAGAGGGCGTGCCGGAGGGCGTCCCGCCGCAGCTGGAGCGCGAGTTGGAGCTGATCGAGAAGCTGGATTACTGCGGCTACTTCCTGACCATGTACGAGCTGGTGCAGTTCTGCAAGCGCGAAGACATCCTCTGCCAGGGCCGCGGCTCCGCCGCCAACTCCATCGTCTGCTTCTGCCTGGGCGTCACGGCGGTGGACCCCGTGCGCATGGACCTGCTCTTCGAGCGCTTCCTGTCCGAAGAGCGCGCGGAGCCGCCGGACATCGACCTCGACATCGAGCACGACCGGCGCGAGGAGGTCATCCAGCACATGTACGCCAAGTACGGGCGCGACCGGGCGGCCATGGTGGCGGTGGTGATCTGCTACCGCTCGCGCTCCGTGGCGCGCGACGTGGGGCGGGTGTTGGGCATGACGGAAACCGACCTGGGGCGGCTGGGCAAGCTGCTGGGCTACCACGGCGGCGGCCTGAAGGCGGAGACGCTGCAGCTGGAGGGCTTCGACCCGGAGCTGGAGGTCTTCCAGCAGCTCCTGACCCTGGGCCGCGAGCTGATCGACTTCCCGCGCCACCTCTCGATCCACCCCGGCGGCTTCCTGTTGGGCCACGAGCCGGTGCACGACTTGGTCCCCATCGAGAACGGCACCATGGCGGACCGCACGGTGATCCAGTGGGACAAGGACGACGTGGAGGCCTTGGGGCTGTTCAAGGTCGACCTTCTTGGTTTAGGCGCCTTGAACCAGCTGCACCGCTGCTTCAACCTCCTGCGCGAGCACTACGACCGCGACTGGGACATGGCGACCGTCCCCAAGGAAGACCCGGCCACCTACAAGATGCTGCACAAGGCCGACGTGGTGGGCGTGTTTCAGGTGGAGAGCCGCGCGCAGATGTCGATGCTGCCGCGCCTCAAGCCCGTGAACTACTATGATTTAGTAATAGAGATCTCGCTGGTGCGTCCGGGCCCCATCACGGGCGGCATGGTCCACCCGTACCTGCGCCGGCGCGCGGGCAAGGAAGAGCCCGTCTACCCGCACCCGAAGCTGATCCCCATCCTCCAGAAGACGCTGGGCGTGCCGCTGTTCCAGGAGCAGGTCATGAAGCTCGCGATGGTGGCCGCGGACTACACGCCGGGCGAGGCGGACCAGCTGCGGCGCGACATGGCGGCCTGGCGCAAGCAGGGCAAGCTGGAGGGCCACCGCGACCGCCTGGTCGAGCGCATGAAGTCCAACGGCATCGAACAGGAGTTCGCGGAGCGCGTCTTCAAGCAGATCCAGGGCTTCGGCGAGTACGGCTTCCCGGAGGCCCACGCGGCCAGCTTCGCGCTGATCACCTACGTGGGGGCGTACCTGCGCTGCCACTACCTCGCGGCCTTCACGGCCTCGTTGCTGAACGCGCTGCCCATGGGCTTCTACAGCGCCTCTACGATCGTGGAGGACGCCAAGCGGCATGGCGTGGAGGTGCGGCCGATGGACATCCGCGTCAGCCAGTGGGGCTGCACGCTGGAGCCCCTGGGCGAGGAGTTCGCCATCCGCATCGGCCTGTGCCTGGTGAAGGGGCTGGGCGCGGCGGACTGGGCCAAGATCGCGGCCGCGGCGGTGGCGCCCTTTACCAGCATCGAGGACGTGGTCTGGCGCACCGACCTGGACGAGGGCGCGCTGGTGGCGCTGGCGGAGGCCGGGGCGCTGGATGGGCTGGCCGTCTCGCGGCGGCAGGCGCTGTGGGAGGTGCGCGGCCTGGCGCGCAGCGAGCACGTGCCCCTGCCCGTGGACCTGGAGGACAAGCCGCTCTTCCGCACGCTCTCGCTCTTCGAGACCATCAACTGGGACTACGAGCGCTCCGACCACAGCGCCCGCGGCCACCCGCTGGGCCCGCTGCGTCCTTTGCTAAAGGCCCGTGGCCTGCCGGACGCGCGCGAGCTGACCACCTTCAAGCATGGCCAGCGCGTGCGCTACGCCGGCATCGTGATCTGCCGCCAGCGCCCGGGCACGGCCGCCGGCGTGGTGTTCATGACCCTGGAGGACGAGAGCGGCTTCGTGAACCTGGTGGTCTGGCCGGACGTCTTCACCAAGAACGTGCGCATCATCAAGGTGGAGCCCTTCCTGGGCGTCAGCGGCAAGCTCCAGGTGCAAGAGGGCGTGGTCCACCTGATCGCAGAGCGCTTCTGGAAGCCGGACCTCGACCTCACACCCTCCCACGGCGCCAGCCGCGACTTCCATTGAAGCACCAACTTGAATTCGCAAGTTGCCTGGGGTACACTCCACCTTATGTTGGCATTGGTAGTTGAAAACAACCCGATGGCCGTGGAACTGCTGTCGATGCGACTGCAGACCCTGGATTGCGAGATCGTGTCCACCGGTGACCCCGCCCTGGTCGTGCCGCTGGCCTTGCAGCACCGGCCCGACTTCATCCTGCTGGACCTCGGCCTGGGCACCGGCGAGGCGGCGGCCGGCGTGCAGGTGCTCTACGCCCTGCGGGCCTCCGAAGCCGCCCACATCCCCACGATCCTCCACAGCGTCTTCGTGAACAAGGCCTCCGACGCGCCCCTGTTGGTGGAGCAGGCGGACGGCATCTTGCCCAAGCCCTTCCAGTTCGTCGATTTGCAGCGCCTGGTGGCGTCGATCCGCGAGCTGAAGCCGGTTCAATAGCTCGAGCGGATGTCCTCGTCCAGCGTGCGCTGGGAGAGCGCCATCTCGCCCATCGAGACCAGCGTGGCCGTCGCCAGCGCGACGAAGCCCGCGGCGAACAAGAGCAGCGCGGCCAGCTCGCCGCCGGGCACCCGGGTCACGGCCTGCAGCAGCAGCGCCAGGATCGTCAGGATGAAGCTGGAGAGCGCGCAGTAGACGATCACGACGGCGCGCCGCACGGCCCGCGCCCGCTTGGTCATGGCGTCGACCTGGGTGCGGATGCTCGCGAGGCGCACCGTGACGTCCCCCTCCGCCTTGGCCAGGTCGCGCGCCTCGCGGTTGAGGTCGCGCGCCCGGGCCGTGATGTAGAGGAAGCGGTTCTGCAGCGATGAGTTGTAGAAGATCGCGCTGTTGAGCGCGATGCCGGGTGCCAGGGCGTGCAGGATGGCGTCGGAGATGGTGGTGGGCATGGGGCCAGCTTACCCGGATCTGGCTATCGAACATACGTTTGCATTTTTCCGCGGCTTGGTGTTTAGTAGGTTCGGATCGACAAGCATACGTTCGGGTACGATGCCAGCCAAGCAACACACCCAAGAAAGGATCTCCCGATGACCGAGACCGCCGCGCAGAACGCCAAGGCCACCACGGCCTACACCCCCGGAGCGTTCGTCTGGCATGAGTGCTACACCAAGGACATCGCCTCCAGCAAGAAGTTCTACGAAGAACTCTTCGGCTGGCGGATCGAGAAGTCGCCCATGCCCGACATGGACTATTACCTGGTCTACGTCGGCGACAAGCAGGTCGCGGGCATGTTCCAGCCCGAGCATGTCATGAACTACTGGCAGGGCTACGTGTCCGTGACCGACGTGGACGCAGCTGCCAAGGCCGCCGGGGCCAACGGCGCCAAGGTGATGATGGAGCCCACGGACATCCCCCACATCGGCCGCTTCTCCGCGATCCAGGACCCCCAGGGCGCCGTGTTCAGCCTCTACAAGAGCGCCAATGGCGATCCGGACGGCGAGGCGATGCCCGCGCCGGGCGAGCCGTGCTGGGACTCGTTGAACACCTCCGATGTGTCGGCCGCGGCCGCGTTCTACCAGAAGGTCGTGGGCTGGACGTTCGAAGCCAACGAAGGCGGCGGCGTGTTCAAGGCGGGCGACCTGATGGAGGCCTCCGTCGATGAGGCGCAGGGCGGCACGCCCCCGTCCTGGCTGATGCACGTCTTCGTCAAGGACCTGGCCGAAGCGCGGGCCAAGGCCGAAAAGCTGGGCGCCAAGACCCTGATGGCCGAGATCGACACCGGCGAGTGGGGCAAGTTCGGCGTGATCCAAGACCCGAACGGGGCCGTCCTCAGCCTGTTCCAGCCCAAGGAAGGCTAGCCAGCCAGCCGCGAAGGCCGGATTTCCCCATCCCAGACCCGCCGCGTTTCGCGGCGGGTTTCTTGCAGCTCGGGCTCCTGCAACAGCAGCGAGAAGTTGCTGGTGCGCAGCCCCACCAGGCCATGCTTGGCCGCCAGCAGATCCAGGTAGGGCTGGTTCGCGCGGTGGTCGGCCGTGGTGTTGTGCGTGCCGAACGCGTAGGCCACGGAGGCCGCCGGCACGCGCTTCACGCGGAAGCCCGCGTGCGCCAGGCGCAGCACGAAGTCCCAGTCCCAGTAGCAGGGCAGGTCGGTGTCCATCGGGCCGATGGCGTCGTGGATGGCCTTGCGGTAGACGGTGCCGGACGGGATCACCGTCAGGTAGCGGTCCTGCACGCCCAGGTCGAAGTCATGCGCCCAGACGTGGCGATCGCCCACGACCCGGGTGCTGGCCTCCTGGCTGAAGCCGAAGATCTCCGCGTCGGCGTAGGCCAGGTCGGCGTCCGCCATGTTGGCGACCATGCGCGCCAGGTGGCAGGGCGCCAGCAGGTCGTCGTCGTCGCAGAGCATGATCAGCTCGCCGCGGGCCGCCGCCACGCCGGCGTTGATGGCCTTGGCCTGGCGCCCGTTGACGGGCAGGTCGATCACGCGAACGTCGAGCTCCGGGTAGAGCGCGGCCACCTCGTCGAGCGAGGCGCCGGCGTCGTTCACGGCGACGACCTCGAAATCCCAGAAGGTCTGGCGCGAGAGGCACTCGAACAGCTCGGCCAGGCAGGCCAGGCGGTTGTAGGTGGGGATCACGATGGAAACGCGGGGGGCGGGGGCGAAGGTGACGAACATGGGGAGCTCCTAAGCCAGGGCCGGGCGGGACTTGGCGGCGGCGGCGAGGCGGACCTTGCGCCTGGCCATGCGCACCTTGTACTCGCGCTGGATGAACAGGAAGTAGCCGCTGAGGACGAGGGCGATCAGCGAGAGGCCGATGATGTCCGTGATGGGCACGCCGAAGCGGCCGTACATGTCGCCCATGTGCAACTCCGCGATGAACGACTGCATGCGCTTGGCGCGCTCGACGCCGGGCACGCTGGGACGCGGCGTCAGCACGCCGCCCGCGATCACGCCGCCTTCCGTGACCACCACCGGCTGGCCGGCGGCATCCAGGCCCAGGGCCTCGACGTGGTTGTCGCCCAGGGGCACCGCGACCTCGGCCCAGTGGCGGCCGGCGTCGTCGGAGCGCAGCACGTGCTTGCCGGCCACGCTGGCCCACAGGTGATCGCCGTCGCGCACCAACGCGCCGACGCGGTCGCCTTCCACCGGCAGGGTGGCCTGGTGCCAGGCCTTGCCGCCGTTGGTGCTCTCGAACAGGCCGTGGTTGGTGCCGACCAGCAGGTGGTCGGGGTAGGCGGCCGTCGCCAGGACGCTGTGGGCGTAGGGGCCTTCGCTGGCGTCATGGCCTTCGGTCAGGGCGCGCAGCTGGTCGCCGTGGTTGAGGCCCACGGCCGTGGCGCCGGCGATCAGGATGAAGACGCCGCCGACGAGGCCCAGCCACTTGTGGAGCGTCAGCATGTTCTTGGTCATGGCCATCGGGAGCGGTCCTTTCCGAAGCGGGTGTCGATGGACCCACTATCGGATACGGTTCTCCCAACGCTCTCCCAAAAAAAACCCCGCCGGGTGGCGGGGAAGTTTTCTTAGTGGGACCAGGGGATGGTTTTGAAGAAGATCTGGGCGACCCGGCCCGGGAGCTCCTTGTCGGCCTTCAGCCCCGCCGAGACCTTGGTGGTCGCCAGCTTGTCGAACTCCGACTCCGCGAGCAGCGCGTCGTGGTTGAGGTCGAAGGCGCTGAACTCCGGCTTCGCGATCTTCATGTCCCAGGTGTGGTCGCCCAGCGCCAGGGCGGCGGCGGCGGCCTCGTCGAAGCGCAGCTTGTGGTCGCCGTCCTTGTCCGCGTGCTTGAACGTCGGCGCCACGAACACGTCGTTCATCCGCACCAGGCCCTCGTGGGCCACGCCCCAGTCCATCAGCTCGGCCTGCGAGGCCTGCTTGTCGCCGTCCTTGTCGATCGCGGCGAGCAGCGTCGCGGCCTGCGGGGCGGTCAGATCCAGGTACTTCGTCAGGTCGTCGGCGTCGATCGTGGCCTTGGGGTTGCCGTAGCCGACGGTCATCAGCTCGAAGCAACGATCCATCAGCGTCTCGACCAGCGGGCGCATGGCCTGCACGGGGTCGCGGGCCAGGATCTGGGCGGCGTTCGGCGCCGCCGGCGTGGCCAGCGGGGCGCGGCCGCAACCGGCGACGGCGAGGAGGAGCAGGGACAGGGCAAGGCGACGCATACATGAGTATGGGGGAGTTGGGGTAAAAACTTGCTTAACTAGTGATTAAGGCCCGCCCGGCGGGAAGAACGAGCATACCCATGCTGCTGCCGCGCCCGCGCCTGACATCTACGCCCCCCGTCCCGGTCCTGCTGCTGGTGGCGGGGCCCGGCGCGGGCAAGACGTGCGCCGCGCGGCTGCTGGCGGAGGCCTGGGGTCCCGGCGTCGAGATCCTGGATGACGTTCCCGAGGACGTTCTGGCGGTGCGCCTGGCAGCCCCCGGGCGGCCTTTGATTGCCACCATGCGCCAGCTGCCGGCGATTCCCCTGGCCCGGCGCATTGCCCAGGGCGAGGTGCAGGTCTGGGGGCCCGCGGAGCTGTTCTTGGATGAAGAGGAAGCCGCCGCCTGGGCGCCCGGGCGGGACGTCTCCGCTCTGGGTGGGTGGCCGCTGGGCGTGCATGCGGGTGGTGACAAGGCCTTGACCCGCGCGCTGGTAGACGAGGAATGGATCATGCCGATGCCCGCGGCACTGCGTGCGGCCGCCTTGGAGCAACTTCCCGACCCGGAGTTGGTGCGCTGGGGGATGGTCCGGGCGGATGGGAGCTGGGTGCCGTTGGCGCGCGAGCGGTTGCAGGCGATTTGGGAACGCGAGGTCTCGCTGGAGCGCCTGATCGAGCGGGGTGCGCTGGATGCGATTCTGGCGCGGGGCGAAACCAAGGCCGCGCTGGCCGTGGCGAACGCCGAGGGCGAGCGCCTGCGCAAGAGCGGCGATTTCCAGGCCCTGGGTGCCTTGCTTGAAAAGGTGCCCGCGGACGCGCGGCGCACGGATCCTGGCCTGCTGTTGCTGGATGGGGCCGCCTTGCTGGCGCGCGGCGATCATGCCGAGGCCGAGGCCCGGTTCGAGGCGGCCGCATCGGCCTTCGACGCCGGTGGCGACCGGGCGCATGCCTTCGAAGCGCTCAACGACCTCTTGCACCTGCACTGGACCCGCCAGGACTTCGCCGCCTTCGAGCGCCTGGCGGAGCGCGCCGCGCCCTTCGAGCCCGACGCCACGCTGGTGGAGCGCATCGAGTACCTAAACAACCTGGCCTGCCACCGCTTCGGGCGCGGCGACGAGGAGGCCGCGCGCACGCTCTTCCGCAAGGTGCTGGACTACCCGCACTTCGACGACGCCCAGGCCGCTTCGGTGCAACAAGTGGCCAGCATCAACCTGGGCATCCTGGCGATGGAAGCCGGGGATTTCGACGAGGCCACGCGCCACTTCCAGCGCGTATTGGGGCTGGCCGCGCGCTTCCAGTTGAAGCCCAGCGTGCCGCGCGGCGCCCGGCTCTATCTGGCGGGCATCGCCTTGAAGCTGGGCGATCGCCACCGCGCCGAGGAAGCCTTCCAGGCCCTCGCCCAGAACCCCTTCCCGGCCGAGGAGCGCTACCGCCAGGCGGAGTTCCTCATGTTGGAGGGCGACTACCACTTGATGACCGGCGAGTACCCCACCGCGGAAGCCCGCTACCGCGCGGCGCTGGAGGCCATGGCCGCCATCCGAATGGACGAGAGCGCGGGCGCCGGCACGGCGCTGAACAAGCTGGCGGTGCTGCACCGGCGGCGCGGCGAGCACGAGGCGGCGGCCAAGCTGCACGCGCGGGCGCTGGGCATGGTCAAGGACTGGGCGCGCTACAAGGGCGCGGTGCTGCACGACTGGGCGATCACGCTGATGGAGGCGGGCGACCTGACGATGGCCGACGCGCGCATGCAAGCGGCCTTCGAGGCGCTGGACAAGGTGCAGGCGCCGTACCTGATGGCGGGCGTGCGGCTGGCGTCGGCGGTGCTGGCGGAACGGCTGGGGCTGCCGGCGGACGCCGCGCGGCGGCTGGAGGCCGGGCTGGAGCTGGTGCGGCAGGGGCCGTACTACTACGTGGCGATCGCCCAGCGCGAGCTGGCGCCGGAGCTGTGGGCGCTGATGGCGCGCACGGGCCAGACGGCGATGCTGGGGCGGATCGAGGGGCACTTCCCGCAGGCGGCCACGCGCATCCGCGCGGCGCTGGGGGAGCGGCCGGCGTTGCCGCCGGTGGCCGGCGCGGCGCTGGCGATCCGCTGCTTCGGCATCCTGGAGGTCGAGGTGGCGGGCGAGCCCATCAAGGCCTGGCCACGCAAGAAGGCCAAGGCCCTGCTGGCCACCCTGCTCTTGAACCCACGCGGCTTCGCCCGCGACGAGCTGGCCGACCTGCTGTTCCCCGATTTGGGCATGGAAGAAGCCGAACACCAGCTGGATAACCTGGCCTCCGCGCTGCGCAAGATGCTGGAGCCGGGGCTCGAGCGCCGCCAGAAGTCGCGTTACCTGATCATCAAGGACCGCCACTACCGCTTTGACGCGACCGACGTGGAGCTCGATTTCCAGGCCTTCGATCGGCTGGTCAAGGAGGGCCAGGAGGAAGAGGCGATCGCTCTCTACCGCGGCGACCTGCTGGAAGAGCCGCTGCTCATGGAGTGGTTCGATATCGAGCGCCTGCGCTACAAGACGCGCGCTCGCGAGCTGTTGGCGGGCCTGTCGGACCGCGCCTTCGCGTCGCAGCACTTCGAAGAGGCACGGGCCTACGCGGAACGCTTGTTGGCGTTGGACCCCACCAGCGAGGACGGCCACCGCCGCTTGATGGCGATCTACGGGCAGTTCGGGCAGCGCGACCTGGTGCACAAGCAGTACGAGTTGTGTAAGCGCTTGTTGAAGGAGCAACTCGACGCGGAACCCACCCGCGAAACTCGGGCGCTTTGGGAGACGCTTGGGAGAACGCGAACGTAAGGTGGTTCCATCGACCCCCGATGGAGGCACCCCGTGCAGCGCAACTTCTGGCTCAACATCGTCGACGGCGTGGCGATCCAGTCCAGCTTGACCCTGGCTTCGCCGGCCGCGATCTTGCCGCTGTTCGTGGCGCAGTACACCCAGGCCCGCTGGGTGGCCGCGCTGGTGCCCGCCATCTTCTTGATAGGTGCCCTGCCCCAGCTCTGGCTGGGCGCGCGGGCGGAGCGCTCGGCGGACTTCCAAAAGGCCGCCGTGTTGCAGTCCCTGGCGCCGCGCCTGGCGCTGGTGGTCCTGGCTCTCGTGCCCTGGCTGCCGGCCGCGTGGGTGCTGCCCTGCTTCTTCCTGGTGTTGGCGCTGTTCTCGCTGTCGCTGAGCGGTGGCGCGCCGTCCTGGCTGACGTTCATCGGCCATGTGATTCCGGCGGAAAAGCGCGGCACATTCTTCGGCTATCGCAAGGCCCTGGGCGGCGTCGCCACCGTGGCGGCTTCGTTGGGGGCGGCCTGGCTGCTCCAGACGTTGCCCGGGCCGACGGGCTTCGCGGCCTGCTTCGGGCTCGCCGCGCTGATCTGGTTGCCTGCCATCGGCTGTATGACGGGCACCCGCCATAACTGGGCCGCCGTCGAGCGCCCGGCGCCGTTGCCCTTGCGGGCGGCGTTGGCCGACCTCTGGGGCGCCCAGCCGGCCTTCCGGCGCTATATGGTGGCGCGGGCGGCGATGGCTTGCTCCGGGATGGCCGGGGGCTTCTACGTGCTGGACGCGGCGACGCGCTTCGGCTTGGGGCCTGCTGCCGCCAGCCTGCTGGGCCTGGCCTTCACCTTCGTGCCGTCGTTGGCCGGCGCCTATTGGGGCCGCCTGATCGACCGGGTGGGGCACCAGCCCGTGCTGGTGGGCGCGGCGATCGCCGCCGGCCTCGCCAACATGGCCCTGCCGCTGGCCGGCAGCCTGCCCTTCCTCGTGGCCTGCCTGGTGCTGGTCGGCTGCGGCCAGGCGGTTGCCGAGATTGCGGACAACCGGGCCGTCTTGGAACTGGGCACGGCCCGTTCCTCCAGCGCCCTCGCCCTCTTCAACCTGGCCCTGATGCCCGCCACCTTGTTGGCGCTGCTCGTCGCCGGTTGGCTATCCCCCGCCCTCGTCTTCCAACTCGCCGGCGGCGCCTGGCTCCTCGGTGCCGCCGCCCTCCTCACCCCTTCCCCCTCTCTCCAGACCCTCCCTGCCTGAAAGGACCTTCCCATGTCGCTTACCGTCACGATGCTCCAAGAACCCATCTCCACCACCGAAGCCCGCCACGCCCTGCGCCAGGTGCTGCGCGCCATCGGCGACGACCCGGATCGCGAGGGGCTGCTCGACACGCCCGACCGCGTGATCCGCTCGTGGGCCGAGCTGTTCTCGGGCTACAACGAGAACCCGGCGGACATCCTCAAGACGACGTTTGGCGACGTCGAGGGTTACGACGAGATGGTGCTGCTCAAGGACATCCCCTTCCAGAGCACCTGCGAGCACCACATGCTGCCGTTCATCGGCAAGGCGCACGTGGCCTACCTGCCCGGCGAGCGCGTGGTCGGGCTGTCGAAGCTGGCGCGGCTGGTGGAGTGCTTCGCGCGCCGCTTGCAGATCCAGGAGCGCCTGACGCGCGAAGTCGCGAAGGCGATCATGACGCATCTCCAGCCCGCGGGTTGCGGCGTGGTGATCGAGGCGGCGCACGGCTGCATGTCTTGCCGCGGCATCAAGAAGGAAGGCGCCACGATGGTCACTTCCACCCTGGAAGGCGACTTCAAGAACCCAGCCACCCGCGCGGAGTTCCTGAGCTTGATCCGCGCTTAATTGGGTCGAAGGCGCCGCTCCCTCGAGGGTGGCGCCTTGCCCTGGCTACGGGTATACAGCTGGCCTGCCGCAATTGGAGCCTGTCTTCGATGCCTACAGTGCCGTCGACTGGAGCGCGGCGCGCGGCCATCCGCGTGGCGATGGCCGACCGAGAGCCCTTGGGAGGCGGGCCGATCCGCATGGAAGTCGCATACCAGCGGGCAAACCGACAAGGCGATGCATTGAACATGATGAACGGGATTGCCGACGTGTTGCAACAGCGAACGACGTTTGCGTCCTGTGCGGGGGATGTTTGGGCGATAGACGACGATCACAACATCCGGGAGTTCAGCTACCAGGAGATACCGGCCCTGCGTGACTCCTACCAGGTCAGACTCTCGCGGGTAGAGGAGCGGGCACGTCCGTCGTAGTGCGCGCACAGTAACGTCCGAGCGGGGTTCCAAATTTGGAACGCGAAAGACCCACCGGGACCCACAGGGGGACAGGCCAGGGGCTCGCTTCTTTCATCATTCGGGCACATGTGAGATTGCTATAATGTTACTAATTGTCTGAGAGCCAACCGGTCTCCGCCTTGGTTGAGCCAAAGGTGCACTGTAACATTATAGCAATACTATTCGAGGGCGCTCTGAGAAAAGAAGCAGGCCCCGGCCCCGCGAGTGCGGCCTCCGCCACCGCGAGTGCGGCCTCCGCCACCGCGAGCGCGGCCTCCGCCACCGCGAGTGCGGCCTCCGCCACCGCCCAGCCGACCTTGCGCCAGCCGCCCTTGGGCCTGGCGCCCAAAGCCCCACCGCGCCGAACGGGGCGAAGCGCTTTCCACCCGCTAGAGGGCGCCCTCGGCGATCAACTGCTCGATCAGCACGGCTACCCCGTCCTCTTTCAAACCCGCGGTCACCCCGTCCGCCACGGACTTCAGCCCAGGATGCCCACTTCCCATCGCCACCCCGAGCCCGGCAAACTCGAGCATATCCAGGTCGTTCAGCCCATCCCCGACCGCCACGCAGTTCCGGCCGGGGCGGTGCTATGATGGGCAATAACAAGGATGGTCTGGAATGCTTGTGATTCGCTCTTTGCTTTGGGGCTGCGCCTGCCTGGCCCTGGCCTCGTGCACGCTCGACCTCGGCGTTGCCAACACGACCAAGCCGAAGACGGCAACCGTGCTCGCGCCGCAAGGGCCAACTGCGGAGACGCGGCCGACCCCCAGCCCGGCAACGGCTTCGCCTAAACCCACGCCGACTGCCGTGTCGCCTTCCAAAGACCCGCTTCTGCGCATCACGACGAGCGGCGGGCGCTGCGTGAACGGCGCCTGCCGCTCCGAAATCGTCATCGAGAACGGTGGCGCCTTCACGGTCACCAATGGCGTGAGCTCGCCGGTGCAGGGCAAGATCGCGAAAGCCGATGTCGATGCGCTGGTGCTCGCGATCGCGCAGACGGATTTTCCAAAGATCATGGCCGTGAAGTTCGAGGGCACTTGCCCTACGGCGTATGACGGTTCGGAGGCGCATTACGTCTTCAACGCTCCCGGTGGCTTGCAAGACATCGGGAGTTGCGCGGTCGCCATCGACAAGGCGTCTTTGTTGTTCAAGGCGGTCGCCAAGGTGGTCGCGGACGTCGACACCTCGGTTGCAGCCGTCCCCGCACCGACACCCAGCCCGCGTCCCAGCGTGACGCCGCTGCCCACTACGGCAACGGACCTGCCGGCGGGACAGCCCGTGTTGCGCGTCAGCACGTCCGGCGGCATGTGCCCGACCGGGGTGTGTGGGTCGGAAACCGTGATCAACCGGGACGGCTCCTATTCCGCAGCCGCTGGCGGCAAGCTTGCGCCTAACAAGGTGCCGAAAGCGGATATGGACGCCATGGTGCGCGAGATTCTTGCGGCTGATTTCGCCAAAATCGCGTCGGTCAAGTTTACGGGGACTTGCCCTACCGCATACGACGGCAGCGAAGTGACCTACACGTTCAACGCCCCGCCGGGTCTGCAAACGATTGCGAGTTGCACCGTTGAAATTGACCAGGGCTCGCCGTTGTTCAAGGCGGCAGCCAAGGTCCTCGAAGCAACGCGGCAGCCTTAAGGCCTTCAAAGATTCACGCCACTTTGCGTTGCGAAGTCATTCCACTGACCCAGTTTAGGGTTGGTATTAACTACACCACCCAATGGATGCCAAGGGTCTTAAGCGTGAAGGTCAATTTAACAAGCCTCGGATTCCTGCTGGCACTGATTGCCCCGGCGATCGCCATACAGAGCCCGGTAAAGGCCGCCGAGCCGCGACCGCCGCTGGCGGAGCTAGTGGCCGACGTGAGCAAATCATTGATGAAAGAAAATGACATCCCTGGCTTGGCCGTGGGCATCATTACTCCCGAAGGGCGATATGCCTTTACCTTCGGTGTAGCATCGAAGGCCACCCAGAAGCCCATGACGACCGCCACCCTCTTCGAAATCGGCTCCGTCAGCAAGACCTTCACCGCGACCTTGGCAGCCTATGCAGAGGTCAAGGGCAAGTTCGCGATGACCGACAGGGTGACGAGCCTCCTGCCGGAGCTGAAAGGCAGCGCCCTCGACGACGTAAGTCTCCTCAACCTCGCAACGCATACAACTGGCGGAATGCCCCTACAGTTCCCCGACTCGGTGACGAACGGGGCGCAGATGATGAACTACTACCGAACTTGGAAGCCGACCGCCAAGCCGGGTTCGTCTCGAACGTATGCCAATCCCAGCATCGGCCTGCTTGGGCTGGTCACGGCGAAAGCGATGCAAGGGGACTTCACCCACCTGATGGCTGATACGCTCTACCCGGCCTTCCGTCTGAAGCATACCTATCTCGACGTCCCCCAGGCCGAACAGGCGAGCTACGCCCAAGGCTATACCAAGCAGGGTGCCCCGATCCGCATGACGCCAGGGGTCCTGGACAAGGAAGCCTATGGTGTACGCACCACGATAACCGACCTAACGCACTACGTAGAAGCGAACATGGGCCGGGTCAAGCTCGAGGCGGATTGGGCGAAGGCGATCGCCCGAACGCACGGTGGGTACTATCGGCTCGGCGCGATGACTCAAACATGGGTTTGGGAACAGTATGACTATCCCGTCGCGCTGCGAGACCTCCTCGCCGGGAATTCGGCCGAGGTAGCCTACAAGCCGAACGCCGTCACCGAAATCTCGCCTCCGGGCGCTCCCCGCAGAGACGTCTGGATCAACAAGACGGGCTCCACGAACGGCTTCGGCGCCTACGTCGCGTTCGTGCCCGAAAAGGAGCTCGGGATCGTCATCCTGGCGAACAAGAATTATCCCATCGCAGCCCGCGTCATCGCGGCCCATCGTATTCTGACCACACTCGCCGGCAATCCGCGGTCCGACGATGGGCCTTGACTCGAGCTGCCTGGGAGACGTGAGTTTAGAGCCCGGAAGTCTACACCGAGTGCTCGATCGTTAAAGACTGCCCTCGGCGATCAATTGCTCGATCAACACGGCCACCCCGTCCTCCTTCAACCCCGCCGTCACCCGATCCGCCGCGGCCTTCAGCCCAGGATGCCCACTTCCCATCGCCACCCCGAGCCCGGCAAACTCGATCATATCCAGGTCGTTCAACCCATCCCCGACCGCCACGATCTCCTCGCGCCGAATCCCCAGCTCCTCCGCCAGGTGCTTCAACGCATTGCCCTTGCCCACCATCGGCCCCGCGAACTCCAGGAACGTCGGCTGCGACTGGGTCACGAACATGCGGTCCTTGAATCGCTCCTTCAAGATGGCTTGCCACTTCACGATCTCGGGCTCGGGCCCGATGGCCACCAGCTTGGTGGGCCCGCCCTTGGCCAAGGCGGCCTCCCAGTCGGGGATCAGCTCGAAGTCGACGCGCGCGAGGGCGGTGTAGCCGCGGGCGGCCTCGTTGAGGTTCTTGAGGTAGAGCGTGTCGTTGAGATAAAGGTTCACGTGCAGGCCGGTCTCGGCCAGCGCCGCCAGCGCCTCGCGGGCCAGGTCCACTTCCATGACCTTGTGCCAGACGTCCTTCCCGCCATGCGGATACCGGATCCACGCGCCCTGGTAGGTGATCAGCGGCGTCGTGATCCCCAGCTCTTGGGCAAACGGCAAGGTGGCCTGGTACATGCGCCCGGTCGCCAACACCAGCGCCACGCCGCGATCGCCCAGCGCCAGCAGCGCCGAGCGCGTGCGCTCGCTGATCGTGAGGTCGGAACCGAACAAGGTCCCGTCGAGGTCCGTGGCAAAGAGGCGGTAGCGCGGCATGGCGGCATGATATAACATTTGTAGGGGGGCGGAACGATGGACCAGCCGCAACAGATCCTGATCATCACCGGCCTCTCGGGCGCCGGAAAGACCCGCGCTTTGCGGTGCTTCGAAGATTTGGGCTACTTCTGCGTGGACAACCTGATCCCGCCGTTGCTGCCCCAGTTCATCGATCTCACGCTGCCGCGGTTCGGCCAGGTGGCGGTCGTCATGGACACCCGCGCGGACGTCTTCTTCGACGACGTGGCGGCCAACCTCCGCACCATCTTCGAGGCCGGCTACCCGGTGCGCGTGATCTTCCTGGAAGCCGCGGACGAGGCCCTGGTCAAGCGCTTCAGCGAGACCCGCCGCCGCCACCCGATGCTGGGCGACGAAACCAGCCTGCTGGGCTCGATTCGCAAGGAGCGCGAGCGCCTGACCAGCATCCGCGCGGAGGCCCAGGCCATCATCGACACCACGGAGCTGTCGCCACGCCAGCTCAAGGACAAGCTGCTCTCGCTCTTCATCCAGGAAGAGCACATGGCCTCCAGCATGCAGATCACCGTGCAGAGCTTCGGCTACAAGTACGGCCCGCCGCTGGACGCCGACCTGATCTTCGACGTGCGCTTCCTGCCGAATCCACACTATGACCTGGAATTACGGCCCTTCACGGGCATGGACCAGCCGGTCAAGGACTTCGTGCTCAACCACGCGGTCACGAAGGAGTTCCTGGTCCGCTTCACGGACATGATCAGCTTCTTGCTGCCGCACTACCTGACGGAGGGCAAGACCCACCTCAGCATCGGCGTTGGCTGCACCGGCGGCCGGCACCGCAGCGTGGCGATCGCCCAGTACTTGGTCAACAACCTGCGCGGCCAGGACTACCGCGTGGTGGAGAACCACCGGGATGTGAACCGCCATCCCGAGTACTACGCGGTGCGTCCCACGGCCACCGGCCCCTTGCAGGGATGAACTACTGGCGGGAGCTGCGGACCTGGGCGCTCCCCGGGATGCGCATCAAGCGGTGGATCGCGCTGACGCTGCTGGGCATCTCGTCGATCAACGCGGCGGTGGGCCTGGAGGCCATCGATCTGCTGCGGCCGGGCACCCACCTGTTCGGCGGGGCGATCGCCGCGTTGGGCCTGGGCATCATCGGCGTGGCGGTCGGCCTGCACCGCCTGCTGCACGTGGTGGCGGAAACCCTGCAGCCGGATACGAACCTGGCGGAAGCCATGTTCAACGCGCGCACGCTGCGCCGCGGGCCGAAGATCGTGGCCATCGGTGGCGGCACGGGGCTTTCCACCTTGTTGCGCGGCCTGAAGGAATACTCCGACAACATCACGGCGATCGTCACGGTGGCGGACGACGGCGGCAGCTCGGGCCGGCTGCGCCAGGAGTTGGGCGTGCTGCCACCCGGCGACATCCGCAACTGCCTCACGGCCCTGGCGCGCGAAGAGCGGCTGCTCACGGAGCTGTTCAGCTTCCGCTTCCCCGGCGCGACCGGCCTGGGCGGCCACAGCTTCGGCAACCTGTTCCTGGCCGCCATGACGGGCATCTCCGGCGATCTCATGCAGGCGATCCAGCGCTCCAGCGCGGTTCTGGCCGTGCGTGGCCAGGTGGTGCCCGCCACCATGGCCCAGATGACCCTGTTCGCACGCTTCGACAACGGCGAGGTGGTGCGCGGCGAGTCCGGCATCACGGCGGAGCGCCGCCCGATCATCGACATGTGGTGCGATCCCGCCCAGCCCGTGGCCCTGCCGGAGGCCGTGCGCGCCATCCTCGAGGCCGACGCCATCATCCTGGGCCCCGGCTCGCTCTACACCAGCCTGGTGCCGCACTTGCTGATCCCCGGCCTGCGCGACGCGCTGTTGGCCAGCAGGGCCCCCCGCATCTACGTCTGCAACGTGATGACCCAGCCCGGCGAGACGGACGGCTTCCGCGCCTCCGACCACGTGCGCGTGCTCCAGCGCTTCGGCGGGGCGGGCGTCTGCCAGCACGTGCTGGTGAACGAGGCCCTGCCGCGCCGGTTGCGCGAGCGCTACGAGTCGCAGGGCCAGTTCCCGGTCGAACTGGACTGGGAAGCGCTGGTCGAGCAAGGCGTGTCGCCCGTGCGCGGCGCCTTCATCGACGAGGCGGAGGTGGTGCGCCACAACTCCAGCCTGCTCGCCGCCGCGATCATGACCTGGGTCGAGGCCATCTCCCCCGGCCGGGCCCACACCGCGCGCCTGGTTGCGCCCGCCGTCCCGGAGTAGCCTCGTTGAGCTTCAGCCGCGACGTCCGTAACCAGCTCGCCCAGCTCCCGGTGGAGAAGATCTGCTGCCGCCAGTCGCAGCTGCTGGCCTTCACCATCGTCGGCGCCACGGAGACGATCTCCATCGACGGGGTGCCGGCCCTGGTCTTCCACGTGGACAACGCGGCGATCGCCCGCCAGCTGTTCCGGCTGGGCAAGGCCATCTACGGCGCCTCGCCCAGCGTCTCCACCCGGCTGGAGGGCGCGCAGCATCGCCACGCCGTCTTCCGCGTCGCCATCCCCGTCAGCCCCAGCGGCATGGCGCCGGCCTCGCTGACGATCGACCAGCTGCAAGACGCCATCTCCAAGAAGGTTTGCTGCCGGCGCTCCTTCCTGCGCGGCGCCTTCATGGGCTGCGGCTCGCTGGTGAGCCCCACCAAGGCCTACCACCTGGAGTTCAACGCCGCGGAGGGCGCCGCCGCCTGGATCCAGGAGCTGCTCGAGCACGACGCGGTCCACGCCAAGCTCTACCAGCGCACCGCAGCCTCCGACGTCTTCACGGTCTACGTGAAGGATTCCGGCGAAATCGCCAACTTCCTCACGCTGATCGGCGCCCACCACGCGCTGATGCAGTACGAGGAGGTGCGCATCGGCAAGGACCTCGTGAACAACGTCCAGCGCGTGGTGAACTGCGAAACCGCCAACCTCAACCGCACCCTGGCTTCCGCGGAGCGCCAGATCGGCGAAATCATGTGGCTGGACGCGGAAGGCTGGCTGGATGACATGCCGTCCGACTGGCGTGCCGTGGCGCACGCTCGGGTGGAGATGCCCTACGCCAGCCTTTCGGAGCTGGGGAGCAGCCTGGAGCCCCCCCTCAGCAAGAGCGCGGTGAACCACCGGTTGCGGCTCTTGCACCAGACCTACGAGGAAAGACGCCCCTCTGCTATGCAAGGGGAGGATCTGGGACTATAATGGGGGTCGGTTTTCCAACCATGGCCTCGAATCCGCACCACTAGCTGATTTCGGGCTTATCGATGAGGTGTTTTGCTTATGGATCTGGTGGTCAAAGGCAAGAACATGGACGTGACGGACTCCCTGCGCGAATATGCGCAGCAGAAGATCGGTCGCATTACGAAAATCTTTGATGACATCATCGACGCCCAGGTGGCGTTGAACGTCGTCAAGAACAAGAGCGTCCATAACAACCAGATCGTCGAAGTGACCTTGCACCTCAGCGGCGGCGTCATCCGCGGCGAAGAGGCCAAGGACAACATGTACGCGGCGATCGACCTGGTCACCGACAAGCTGGAGCGCCAGCTCCGTCGCTTCAAGGGCAAGCACCGCACCAACTTCGACCGCACCAAGACCAGCTCCGGCGTCCTGGAACTGGAAATGGAGCCGGCCGTGGCCGTGGTAGGCGCGGAGGAGTTCGAGGAAGAGTCGGACACGCCGCAAATCGTCCGCAACAAGCAAATTGTCGTCCAGACCGTGGCCCCCGAGGAGGCTGCTCGTCAGATGGAGATGTTGGGCCACGATTTCTTCGTGTTCAAGAACCCTGACAATGGTCAAATGGCCGTCCTGTACCGCCGTCGCGACGGTCACTACGGCCTGATCGAGCCCGTCATCAGCTGATTTGGGCGAGATTTTAGAACCTACACCATCCGCCGGCGCGGCCCCCGACCAGGGGGCCGTGCCGGCGGTTCAATTACACGAGCCGTTCGCGACGCCGCCCCCCGAAGAGGGGCCGGAGATGTCCGTCATCGAGCACCTCGAAGAGCTGCGCTGGCGGATCATCAAGAGCCTGAGCGCCCTGACGGTCGGCACGATCGGCGTCTTCGCCGTCAACCAGCCCATCATCCACATCCTGGAACGCCCGCTGGACGCCACCAAGAACCTGTTCCAGGCCGGCACCGCCGCGCCCGTCCAGCTGATCTTCACGAGCCCCGCCGAGTACTTCGTGGCCGTCTGCAAGGTGGCCATTTTGGGTGGGTTGTACCTGTCGCTGCCGGTGATCCTGTACCAGGCGCTGGCCTTCGTGACCCCCGGGCTGAACGCCAAGGAGCGGCGCTGGGCCGTGCCCACCGTGATCGGCTCCTTCGTGTTCTTCACGGTCGGCGCCACCTTCGCTTACTTCCTGCTGCTGCCCACCGGCCTGCAGTTCCTGGTGGGCTTCGCGCCGCCAGACATCAAGGCGTTGCTGTCGATCGGCAAGTACCTGGGTTTCGCAGCCGGGCTGGTCTTCGCGACCGGGTTGGCCTTCGAGCTGCCGTTGGTCATGCTGGGAGCGGCCGCCATCGGCGTGGTCACGTCGTATCAACTGGGCAAGTTCCGGCGCCAGGCGTTCTTCGCGGCCTTCGTGTTGGCCGCCGTGATCACGCCGTCGATCGACATGTTCACCCAGGGGTTGATGGCCGCCGCGCTATACGGGCTTTTCGAGTTCAGCATCTTGCTGATCCGCTTGATCGGACGATAAAGAATTTGGCCTAATCGACGAAGCCCTTTCTTCCCGAACCTCCTAACGTGAGGATGGGAGGAGGACGACCATGCCGATTACCACCTGTGACACGTGCCAGGTCTCGCTAGAGCCCGGTCTCGTCAGTGTGACGTACCTGGGTGCCGAGCGCCCTTTGTCGATTCGTATTAACCAGGTGCCCGCCATGGTCTGCCCGCGCTGCCGGGTGGCCCGCCTGGAGCCCGCGCTGGCCGGTCATCTCAACGACCTGGGCCTGATCGTGCGCGAAGTGCTCGGCGAGATCCGTACACGCCCCGGCGTCGGACGCCGCCACGCAGCGTGAACAAAGGGGCCCGGTCGCAACTTGTGCGACCGGGCCCTGGGGAAGTGGGTGAGGGTTTGGCTTACCGGGTCGCCGCGGCGAACTGGTGGACCAGGCCCTTGTTCTTTTCGGATACGAACAGCGCGCCGTCGGCGCCGACCGCGATGGCTTCCGCCGCGGTGATGGTGCCTTCGCCGAAGCTCAGGAGCACCGTGCCGTTGTGGACACGCTCGATCTTCGAGCCGGCCAGGCGGTACGTGTCACCGGTGACGGGGTCGACCACGGAGGTGACGAGGGCGAAGGTGCCTTCGGACTTCAGGATCATCGTGGCGTCCAGGCTGTAGACGTAGGTGGTGACGGTGTCACACGCCTCGACGTTGCCCTGGTTGATGCGCACGTTGTTCACGGTGGTGGGCATGTTCTTGGCGCCGCCCCAGCCGATGTTCTCGAAGCTGGTCTGGAAGCTGCCGCTGGCGATTTCATACTTGCGGACCGCGGCGAACTTGCCGAGCAAGCCGGTGCGGGAGTTGTCCACCACGAACAGGTAGCCGCCGCTCACGGCCAGGCCGTGCGAGGAGTTCAGGCTGCCGTTGCCGATGTCCTTCACCAGCTGCGGGATCTGGCTGGAGGTGTCGGGCGTGGGGGTCGGCGTCGGCGTCGGGGTGGGCGTCGGCGTCGGGGTGGCGGTCGGGGTCGGCGTGGGGGTGGCCGTCGGCGACGCGGTGGGCGAGGCCGTGGGGGAAGCGGTCGGGGAAGCGGTGGGCGCGGTCGAGGCCGCGGTCGTCGCGCTGGTGTCGCTCGTGGTCGAGGTCGTCGTGTCCGTCGAGTCGCTCAGGCCCAGGCTGGACGTGTCGTCCACCGTGCCGGAGGTCAGCGGGGCGGCGACCGTGGTGCCGGTGCTGGGGGTGTCACCGATGGCAATCGGCTTGGCCACGTCGGTCGGCTTCTTGGCGCAGCCGGCGAGCACGATGGCTGCCGAGATGATGCTGAAGATTACGAGACGCTTGCCCATCGGGTGGACCTCCATAAATTACTTGATTAACACCTTGTGTAATTCTTATCGCCGTCCGGTTAAAGCGAGTTGCGTGGGTGCGTTTATCACCGCGGTAAACTTGCCTTACGGTTCAGTTAAGGCCGGCCTTGAATCGGCCGGTCCGAAAGGGCGCAATGCTGGACTTCCCGCGGCCCGACGGGCATAATGGCGTTGAAAAATCACCACGAAGGAAACCCACGCCATTGGATCGGGGAAAGAAGTTCCTGCTGATGCGGGATCAAGAGGTGGTCGGCTTCATCCGGCCCGGTCACCAGGTCGAGCTGCCTCCCACAGAGAAGGCGCTCTGGGAAGCCTCCGATCAGGACCTCGATCGCTTCGCCGCGCAGCTCTCCGCGGGCTACACGCTGGTGGAGGTCGATCCGACCGATGATGGCGACAACCTCGTCTTTACGGGCGAGAACCTGCTAGATCGCCGCAAGTACTACATGTTCCACAACGGCGACATCGTGGGCGTGCTGGACGCGGTCTTCACCAACGGCGAATTCGCCTACCTGGTGGACGAAGAGGTCACGGTCGCGAACCTGCCGGACGCGCTTTCGGAGTACTGGACGTCCAAGAAGGGCGATCTGGGCCAGTTCCTGCTGGGGCTGGAGGAAGAAGAGCGCCGCTTCAACTACCTCGAGGCCATGGGCGACGAGACGGAAGACGATCTCTCCGACGAGATCCTGTCCGATCGCGCGGAGATCCAGCTCCACTGGGAGCGCGGCCTGGCCATGCGCGATCGCTTCTTGTTCCTGCGCGCGTTGCGCGAGCTCGAGATCGCGGCCGCGCTTTGCGACAAGTACGCGATGGTGAACTTCCTCGCGGAGCTGTGCAACGAGATGGGCAACATCTACATCGCCTTCGAGGACTACGAGGCGGCGGTGGAGGTCCTGGAAGAAGGACTTTCCTATGACCCGACCGATGTGGTCTGCAAGACCCGCCTGTTGACCAACTCTTCCCAGGCCTATGACCTGGCCGGTAAGCGCAAGAAGGCGATCGAGAAGATCGAGCAGGCGCTCTCCGACATCCCGCCGGATATCTATGACAGCTTGCTGGCCGGGGTTTATAGCCAGGCGGCCTCGCTGTACAACCAGGAAGGCAACTTCGAGCGCGCGATCCAGCTGTACAAGCTGGCGGCCTACCTGGCGGACAACTCGACCACCGTCAGCGACCAGGAAAAGGCCATGTTCCACAACAACCTGGGTATGGCGTATCTGGAGCACAAGGACTTGGCGACGGCGCTGGAGCAGCTGAAAAAGGCCGTGGAGCTCCAGCCCCACGACCCCTTCTACCAGGAAAACCTGGCCCGCTGCTACGACGAGATGAAGTAGCCCCCTCTAACACCGCTCAAACCCTTGTCCCAAGCCCCCTCGCAAAGGTAAAACCCCCTCCCCCCTCGCGGGGGAGGTGCCCGCCAGGGCGGAGGGGGTAACCGTTGCAACCAAGAAAACTCCTAGCCAACGCCAAGGCCCTCCGCCGCAACGCGACCGTCCACGAACGCGTCCTCTGGCAGCAACTCCGAACCTTGGGCCCACGATTCCGCCGCCAGGTCCCACTCGACCATTACATCGCTGACTTCGTCTGCTTCGAGCACCGGTTGATCATCGAGCTCGATGGCGGGCAGCACACGGAGCGGGAGTCGGAGGACCTCCGGCGGACTGCTTGGCTGGAGAGCCAGGGGTTCGAGGTGCTGCGGATTTGGAATCCGGAGGTGTTTCGGAATATTGACGGGGTGATGGAATTGATACGGTCACGTTTGCCCCCTCCGCCCTGACGGGCACCTCCCCCGCGGGGGGGGAGGGGGCTGAAGAAATCGCCCCGGGGCGTTGGCCCGGGGCGATGGTTCGGTTAGCGGTTGAACGACAGACCTTTCAGGTCTTCCGTCCGGCAGCGGATGCGCTCCATTTCCTTCTTGCGGGGGTCGAACACCGCGACGATGACGCGCGGGGGCGAGAAGGTGTCGTCAATATCGGTGACGATGCTCGGCTGACCGACCAACCGCTCCAAACGGGCCGCGCGGGGCTCGCTAACCAGCGTGACCAGGTCTCCAGGCTTGAAGGCGCACTCGATCATGGGGTAATGCGTTCCTCTCATCTTCGGGGGGAAACTCTCCAACGAAATCGAGAATAGCAAAGTTGCAGCGAATTAACCAGCCCTTAACCCAAAATTTAACCAAACTTACCGTCGTGCCCCGCGGCATCGAGTAGCCGGCGGAAGGCTCCATTGGCCGCCACCAGCTCCTTTGGAGCCCCAAATTCGACCACTTTTCCCGCCTCGATCACGTAGACGCGGTCGGCGTCTTGGATCTGTTCCAGGCGGTGGGCGATCACGATCGTGGTGCGCCCCGCCATCAAGCGGCCCAGGGCTTCGCGGATCAGGGCGGCGGCCTCGGTGTCGAGGGCGGAGGTGGCTTCGTCGAGCACTAGCACGCGCGGATCGGCGAGCAACGCGCGGGCGATCGCCAGCCGCTGGCGCTGGCCACCCGACAGCGCGCCCCCGCGCTCGCCCACCTGGGCCTCGTAGCCGCCCGTCAGGTCCTGGATGAAGCCGTGCGCGTTGGCGGTGCGGCAAGCCGCCTCGATCTCCGCGCGGGTGGCGTCGGGCCTCGCGTACGCCACGTTCTGCGCCACCGTCCCCGTGAACAGCACGGGATCCTGGGGCACCAGGGCGATGGCGCGCCGCAGCTCCGGGTTGGCGATCGATCGCAGGTCGCGGCCGTCGAGCGTGACGGCCCCTTCCCACGGGTCGTACAGGCGCAGCAGCAACGACGCCAGGGTAGACTTGCCGCCACCGCTGGCGCCGACCAGGGCCACGACCTCGCCGGGCTCCGCATGGAACGCGATCCCATGGAGGACGGCCCGGTCATAGCCGAAGACCACGTCGTTCACGCGGATGGCGCCCGCCACCACACCCAGCGGCGCGGGGCTCACCGGCTGCGGGAGGCGTTCTTCGGCGTTGAAGAGGGCCTTCACGCGGTCAAGGGCGCCGCCCGCGGCCTGCAGCCGGCCCCAGGCCTGCGCCAGGGCCAAGGTGGGGTCGATGCCCACGCCGATGGCCGCCGCGAAGGCGATCAGATCGGCGGCGGCCAGGCGGCCCGCGAGGATCTCCTGGCCGCCCACCCACAACACGCCCCCTATCGCGGTGGTCTGGATGACGGCGATCGCCGCCGGCTGGAGCGCGGCGACCTGGGTGGCCGCCCAAAGGGCGGCGCGGTGTTGCTGGTTGGCCTCCGCGAAGCGAGCGGCCTCGTCGTCCTCGCGCCCGAACGCCTTGACGGTGGAGATGGCGGCCAGCGTCTCCTGGGCCCGCACGAAGATGTCGGAGACGCGGGCCTGCGAGCGGTCGGAGAGCCCATGCAGGCGGCGCCCGAAGGCGCCGATCGTCCAGGCGACGAGGGGAGCGCCCACGAAGGTGGCCGCGGCCAGCCGCCAGTTCAGCCAGACCGCGTAGCTCAAGCCGTAGGTCACAATGGCCACCGCGGGCACCACGTCAGCCACGGCGGCGGCCAGGGCATCGCGGACCAGGCCCAGGTCCTGCACCAGGCGGCTGGAGAGGTCGGCGGCGCGGTGCCGGGCGAAGAAGCGGAGGTCCAACTCCAGCAGGTGCCGGAAGGCGTCCTCGCGCAGCCCAGCCGTCACGGCGAGCGCCACGTGTTGGGCGAGGGCGGTCTGGGCGAAGGCGAAGGCGCTCTTCAGCACGTAAAGCCCGACCAGCCCGCCGATCACGAGGTTCAGGTCGCGGGAGGTGAGGTTGCCGAAGGCGGCCGCGGCCTGACGGGCGAGGGGCACGAGCGCCATGGTGCACGCCGCGTTGGCGACGACACACAGCGCGGCCCCCACCAAGGCCAGGCCATGCGGCCAAAGGTACCGCAAAAGCCTCACGCCCTCCCCCTTTACGGGGGAGGTGCCGGCAGGCGGAGGGGGCCCGGCGGCGGGCCGAAAGACCCCCTCCGGCTCCGCCACCTCCCCCGCAAGGGGGGAGGAAGTGGGGTCCATTACCAGACGACCTTGCGGACCAGGCCCACCTTCTCGAAGGCCCAGATGAACGCCTTGTTGAGGTCGAGCTCCCACCACGTCTCGCCGTGGCCGGCCTTGCCGGGGTGCGCGTGGTGGTTGTTGTGCCAGGCATCGCCCAGCGTGGGCAGCGCCAGCCACCAGACGTTGGTGCTGGTGTCGCGGGTTTCGTAACGGCGACTGCCGAAGCGCGGCATGTGGCCGAAGGAGTTCACGGCGTGGGTGATGTGGATCAGCACCACCAGCGGCACGTAGAGGCACCACAGCACGCCCGCCCAGCCCCAGAGGGTATAGAACGTGGCGATCGCCAGCAGATGCGGGAGCACGTAGATGTTGGGGTTGTAGAACCAGCGGTGCAGCCAGTAGTCATGCACGTCCTTCACGAGGTTCAGCATCGGCTCCAGCATCACCGCGTCCAGCTTGTGGGCCCAGAAGCCCTGGGCGTAGTGGAAGCCGTGCACGGGCGTGTGGACGTCGTTGGGCGTGTCGGAGTGAACGTGGTGCCAGCGATGCACGGCCGCCCAGCGGATCGGGTCGCCACCGAGGTTCAGCGCGGTGCCGATCGTCAAGAAGAAGCGCAGCGGCGCACTGCACTCCAGGCAACGGTGGCTGACGATACGGTGCAGGTACATGCCGGTGGACATGCACATCCACAGGTACATCCCCAGCATCACCGGCCAGAAGATGGGCTTCATGGGCTGGGTCAGCGCCAGCAATGCCAGGGTATGCTCCAACACCCGGATGATGGTGGTGGTGGGCTCCCAGGGGGCGGCCTTCATGCGATCGCCCAGGGTCATGGGCGGGGCTTGGGTCTCGACGGTCACAAGCCTCTCTTACCCGGGGTACAAGGGCCTCATTCCCAACGAACGAGAGGAACCAGCCGTGCAACACGCCCCCGACCTGACCCAGCGTCCCCCCCGCAGCCCGCGCACGCGCCTGGGCGGCTACGTCCTGTTGGCGCGCATGCTCGACAAGTGCCGCGCGACGTTGGTGGGCAAGAACGGCGAGTTCAACTACGCCTGCCCGCTGGACCAACACTTCATCACCTTCACGGGCATCGACGCGGAGGCCCTCAAGGCCGAAGTGGCGAAGGGCCTGGGCGACGGCGAGCTGCTGGAGTGGATTGCGGCCAACGCCCCGCTGAAGCGCGCCCCCTACGAGATCGCCGCCTGGAGCGCCTACTTCAACGAGCGTGGGCCGGACAGCGACAACGAGACCTTGCTCTACTTCGCGGGCGCCATCGCCAACTTCTCCACCACGCGCGAGGACATCAAGAGCTGGTTCGACCTGCTGGACCTGGACGACCACTGCACGTTCGGCGGCAAGCCCTAGTACTACGGCCTAACGCTGACAATGCGGGCTATCGCAGAGGGCCGATCAGCCTACCATTTGGTTGGTCAGACGGTGGATTTTGGGGGGATCGCCGGTAACGCCCCGGGCGACCAAACTTCAGGCTCGTGTATTACGTTTCGCGTTAAACGCGAAACGTAATATACGGGCTGCAAAACGTCTCTATGAGAGTGATTCAGGAAAAACAGGCTTTGGAACGCGATCGCGGCCCATCGTCAGCTATATTGCCTGGTCCCCCACTTTGCATTTCCCCTGCCCGGTTGAGCGCTCTGGACTCAGGAGTGTCGGGCGATTTATCACGCTGCGCGTAGCCTAGTCCCTCAAGTGTAGTAACAGGCTCGTTTCGAGCGATAGTTGCGTCTCCTCGATTTCTGGCTCTTGGAAGAATCGAAAGGGGGCCTTGCCTGTATCCAGAGCGGCCGCACCATCCTAAAATCTTGCCGTTCGGCGGTATCGCTGAGGCTGCCTACGTTTCGACCCAATCCGCCACGTTTCGCGTGACACGCGAAACGTGGCGGATTGGGCGCAGATCGTCTCAAAGGGCGCATTTCGGGATGAGGGCCGTTTTTGGCGACGCCTCCCCCACTCGCGCGACCTTCGGCCCCCCCGCCATCACGAAGCTTGCACCGACCCTACCGATGAATTATGTTAGGTGGATGACCCCCTACCAGCTCGACCGCGTCGAAGCGCTCCTGCGCGCCTACCGTCCGGCCACCGGCGTCGACGCCCTGCCGATGCCGCAGCTCGTCGAAGGCTACCTGGCGCTCCACGCTTGGGACGCCCAGTTGGATGCGATTCGCTGGACCCGGCGGGACGTGAGATACGAGACCGAGCACATCCGCAAGGTGCGCGAGCGCGTCGCCTGTGCCGTCCAGGCCAACGTCAACGCCTTGCTGCGCCTGGAAATGGCCCTGGTGGAGCGAGGCCAGCCCGGGCTCGACACCTTGCAAGCCCTGTTCCTGGGCGACGACATGCGGGTCACGCTGCGCCTCGTCCGGCACGCCGGACGCTACTTCTCGGAAACCGCGCGCCCCGTGTTCCTGGCCCTGTTGGACGATCAGGCCGCGGAGCCTTACCACGACCACATCCGGCATGAGCTGAAGCGCAAGCGGCCCTTCGCGCCGATGCTCGGCAGCCCCGAGAACCCCGGGTTGGCGCCTATGCTTGCACCGCGCGAGGCGATGGAGTATGGTTTCGGCCATGCGACGCCTCGCCCTGCTCCTGGTCCTAGCCGCGAATCCGGCGCACGCCGCCGCTCCGGTCGAGCATAGCGTCCGCACCTATAAGGGCTGCCAGGTCCACGTCCTGACCATCGCCGCGGGCACCCCCGTGCGGCCTGCCGCCAGCCGCCCCGGCAAATCGGTGGCGGCCTTCGTCGCCGAGAACCATGCGCTGGCCGGCATCAACGGGGGCTACTTCAACCACAGCGACGGCTGGCCCGTGTCGCACGTGACGGTGGCCGGCCGTCCCATCACCGCCCCTGAAGACAACAAGGCGCTGACTGCCAACAAGGTGCTGGCGCCTCACCTGCCGGTGATTCTAAACCACCGCTCGGAGTGGCGTCACGTGACGACGCCCAACGGCCCGGCCTGGCGCATCACCAACCACGATGCCGCCGGCCCCGTACGCGACGCCCTGCAGGCGGGGCCGCGCTTGTTGCCGCAACTGGACCTGGAAGGCGAGGCGTTCGTGCTGCGCGGCGCGCACGGCCAGGTCACCCGGGACGGCATCGGCGCCATGGGCCTGGCCACGCGTTCGGCGCTGGGGTTGAAGGCCGACGGCACGCTGCTGCTGGTTGGGGTGGGCGCACCCGGGCTGCGGCTCCAGGACCTTGCGACGCTGATGTCCAGCCTGGGCGCCACGGAGGCCCTGAACCTGGATGGCGGCAGCTCCTCCAGCCTGGTGTGGGGCAAAAACGCCTTCCATGGCGGTCACGCTCCCGCCCGCGTGAACTCCGTCCTGTTGGTCGGCCCATGATTGCCGACGCCTTCCTCGCCTCCGACGTCTGCCACCGGCTGCAGGCGCTCAACACGGAGATCACCCAGACCCTCCCGCTGGGCGGCAACGAGCTGCTCGCGGCGGAGTACGTGCCCAAGCAAGGCGCGCTCAGCGAGTGGGACGACGAGACGCGGCTGGTGCTGTACCGTTGGGACGGAGGCCGGGGGTTCGAGCGTGTGCAGTTCGTCTCCAAGGCCGGCAAGTCGATCAAGGGCAAGCTGGCTGGCTTGGAATTGTTCGATTTCGATCATGATGGGGTGCCGGAGATCGTGGCCATTGGCGGGCCCTACGGCCCTTCGGCACGCGTGGCGAGCAAGGTATACCGGCGGACGGCCGCCGGCGGCAAGTTCGAGAACGTGTGGCTGCGCAAGGATTTCGGGGCGGCCTTCGATTTGCGCGGGCCGGCGTACGTGACGTTGGACCATGAGTCGTTCAAGCCCCGGCGGACGGGGTTGGCGATCCAGGATGGGAAGCTAGGAGAGCGATAATGGAAGAATTGCAGCGGCAAATCGAGGAGCTGTTCGCGCTGGCGGACGCCATCAACTTGCGGCACACGACGCGGAAGCTCGAGCAGTTGGTGCGCCAGGTCGAAGACGTGGCCATGCGGCGGCAATACGAGGCGGCGATCGATAACTTGCCGGACATCGTGGCGCACGACGGCCGGAACTAGGGGGCCTACGGCGTAGGTTTGGGTGAAGACGACGCCAGCGGCGCGTCTTCCGAAACCGTGGCCTCCGTGGCGTCCTTCACGTTGATCGTATATTTCCGCGTCTCCCCGGCCGAGACCGTGAAGACTTGCGACGGCTTCAGCTGCTGGTCCGTGCCGGTGTTCAGCACCAGCAGGTAGCGGCCCGGCGCCAGGCCGAACGAGAAGCTGCCGTCCGTGCCCACCGGGGCGCTCTGGAACGACGTGCTGCCCGTCTCGTCCGTGACCAGGATCGAGGCGACCGTGACGCCCGTGACCTTGCCCTGGAGCTTGCCCGTTGCCAGCGGCGAAGGCGCAGCCGTCGGCGCGCTGGAAGCGGCCGCCGCCGGCGCCGAGATCGCGGCCCCGGTGTTGGGCATCAACCCCGCGCCGTTGTTGCTGGAAGCATCTGCGGAAGTAGCAGCCCCAGCCGCGACAGCGCCCTCGGTCTTGCCCACGGCAGGCGCGGCGCCGACCGGCGGGGTGTCTGGCTGCGGCAGGAGCGGCGTGCCCGTGCCAACGCTGGGACGCTTGGCCGAGGCCGGCGCCGACTGGCCGAACGGCCCCACCGGCGGGGTGTCTGGCTGCGGCAGCAGGCAACCGCCGAGCAGAATCGGCAGCAACAGCAGGCTGGTCAGGCGGGCTTTCATGCGTCCTCCCCGGCAAGCAGGGCCAGGAACTCGGGGTTCTGGGCCCAGTTCTTGAAGTCTCCGGCCAATTCACCCCTGAAGTGCCCACGGGCCTCGGGCTGGTACTGGATGGCCCGGCGCGCATGCACCATGCCGGCGTTGAGGCAGGCCAGCCGCCGCCGCGCCGGTTCCGCGCTCTGGCCGGCGAGCAGCGCGGCTTTCACGTAGTGCGCGAACCAGTAGTTGGGGCAGAGCTGCAACGTCAGGTCCACCAGCTCCATGCCGGCGCCGGACGCCTTCAGCGCCATGTGCGCATACGCCATGAACAGGTTGATGTCGAGCGCCGCGGTGGTGAAGCGCGCGGGGCCCACCGCCTGGCGGTGCAGGAAGGCGCGGCCGTAGGGCAGCACCCGGCGCGGGTGCGCGCATTCCAGCCAGAGGTAGCACATGGCGCTGTGGTAGAGGTCCTGGCTCTCGCCTTCCGCGGCGATCGCCCGCCGGAAGTCGGCCGCCGCATTGCGCCGCGCGGCGCCCTGTTCCTTGCCCTTGAGCCCACGCGCCAGGCGCTGGTAGGCCAGGCCACGGTTGTAGAACAGATCCGCCAGCTCCACGGCCGCGCCGCGGTGTTCCTGCTCGAAGGCCTCCATGGCCGCGTCGAACTCCGAGATGGCCTGCGGGTAGCGGGAGGCGTTGAAATGGGCCATGCCCAGCCCGGTGTGGGCGTTCACGAAGGACACGCCGCCGCGCTCCAGGGCGGCTTCCAGCAACGCCACCGCACGGTCCGTCTGGCCCTTGGCGGAGGCCGCGAGGCCGTCCTGGTAGAGCTGGCGGGCGGTGGAGGCGAAGTTGGTGTAGCGGGTGGGGCCGGCCAGCAGGGGCTCCGCGGCCGCGTCCTTATAGCCGGCGGCCTCGAGCAAGGCCAGCGGGTCCAGGTCCAGCGCGGCGGCCAGCTGGCGGGTCAATTCCTCGCGCGGGCGCTTCTTCTTGGCCGCGGGGTCGTTGATCGCCCGCTTCTCGGCGTTGACCAGCTGCCAAAGGTAGCCGTGGCTCACGCCCACCAGCTTTGCCAGCGTGCGGTAGTCCAGGCCTTTGACGCGCATGCCTTCGGCCAGGAGCTGGCCAAAAGAGAGAACGGCTTCTTCCATGCTTCCCAGTATACAAGCGTTGTATACGGGAAGTCAATATGGAAGAAGCCGTTTACTGAATGCTGTTTACTTTATTCGGTCACAAACTTGAAGAAGGTCTTGCCCATGACGACTTCGTCGCCGTCCTTGATGCCCTGGGGCGAGCCCGGCATCAGGCGCGGACCGCGGTTGATGTAGGTGCCGTTCAAGGAACCCACGTCCTCCAGCATGTAGCCGCCGCCCTGGACGAAGATGCGGGCATGCTTGCGCGAGATCTTGGCCTCGGGGTCGTCCTGGGTCAGGTCGACCTCCGGGAAGGCGCCGCCGTCCGGATCCCAACGGCCGATGTGGGTCTCGTTGGACTGCTCGACGATGAACTCCTTGCCCACGGTGCCGCCGCGGGTGATGATCAGCTTCGCGGCAGGGCCGGGCTCGCCGTCGCCGGCGGCCGGGGGCGCCACCGTGGCGGTGGCGACGCCCGCTGCATCCGCCTCGTCCAGCTTGGAGCCGCACTCGTCACAGTAGGTGACGCCGTCCATGTTCTCGGCGTTGCACTTGGGACACATGATCATGATGCTGGCTCGTCCTTTCGACAGATGTTGCTGCGACTAATGGAGTGGATTTACTGGTATTCGGACAGGTTCACCAGCACCACGGAGATGTTGTCTTCTCCGCCACGGACGTTGGCCGTGTTAACCAGGTGCTGAGAGGCTTTCTGGGGATCTTGGTGCTCGAGAACGATCGATTGTAGTTCGTGGTCCTTGACGTGTCCAGTCAGGCCGTCGCTGCACAGCAGCACCCAGTCGCCCAGCTTCAGGGAGCGCTGGTAGACGTCGACTTCCACGTTGGGGTAGGTGCCCAGCGCGCGGTAAATCAGGTTGCGCTGCGGGTGCACCAGGGCTTCTTCTTCGGTGATCTGCCCGATCTCGACCAGGCGGCCCACCAGCGAGTGGTCGCGGCTGACCTTCTCGATGCCGAAGCGGTTGATCACGTAGCAGCGGCTGTCGCCGACGTGCCCGCAATACAGCGTCTGGCCGAAGATCACGCCCACCGTCAGGGTGGTGCCCATGCCGGACAAGACCTCGTCGCCGCGGCCCGTCTCGTAGATGCGCAAGTTGGCGCGCTTCACGGCCGCCGTCAGCGCCTGCTTGATGATTTCCGCGGGCTCCGCGGCGGTTTCCAGCTGCGCGGTCTGGAGCTTGTCTTCCAACACGAGCAGCGACTCGTCGACGGCGATCGCCGACGCCACCTCACCGGCGTTCACGCCGCCCATGCCGTCCGCCACCACGTACACGCCCAGGCCGCGCTGGCGGCTCAGGTTCACGTAGTGGATGTCGCGCATGCCGATGGAGTCTTCGTTGCCTTCGCGGACCATGCCCAGGTCGGAGAAGTAGCCCACGCGGCGGCCGGGGTTGTTGATCAGCTCCAGGAGCTCGTTCTTGACCTCGTTGACCGTGCGGTAGCGGCGGTCCGGGTCGGGCTCGACCATGCGCGCCACGATGCGGGCAATCTGGGGATGCGAGTCCACCAGGTACTCGCTGACGGACGGGAAGACGTAGCCCCACTCGTCCGCGGCCATCTCCGTGGGGTTCTGGCCGGTCAACAGCTGGAACCAGATGGCGCCCAGGGCGTAGATGTCGCTGCGCTCGTCGATCGGCGCGTCGAAGATGCCGGCTTGCTCCGGGCTGCTGTAGCCGGGCGAGACGTCCGGGCTGTGGTCGGCCTCCAGCGGCAACACCGCGGCGCGGTGGAAGCCCGTCAGGCGGACGCGCTGGTTATCCGGCGCCACGACCACCACGCGGGGCTGCAAGTCGAGGTGCAGGATCTGGCGGCGGTGCAGCTGCGAGATCGACTGGCACAGCTGGATCATCCACTCCAGCGACTCTTGCACGGAGACGGCGTTCTGCGTCAGGTAGTAGGCCAGGTCGCGGCCTTCCAACTGCTCGATCACCAAGTAGGCGCGGCCCTCTTCCTTGAAGATGTCGAGCGCCTTCACCACGGTCGGGTAGCTGACGGAGCGCAGGATCAGGAACTCGCCCTGGTAAGGGTTGCCCGCGGATTGGTCGTTCCACTCGCCCGCTTCCAGCTGCGGCTTCGCCGTGGCCTGGTCGACCTGCTCCTTGATGATCACCGTGAAGTCCGTGGCGCGGTCGGTCGCCCGGTACATGTTGGAGGCGTTGCGCACCTCGAGGAAGCGCTGAATCGCGTAGCGACTGTTCAGCACATGGCCTTCGGCCAGCGGTTGGAGCATTTGTTCGGCGACCATCGAGTCGGCGTCGCTCTGGGGGTTCGGCAACGGGGGCTCCTTTTTGTTTACAGGTCTACCGTGGTCAGGGGGACGAAGTGGCCGTTCTGCACTTTCATGAGGTACATGGGGCGGCGCACGTTGCCCTCCTTATCGAATTTGGCGATGCCGGTCAGGCCCAGGAAGCCCTCCTCGCCGCGGCTCTTGATGTAGTGGGCCAGTTGCTCGCGATCGGGCTTGACCACCTCCGCCGCCTGGCGGAAGAGGTCGAGCGCCTCGTAGGTGAGCGCCGCGCGGCTGTTGGGCTCCTGCCCGAACTTGCCGCGGAACGTCTCCTCGAAGTGCGTGACCTTCTCGTTCTCCAACCCGGAGTGGTAGTAGGTGCTGCAGATCAGCCCCTCCACGTCGTTGCCGCCCTTTTCGAGCAGCTCCGTGAGGTACAGGCTGTCACCGCCCACCAGGGGCACGGCCAGGCCACCCGCGTGCATGGCCTTCGCCAAGCCCAGGGCGTCCAGGTGCGATCCCGCCAGGAACACGGCCTTGGGGGCCTGCTTCTTCAAGCCGGTCACCACCTCGTTCCAGTCCACGCTCGCCGGCACGATGGCCTGGTTCACGCGGGCGTCTTCCGCCTGGGCTTCCTTGATGAAGTTCTGGCCCAGGCCCTGGATGTAGGGGTTCGAGTCAGGCATCACGACGGAGACCTGGTTCGCGCCCATGGTCTTGACCACGTAGCGCGCCAACGCCTTGCCTTGCAGGCCGTCGTTGGGGCTCAGGCGGAAGAAGGTGGGCGAGGTGTCGTTCAGCTCCACGCTGGTGGAGGTGGGCGAGATGACGGGCAGCCCGGCCAGGTTGTAGATGGGCAAGGCCGCGCGGGTGGAGGCAGACTCCAGGTGCCCGACCACGCCCACCAGGCTGGACTCGTCCGCCAGGCGGCGCGAGACTTCCAGGGCGCCTTCGGGATCGGAGCGGTCGTCCGCCAGGAGCAGCATCAGGCGCTGCTGGTGGGCCTTGTTGTTGAAGAGGCCCTGCGCGAAGGCGGCGCCTTGCAGCTCCGCCTCGCCCTTGGCGCGGAACTTGCCGGAGAACGGGCCGGCCAGGGCCAGCGTGTAGTGCGGCTCCTTGCTCATCATGGCCGCGGTGTTCTCCAAGTAGATGCGCGCCTCCGGGTCGGAGGGGTGCTTCTCCGAGGCCTTGATGAACGCGGCGTAGGCCTTGTCCCACTGCTGGGCGCGGAACGCGTTCACGCCTTCCTGTTTCTCGGCGTAGGCGGCCGTGAGGATCGACTCGCCTCGGCTCACGCCCGGGCCCTGTTGCGGCGCCAACTTGGCGTAGGCCACCAGGCCCACGATCAGCAGCACCGCGGCAGCGGCGGTGCCCAACACGGCCGGCTTGACCGACATCAGCTGGAACTCCGTCTTGCCGGTGGGCAAGGCCATGTTGGTGGAGGTAGCGGCCTTGTTGCCGCCTTCCAGCGTCGCGGTGGGCGTGCTGGGGCGGTTCTGGTGCATGCCCGCGGCGTCGGTTACCAAATGGCCGGAGCCGGGGTTGAGGACATGGGCCTTCTTGGAGATGTACTGCTTGCAGTTCGGGCAGAACTGGCGCGTGACGGAGCTCTTGTGGCCGCAATGCGGGCACTCGCGGATCACGTCCGTATCGTCGCCGCCGAGCACCATCAACTGGCCCAGCATGGCGTCCGCCGAGGCGAAGCGGTTCTCCACCTCCGGGTCCAGCGCCTTGAGGATCACCATCTCCATCTCGTCGGAGATGTCCGGGTTGAGCGCCTTGGCGGGCGGGAAGCTGAAAGGCGGCTCGTTCTGGGGGTCGCGGCCCGTCAGCAAGTAGTGCATGGTCGCGCCCAGCGCGTACAGGTCGGAACGTGGCTCCACCTGGCCCCGGTACTGCTCGGGCGGGGCGTAGCCCTGGGTGCCGATCATGGTGCCGCGCGAGACGGGGTTGAAGAAGCGGGCGATGCCGAAGTCGACCAGGTAGACCTTGCCCCAGTTGGTGGTGATCACGTTGGCGGGCTTCATGTCCCGGTAGATGATCGGCGGCTTCTGGTGATGCAGGTAGCTCAAGACGTCACAGCACTGGATGCACCAGGCGATGACTTCCTTCTCCGTGAACGGGCCGCCGTTGTCGATCAGGCGCTGCTCGAGATCGGTCCCGTTGATGTACTCCATCACGAGGTAGTGGCGGTTCGACTCCGTGAAGCGGTCGAAGACCTCGGGGATGCCCACGTGCTTCATCTGCGAGAGCATGTCCGCCTCGCGGTGGAAGCTCTCCGTGGCCTGGGCGCGCTGCTCCGGGTCGTTGAAGTGGTCCAGCATCTCCTTGATGACGCACGTCTTGCTGGAGAAGCGCGTGTCTTGCGCGAGGTAAACGGCGCCCATGCCGCCCTGGCCCAGCAGCTGGGTGATGCGGTAGCGGTCTTGCAGGATCGTGTTGGCGGGCAACAGGCCGTTGGCCGCCTGGACGTCGGGCGGGGCCGCGACGGAGGCGGCGGCGGCGGTGCTGGGCGTGGTGTTGCTGGGCCCCAAGAGGGTGGTGGGGTCGCCCTTGAAGGAATGCCCGCAGCTGCCGCAGAACTTGCTCGTCAGCGAATTGTCTGCCTGGCACTCCGGGCATTTCATGGAGGTTGTCGTGTTTTCCATCACTTCACCAGTTGAAGAGCTGGCCGATCAGCTCGGAGTTGTTGGCTTCCTTGAGGTTCGGCGTGCCATTGCCGTCGGTGTCGTCGTCGGAGAAGCCGCTGGCGTCTGCGATGGCGACCGCCTTGCCGCCTTTGTACGGGCCCGCCATAACCACCGGCTGCGCGCCCGCGACCGCATTGTCTTGTACCCTATAACCCGTGGAACTGGTCTGGGCCCACTTGGTCATCGGCGGCAGGCCGAAGAGCGAGCAGCTCTCGTAGAGCTTGAGCCCGCTGATGCCTCGCATCGCGGGGGCGGCCGTCTGGAAGCTGGTGATGTGCAGCCACTCCGGCGTGCCGCCGTTGCCCGGATCGCGCACCAAGTCCGGGTTGAAGTGCAGGCCGACGGCATGCGCCAGGCTGTTGGTGCTGGGGTTGCGGAAGTGGCCGTAGCCGCCCCACTCGCCGAAGATGATCAGCTTGCCGCCCTGGGCCACGAAGCTGGTGATGCGCTCGGCCAGTGCGTTCGGGATATCGACGGAGGGGCTGACCAGCACCCACACGCCCTCGCGGGTGGGGGGCTGGGCGACGACCTCCCAACCGGCGGCCGTCAGCTGCGTGCGCATGCCCTGCAGCTTGGCGAGATCGACGCCGGGCGCCACGCTGGTGTCGAAGTACACGACGGGGGTGGCCGCGGCCAGCGTGAGGTCCAGGTTGCCGGCGCCCTTGCCGCTCACGGTCACGGCGCGCGTGGCGGTCTGGAAGCGCGTCTTGGCCGCGGTCAGCGTGACCTGGCCGCCGGTGACGCCGTGCAGCTCGAAGGCGCCGGCGGAATCGGTGGTGGCGCTGTTGAGGCCGTCGGAGACCACCGCGCCCTCCACGCCCCCGCCGCCCGCCATCACGTGGCCGGACAGCACGGCCTCTGGGCTCAGCGAGGCGCTGCGCGGCGTGTCGCCCCGCTTCTTGATCTCGATCTGGTCCAACTGGACGGTGGCGTAGCCATCGGCGCCCACGATCGCGCGGTAGCCCGTGCCCACTGCGAGCGGGCCGAGCACGCCCTGGCCGCTGCTGTCCACGGTGGTGGTGGCCATGGTCAGGCCGTAGAGGCGGACCCAGGCACCCTTGAGCTTGGCACCGTTGGCGTCCGTGATGGTGGTGGTCAGCGAGCCGCCCAAGATCTCGATGCCGGGGTCGCTGTACTGGCCGCTGCCGGGCGAGGGCGTGACCGACGGCGGGATGGTGGAAGGCGACTTGATGATGCTGGGGTAAGTCGGCACGATCGACGGATTGATCGGGTTGGGGAGCCAGCATCCCAGCGACGACGCGGCGAGGCCTCCCAGCAGGAGGGGCACGCCAGCGTGGCGAAAGGCATTAAAAACCCGGAAACTCAAGCAGGACCTGCTTTGCGAAGGGTTACGGTTGTTCGTCTCGGTCATTATACCCCCGCGTGCGCCCTTGCCTACTTGCTGGCGCGCCCGTCATCTCGGCCGATGGCGATCGCCTTGGCCATGTCCAACTCCCCGTAGCCGTAGTACTCGTCGAAGCCCGGATCGCCGAGGTCCTGGGCGCCCGCCGCCAGGCGCGTACGCATCTGCGCCGGCGTGAGGCCGGGCTCGACGCTGAGCATGAGGGCCGCGGCGGCCGTAACTTGCGGGGCGGCCATCGAGGTGCCGGCCAGCTTGCCGTAGTTGGTGGTCTTGCGCTCCGCGATCGAGATGTAGCACTGGTAGGTGGGCGTGGTGGAGTAGATCGGCTCGCCCTCGCCATGGCCGGGGGCGCCGCCGCCCGGGGCCACGATCACGAGGTTCTGGCCGTGGCTGGAGTAGCTCGCCACCTTGTCCTTGTCCGTGATCGCGCCGACGGAGATCACGCCGTTGTAAGCGGCGGGGTAGTTCACCTCGCGGCTGTCGTTGCCCGAGGCGATCACCACCACCACGTTCTTGTTGAAGGCGTAGTTGAGGGCGTCGAGCAGGATCGGGCTGGGCTCCGGGCCGCCGATGGAGAGGTTGATCACCTGGGCGCCGTTGTCGACCGCGTCGAGGATGCCCTTGGAGATCGTGGCATCGTCCGCGTCGCCACTGGACGTCGTGACCTTGACCGGCAGGATCTTCACGTCGGGGGCGGCGCCGGACACGCCGATGCCATTGCCGCGCACCGCGCCGACGATGCCGCAGACGTGCGTGCCATGGCCGTGGCCGTCGCGGTTGTCGAAGTTCTCGGGGCCGGCGGAGGTGGAGAACAGGTCGTGGTTGTTCATGGCCACGACCTCGTCGATCAGCGGCAGGAGGTTGGCCTTCAGGTCCGGGTGGTTGGGGTCGCAGCCGGAGTCGATCACGGCCACGATCACGCCCTTGCCGGTGGTGGTGGCCCAGGCGTCCGTGAAGCGCGCGCGCTTGAGGTGCCACTGCAGGCCGATGTCCGGGTCGTTAGTGAGGCCGGCTTGTTGCAGCGAGAAGGTGGGGAAGGGCGGCGCGGCCTCGCTGTGGTCGTAGTTGAGGCTGCGGTGGAAGTTGGGCTGGGCGAACCTCACCCGCTGGTCATGGGCGAGGTCCGAGATGGCGAGGCCCGCGGCCTCCGCCGATGCCAGCGTCCAACGCTCCGCGTCCAGGCCAATGGCCTGCGTGGCGCCCACGTTGTGGGCCAGCCGGATGGCGTCGCGCGCGGCCGCCGGGGTGCCCGGCAGGTAGCGCACCACCATCCCCCCATCTGCGGCAGCGGAGGGCACGGTGGCCACCGGCAAGGCCGTTTGGCAGGCCGTGGCCAGCAGGGCGACAAGGAAGGGGGCGGCGAGTTTCATCTTCCGTACGAGGGCTCCACTTGCATGACGAAGGGACAGATGCGGAATACGTGCTGGGCCACCAGGGCGTTCGTCCCAGCCGGTAAGCTGACGCGGTAGCGATCCTGGCCCGCTTCCTCGATGGTGCGGGTTCCATAGACCTGGTTTACCAGATCCATCGTGGGCCCGCCGGTGCGGAAGCGCACGAGCACATGGTCGCCGAGCAGGCGATCCGGAGAGAGATAGACGTCTGGTTCGGTGCGGGGCAAGCTCATCACCCGGTTCGGTTCGGCGTAGGCCACCAGGTCGCTCGCGCCGTAACGCTTCCTGGCTTCGTCCACGGACAGGCTAGCAGGCAATTGTAACAGCCAAACGTCAATGCCCTCGATTTGCTCCTTGGTGGAGCTGCCGAGGCCCTGGTTGAAGGCGTCGATCTGGGCCTTCGTGACGCCGGGCTTGAACTTGACCAGCAACTGGCCCGGCACGTAGCCGGGCTTTGGCCCGATACGCACGATCACGTCGGGGGCCTTTTGCTCGGCGCCGGACAGCTTGGGGGCCGGCGCGACGGCCTTGACGTACGGCAGGTGGGCGAAGAACAGCGCGAAGTCGTTCTGGTTGCCGCCCGGGCCCACGTGGAAGGTGTAGTGGGTCTCGTCTTGTTTCTTGACGGTGGTGGTGCCCATCACCGTGTTGATGACGTCCACGAAGCGCGTGCCCACGGGCTCCTTGAAGGTGACGGCGACGCTCTCGGCGTCTTGGGCCACCGCACCGCCCGCCCACCCCAGCCCCAGGAGGGGCGCGGCGAGGAGCCAGGCGCAACGGGTTTGGAAAGACATATTCGCCCTCATTATACCCATGTATACGACGGGCGCCGGCGATCGGATGTTCCCCTTGGTTACTTGCGTTTGAGGCGCCGGATGGCGTGGTTGTAAGTGTCGGCCACCCAGACCGTGCCGTCGCCTCCCACGGCGATGCCGTCGGGCCAGTTGAACCGGGCGGCGTCGCCCACGCCGTCGGCGAAGCTGCCCTTGCCGGCATCCAGGCCGAGCGGGCCGCCGCCGGCGATGCTCAGGACGTCGCCCCCCGGCGTCACTTGCTGGATGCGGAAGGAGGACAGTTCTGCCACGTAGACGTTGCCCGCCGCGTCCGCCGCCATCACGTCGTTGGCGAAGAAGAACGCCTGGTTCCAGAAGCCGCTCGGCGTGCCCTGCATGCCACCGCCCGCCACGAAGCGTACCTCGGCGTCGGGGCCAACCGGCGCTGCCATGCGCCAGATCATGCCATTGGACTGGAACAGCAACGTCCCGCCCGGCCCCGGGTTCAGCCCGGTAGGCGAGCCGAACGAGGCTTCCAACGCGCGGTGCGCCTCGTGGCCTTCGGCGCTGCCGGTGCCGGCGATGGTGGTGGTTGTGTAAGCGCCGCCGTGCAGGTCGATGCGCCGGATGCGCTCGCCTCGGTAGTCCCCGACCAGCAGGTCGCCCCCCGGCTCGAGGGTGAGGGAGGTGGGCCCTTCGAAGCGGGCCTTGGCCCCGGGCCCGTCCATGTAGCCCAGCGCCTCGCTGCCGGCCACCACCGCGAGCGCGTCCGCCGATCCGTCAGTCTTCAACGTCAGGTGCTGGACTACCCCGCTGGTGGGGCCGCACAGGTACAGGCTGCCGTCCGGTGCCACCGCCAGCGCGCTCATGGTCTGCAACTTGCCGCCCAAGGGAGCGCCTGCAGCCACCACGGTCTCGACCGTCGCCTCGCCTGCCGCGTCCAGGCGGATGCGGCGGAGCTGGATGGGATACCGTTCCAGGAAGTACATCACGCCCGGTTGCTGGCCAGGGACCATCACCAGGGCACAGGGGAAATGCAGCCGAGCCTGTGCAGCCGGGCCGTCGGTGGTGCCGTCGCCCTTGACGAGGGTGGTCACCTCCCAGGCCGGCACGGCGGGCGTGGGCGATGCGGCGGGGGCGTCGGTCGGCTCGGGTTCCACCGGGGCGGCGGCCAGCGCCGGCACGGCCCCGGCGGCGACCTCCTGCATGCGCTGGGCCAGGGGCACGGTGGAGCCGTCCGCCAGTTGGACCGTGCCCGAGAAGTAACGCGCGGCCACGGTTGTGGCCAGGCTGATCGACACCGCCTTTGCTTCCTCGACCGTGCCGGCCGGGAGCGCCAGATCGTAGAAGACGTGGTCAAGGCTCTGGAAGCTGGCCGTGGTGGGGCGGGAGAGGTACTGGCGCACCACGAAGTCGCCCATATCGCCCGGCTTCCGGATGCGGAAGCGATCGATGGGATTGCGCAGCTGGTTGGCCGCGATGATGTAGGGCTTGGTGGCGAAGAAGGTCTCGATGTCTTGCCCCGCGGGCACGGCCGCGGCGGCGGCCGCGTTGGCCTTCGCTAGCAGCGCGGCCATGGCCGCGATGGTCGGCCGGCCGTCCGGGGTCTGCAGCTTGGCCAGGTCGAGGTCCGCGAACATGACATCCGTGGCTAGCAGCGCCATCTCCTGTTGGCGGTGGAGCGGCAATCTGGCCGCACCGGCGTCCTCCGTGGCCTGCTTATAGGCGCCCAGTTGGGCCGTTAGCAGCCCGGTCACGCCCTCGGCATTGACGTTGCTCAGGGCGTCCAGCAGGCCCGCGGCCACGCGCGCGAGCGGCGTGCTGGTGAGGCTGGCGAGCGCGGTGCCGATGAGCAGGCGGATGTTCGCCGTCACGGCGGCCGAAGCCTCGTCCACTCGGCCACCCTCGCGCGCCGGCATGATGACGTGCAGGGCCAGGCGCGGATCCTTGCTGCCCGGGACGCGGGCCACCACGCGGGCGTTTGCCGCCAGCGATGCGGGCACGTTCAACTTGAACTTGCCGGTCGCATCGCTGTAGACCGTATAGACCGGGGTCCCGGCGGCGTCCGTGCCCAACGAGACCGGCAGGCCGGTGCGCAGATCCACCACGCTGACCCACATGCCGGCCGCCGGCAAGGGCTCCGCGGCGGACGTGCCTGCGGTTGCCAGCAATCCGTAGTTACCGATCAGGGAAGATCCGTCCTTCGCCACCAAGCTGGCGCCGTCCGTGCCTGCCAACGCTGCCGGGACGATGACGTTGCCGCCGTTGTTAGCGATGATCTGACCCGCCGCGTTGACCAAGGAGCCGCCGTTGTTGGAGACCACCCCGCCCCCGTTGTCGGAAATGATGCCGTCGATGCCCAAGACCTGGGTGCCGCCGATGTCTTGGACGGTTGCCTTGGCATGAGTGGCGGCGTAGCCGGCGTCGATCGCCACCTGCCCCGCCAGCACGACCGTGCCCGAGGCCGGCGCCTGGAGCAGGGCAGGGGGCGCGGCGGTCCTCGCCGGGTCCTGGCTGCCGGCAGCCGCCGGCTTCGCACCCGCCGACTTGGGACCTGCCGCGGTGGGTTGCTTGGCCTGGCAGCTGGCCAGCAGCGCGGCCGCGAGGCAGATGGTCAACGGACGGCGCACGGGGGTCTCCTCCTCGCGGTTATACCCGGCTTGACAGCCAAGCGTCGGGCTCCCAGCATGGGGCGTCCGTTTACAACGAAAGGCAGCTCGATATGGATCTCGGCCTCGCGAACAAAGTGGTGCTGGTGGCGGCTTCGAGCCAGGGCATCGGCAGGGCCGTGGCCGAGGGCTTCGCCCGCGAGAAGGCCAAGGTGGTCATGTGCGCCCGCAACGAGGAGACGCTGAACGAGGCCGCGGCCAAGATCCGCGAGGCCACCGGGGCGGAGATCCTGGCCCTGACGGTCGACCTCACCTCCGCGGAGTCGATCGAGAACCTGGTCTTCGAGGCCGGCCAGAAGCTGGGCCCCATCGACGTGCTGGTTTGCAACGCCGGCGGCCCGCCGGAGGGCGGCTACTTCCAGCTGACGGACGACGATTGGTGGGAGGGCTTCCAGCTCAACTTCATGAGCATGGTCATGCTGGCCCGCAACGTGGTGCCCCACATGAAGGCGCAGGAGTGGGGCCGCATCGTGAACATCGCCTCCGTGTCGGCCCGCCAGCCGATCGAAGGCCTGTTGGTTTCGAACGCGGTCCGCGCGGGCGTGCTGGGCTTCGCCAAGAGCATCGCCACGGAGTTCGCGCCGTACAACATCACGGTCAACACCGTGCTGCCCGGCTACACGGAGACCCACGCCCTGGCGGAAAGCATCAAGGAGAAGGCGGAGTTCAAGAAGAAGACGCCGCAAGAGATGCTGGAAGACATCAAGGCCAACATCCCCATGAAGCGCCTGGCCAAGCCCCACGAGATCGCCAACCTCGTCGTGTTCCTGGCCTCGCAGGCGGCCGGGTACGTGACGGGGCAGGCGATCGCCGCGGACGGCGGCTACATCAAGGCGATCTAAGGCAGCAGAAGCGTCCTCGCCTGGCCTGCCTGGAGCGAGACGCGCCCTAGCCCCATGACGGGCACGACCACGTCGCGGTCGGCCCGCAGCGTGATCGAGCGCCCGGGCATGATCGTGGCCTTCACGCTGGCGGCGTCGTAGGCCATGCGCGCGGCGACCGATTCGGCCAGGGCCTCCATTGTTGGGCTCTCGATCGGGAAGGTCATGAGGGTGCCGTACTTGGCGAAGGTACGGTCCAGCAGGTCCCCCAGCAGGGAGTGCGTGCCGTCGTAGGCGCGCATGTTGGGCTGGTGGAACATCCAGGGGTCCACGTCGCCCTTCAGTAGGTAGGCCAAGAGTGCGTTGGCCTGGTCCTCGAGGATCTCGTCGTAGCTCAAGTCTTTGCCCCAGTAGCTGCGGTAGAGCTTGTTGTACTCGTCCGCCCACTCCGCCGGGGTGGAGACGTTATAAAACAAGTTCGTTGGGTGCCGCGGGATTTCCAGCAGGCCCGACACCAGCGCGTTGGGGATGCCGGCGTTGGGGCTGGGGTTGTCCTGGCCCGCCACGGAGGTGTCTGAGACCAGGTAGCGCACGCCCTGGTCGTAGGCGGCCTTCATGGCGTTGGCGTTCGCCAGGCCGGAGACGTTGGGCGTGACCAGCGCCTTGCGATCATAGCCCGGCAGGCTCAGCCCGGTGGCCACGCCGTTATTGGCGATCAGCTCGGCGGAGAAGTCGTCGTAGGCGATGGCATCCAGCATAAAGTGGCTATAGGTGTGGGAGACCCACTTGTACTGGTCCTTGAACTGCGTCAGCGCCGGGACCAGCGTGTCGGGCTGGTAGACGGCCTTCTCGGGATTCAGGAACCAGCCGGCCGTGGTGCCCCGGCCGTTGAAGGCCAGGTCGGTTTTGTAGCCCGCCGTGACTGGGCTGGCGGCCTTGGCTTGCTGCCAGCGCGTGAAGGCCTGGATGTCTGTGCCGGCCAGGCGGAAGGTGGTACCGCCCGTGGCCACAGGCTCCCGGGCGTCGGGGCCGACGGTGTTGAGGAAGTTGTCGATGAAGACATCGTCTACCTGGGCGCTGGCGTAGGTGTGGCGATCTCCCAGGAATGTGCCGCGTGTGACCCAGTTGACCAAGCCGTAGGCCAGAACCTGCGAATGGGTCAGGTATGGGCTGTTGTCGAAGGTCAGGGCCAGCACCTCGCGGCCGTCGTCCGTGGTGGTAGTGGCGGCCAGGGCGTTGCCGGCGACGTCCACCAGCAGCGGGGTGGCGCTGGCGGCGCGGGCGGTGTAGGTATAGGCGCCCTTGATGGTGACGGCGGCGTTCGGCGGCATGTAGCCGAAGACCTGGTTGCCGGCGGCCGTCAGCTTCGTGGCGAGCGGGGTCGCCGTCGTATCCACCGCGCCGTTCGAGGCCTGGAAGCCCAGGTCGACGGAGGGGAAGGCGTACCAGTCCACCTGGCGGACGTCGAAGGCCGCCTCGTAGGCCGTGAGCGCGTCCCACTCGGCCTGACCCAGGGCGCTGACCCACTGGCCGTTCTGGTTGGTCGAGAGCGTGTTGTCCGTCAGGATCACGCCCTGATAGCGGCCCTGGTCGCCGGTGGCGAGCTGGTCCGGCGTGAGCGCGGCGGGGTGCTGCGTGGCGATCCATACCGTGTACGGGGTGCCTAGCAGGCCCAGCGACTGCTGGATCGACGACAGGGCGGGCTCGTTGCCGTCAGCGCTGATGACCAGCAGCCGGGCCTCGACGCTCGGGGCAGGGGGCACCGGGGTCGGCGTGGCCTTGGGGACCGGCGTCGGGCGCGCCGTGGGGCCGGGCATGGGCGTGGGCCTGGCCGTAGGCTGCGTGATGGGCTTGGCCGTGGGCGGGGGGGCCACTTGGTGCGCGGCAAACCAGGCCTTGAGGGCGTTCAGCAGCGCCGTGCGGACCTGGCCGTTGAAGGCCTCGCCGGTGCGCGTGCGGGTGGGCCATTGCAGGCGGCGGGCCACGGGCCTGGGGGCGCGCTGCAAGGTGCCGGGGGCCTTGTCGCCGTCGACAACACCGTCCCGCAACCGCGCGACATACCCGCGCGCGTATTCGACCTCGTAAGCCTGGCTAGGGGTGTCGAGGTTCAACCCCGTTGCCACCGTCATGGGCGTCGCGCAACTGGCCGCGGGCAGGGCCGCAGCCACCATCAACAGCCCCTGGATCGTCCGGGTCGTCCTCATTGCCCACCTCTTTGCCTTCTACTTCCGCTTTCTTAAAGCAGCGTAGCGCCAGAGGGGAACCCGGCCATCGTCGCAGATGTCCAACGTTTCTTGAGGCCGTGTAAAAAGGGTTCGAAGGGCTCCTCGTCGGTAGGGACGGGAAGTTTTCAGGCGTATGATTCATCCGGGAGATGTAATCATGAAAGCCTATGATTGCGAGTTGCGTGCACGGGTGTTATTGGCTATCGACGCGGGCGTGAGCTACCGCAACGCTGGTCGCCGGTTCGGCGTCGCCATTAGCACGATAGCCGGATATGTCAGTAGGCGCCGCGCTGCGGGAATCGGCGCACCTCGTTCTTATTAGAGGTGCGCCTCCAAGGGTGTTGAGTGACGCTGACGTGTCCATGCTCGCGAACTTGCGACGCGAGGATCCCCTGGCGGGCGCAGGTACCCTGGCCTCACGGCTTGCGGAGCGCTGTGGCACCCGCGCCTACTTCCGGTCACGGGACACGCACAAGAACATGTCGCCTTCAAGCGGGTCGCAGCCAAAGCTCTGGCGGGCGGTGGAGAGCAGGCCGTCGAAGCCTTGCGCATGCTGACTGGCCCCGCGCACGCCCAGATGCGGGCCTGGCGGGTCGAAGTCAGCATGCCAGCGCCCTCAACAGCCGCGCTGCCATGGCAACGTCGAGTCCTTCGAGGCGGTATCCACCGAGGGTGTGGAGCGTGAGCGCAGCCGGGGCGGCCTACGCCGCCGGAGGCGCGAAGTTGATCGCCGACAGGCTGGCCAGTGCCACCGGCACCAAGGCCGTCACCTCGCCCGGGCGCAACACCGGCGGCCGGGCGAACTTTTCCTTCCAGCGACGATAGCTTTTCTCCCAGATACCGAAGGCACGGCAAGCCGGCCGGACGGTCGCCCCGCCGGCAACGCGGGCTTCAACCACCGCAACGAGCCGGGCATGCTCCTCGTCGAAATGGTGCCCGGCGCAGGAGGGTCGTCGCGCTCCCGGTGCCCGGATTCCGGACTTCACCCACCCATAGTAGCTCGCGTAGCCGATGCCGAGCGATTGGGCAATGGCGCGGATGCTGCCAATACCGGCACGGTACTGGCGCTCGATCTCGCCAACGAGGCGCGCCTTCTCTGTGAGTGTGAGTTTCCTGCGAGTCGTATTGGACACGGGTTCAATTCTCCACTTCCATCTTCCATAAACGGCCTACCGCATACAAGACGGGGCAGGGCGAGTACGTACAAATGCTCCAAGATCTCCACTGTCTCGCCGCGCGCATATTTGCGTTCCATCGTCGAATCACCAAAGTAGAAGTGGACTTCGGAATTGATAGCGGTGATAACATAGCTTCGACCGCGTATCCGCAATTGTGGAACCAGGCGCGAGCATCGTGGGTCGTAATGGGAGGCAGCGCCTGAGCGATGGCCTCATCGAGAGCTTCGTGCGTGCGCGCCTTTGCATCTCGTAGGAGCTGCTTGAGCATGGACCAGGCAAGCTCGATGGGGTTCAGCTCCGGGGAGTATGGGGGCAGGAAGACAGGTATGGCGCCGGCGCGGCGGATGGCCTTCAGGGCGCGGCGGCTGCGATGAGCACCGAGGTTGTAGAGAACCAAGTAGTCGCCGGGTTCGAGCGTGGGAGCGAGCACCTTCTCGACGTAGGTGACGAACACGTCCGTGCAGGTCCCGCCCTCGATCGTCATCAGTGCCGTCATGCCCTCCAAGGTCATGGCCCCCAGCATGGTCGTCACCGTGCCGCGGCAGCGGGGGATATAGTCGTGGGCCCGCTCGCCACCGGGAGCGCGGGCGTACTCGCGCGTCATGGCGATTGTGGAGCCGGCCTCGTCCAGGAAGACCAACTGATTCGGATTCACCTCCGCCGCCCACTTGGCGAATTTCCGCCTTCGCTGGCGGAGTTGGTCCGTGTCCCGCTCGACCGCCCAGAACGACTTTTTTTTCGAGATAACTCCAAGGCTCGCACCGCACGGCCCAGCGTCGAGGTGCTCATGGGCTTGTCCGTGCCGGCGTTGTAGGCGTCGGTCAGCTCCGCGAGGGTGGCATCGGGGGACGCCAAGACCAGGGCCTCGATGCGCCCGCGGCCTATTTCGTCGATCCGGTGATCGGTGCGGCGGCGCCCATTCAAGGGGTCGAGGGTATTGGCGTAGCGCGAGAGCCGAACCAGGTCGCACAGCGTGGTCCGCCCAATGCAGAAGCGGTCCGCGATCTCCTGGTACGTGCCCTCGCCGTTCTCGTAGGCGTTGACCGCCCGTTCCCGCAGGTCGACCGAGATGGTTTTGCCTCGCGCCATCGTCACCTCCTGGTTCTTCAGGAGTTCACGGCACCGGATCCACGTCAAGCGATCGAGGTTATGCGGCCACCGCTACGACACCATTAACTTTACAATGCCTTCAAGTCAGAATCACGAGTCTTGCGGTCGATAATGTCATGAATAGGCCATCACCGGCTTCCGCCGGCCATAATTTTAGAACCTAACGCCCAGGGAAATCTTGATTCCCAATCAACCTGGCCGGCATGTTCCAGAGGTGGGCGGGCCCGGGGTGGAGGAGTGGACGTCGGCATTGGCGCAGCAAGGCTCCCGGCTTAGAAGTGATCAGGACAAAGGTCTGGTCGCCACAACCGGCCGCTTGGTCGGCGACGATCCCAACGGCCGGAATCAGTCGCGCAGTAATCCCTTGGCAGGCCGGTACTACCGCTCTATCGGACCTTTACATCTTGTATGGGCGAGCACGTGAAGGTGCAGCTAGACGGGCCTATGGCGATAGCGTATGTCCCGTCAGTACTATACGCGAGACTGGGCTAAGCGAGTATGTGCAACTTGATCATTACGAATTGTAAAACTCCAAAAAAATGCTTGCATTAGCTAGCCTGGTTGGCGTATTACGGTAATGGTGCCGGCTGTGCTTCTGAAAAATTCGCGAATTTACGAATTTACACCAAGTTATTTCGAGTTTGTCCAGGTTTACCGGGTAATCATGTTGGTAACAACTGGATTATGTTGAGTCAGAAAGGACCCGATGAGACAGAATTTTCGCTTGCTAATTGGAACCGCCACGGCAAGTCTTGCAATTACCTTCCCTCTCTCCGCGTTGGCCAACAGTTATGCCCAAGCTTACTATGACAGCTTTGCATCGGGAACAACTGTCATCAGCGTGCAGGGCCGTATCTCTGATGGTTATGAATCTTGGCCAAGCTGGCAAAAACCCGATGACTTCTATGTGAGTGGCTACGATAGCTCAGGAGCGCTCGTATCGCGGGCTGTTGTAGAAGAAGTGAAGAGCGGTGTGTCCCTTAGTCGCTCCTATTGGGGCTATATGAATACCTATGATACAGGTACCGCCACAAATTCAACTCATTGGTGCACAATTAGCGCAACTCCTGTTGGGAATTATTCCGTAATCACTTATATGGTTAGGGTTGAGCCCGATGCTAGTTTTGCGACCGGCTATCGTGTTGATGCGTCTTTTACTGACGCCAATGGATTCCATAGTACAAATTATTATAATCTTGGGTCGAATTCCGGACACTACTTCGGTCGAGGCAATGCAAATGATGATTACGGAGATTGCAATTACAATTACTTATATCAACATGACTACAGCAATGCGTGGAACTTCACCTCGGGTAGTTGGGTGAGGTGGCAGGGTTGCAACCTTAGGGCCCAGGGCGACCAAGCATACGGTTGCGGTAACACCGCCAGCGCCACCGGCACCTTGTACAACGGCGGCACCGTCAATTTGACGGTAACACCATAGAAACGTCAACTTAAAATGAAAGGATGTAAAAAGTGAAAACGAATCTGTTTATAGCTGTATTTCTTGCCGTTTCTATTGCGGGATGTTCGGCCGCCCCGTCTGCCCAGGAGTCAAAATCTACACCTAGGCGTCTTACGGGTGATACCAGCATGACCGCGCCGTTAGATGGTCCCCCGGTAATTCCTGCAATGCCTGTTCCCAAGCGACTGGAGGTTCAGGTCCTTACCGATAAGGAGCGAGCCACGGCGGCTAGTTCTGCCCTTTTTGACGGCTCAATCGTTCAATCGTTGAAAGTTGAATTGACGAGCGTAGGAGATCTTAAGGGTAACCAGAAAATCGCAACCTCGCAAATTTACACTGACAATACAAAAGTATGGCTCGTTACCGCTACTGGCACTC
>JAQBPE010000033.1 GCA_028287685.1 Cyanobacteria bacterium RYN_339 | reverse complement strand
TTCTCGCGCAGCGGATCGATGGGCGGGTTCGTGACCTGCGCGAAGCGCTGCCGGAAGTAGTGGTGGATCGGCCGGCCCTTGTCCGAAAGGGCTGCCAACGGCGTGTCGTCGCCCATCGAGCCGATCGGCTCCTTGCCGGTGTTGGCCATGGCGCCGATCACCTGGACCACGTCCTCGCGGGTGTAGCCGTGCAACAGTTGCAACCGGGCCAGCTCTTGGGGCGACGGCAGGGGCAACGCAGCCGCGCTGCCCGCTTCCAGCGTGCGCGCGGCCACCCATTCCGCGTACGGGTGGGCGGCGGCCAGGCGCGCGCCCAGCTCCTCGTCGTGCAGCAGCTCGCCCGTGCGCGTGTCCACGGCCAGCATGCGGCCCGGCCCCAGCCGGCCTTGCTCCACCAGGCGCGCGTCGCCCAGGTCGACCAACCCCGCTTCGGAGCCCAGCACCACCAGGCCATCGGCCGTCACGGCGTAGCGCGCGGGGCGCAGGCCGTTGCGGTCGAGGCCGGCGCCGACCACGCTGCCGTCGCTGACGACCAGCGCCGCCGGCCCATCCCAGGGCTCTTGCGCGCCCGCATGATGCTCGTAGAAGGCCGCCAGCTCCGGGCCGGGATCGGCCGCAGGGACCAGCACGCGCAGCGCGGCCAGCGGGTCGCGGCCGGAGGCCACCAACAGCTCCAGCACGTTGTCCAACGAGCTGGAATCGGACCCGCGCGGCTGCACGAAGGGCCGCAGCCACGCCAGGTCAGCGGCCTGCCAGCGGCCGCCCGGCGCATGCTCGCGCGCGGCCACCGCGTTCAGGTTGCCCGCCAGCGTGTTGATCTCGCCGTTGTGGCCCAACATCCGGAATGGCTGGGCCAGCGGCCAGCTGGGGAAGGTGTTGGTGCTGTAGCGCTGGTGGAACACGCAGATCGCCGTGCGGAAGGCGGGGTCTTGAAGATCGGGATAGAACTCCCCCAGCTGGTGCGCGGAGGCCAGCGCCTTGTACACGATCGTGCGCGGCGAGAACGAGCAGACGTAGACGTCCGCGACCTTCTCGATGCGCTTGCGGGCCTCGAAGCAAGCAAGCTCGAAGTCCGAGCTGCGGGTGCCCGAGCCGACGAGGATCTGGGCGACATGCGGGATCGCGGAGCGCGCGCGCTCGCCCAACACCTCGGGACAGACGGGCACGTCGCGCCAGCCGTTCACGTCGAGTCCCGCCAAGCGGATCGCCGCTTCGGCCTGCTCGCGGGCCCGCGCCCGCGCCTCCGGCTCGATCGGCCAGAAGCCCATCGCCACCGCCTGGCCGTCGCCCGCCAGGAAGGCCGGCAGCTGGGTCAGCACGCCCGCGCCATCCCCGGAATGGGCGTCCGCGCCCACGGCCCCGCGGTGCGCGAGGTTTTCTAGCGCCTCCAGGCCCATGCGCAGGACGTCATGGGTGGCCTCGCCGGACAGCCGGGCCACGAAGCCGGTGCCGCAGGCATCGTGCTCGAAGGCCGGATCGTACAGGCCGATCGCAGCCGGCAGACAACGCCCAAACGGGCTCAGATCGGGTTCCACGGGGGGCTCCTTCCTCTCCAAAGCGACTTTGGACGGGGCCCACATCATCGTGGTAGCCGCGCATCTTGGGGCGGCAGATCGACAGTTTACCCCGGCAGCAGGCAGGGGTAACAACGCATGGCTAGCCGGTAATGGTGAATCAGGTTCATCGTGCCACTGGTTCGTGCCAGTAGTTTGTTCCGCGGTGCGTGGCCCACCACGCGGCCGCTTGCGCCTGCGCGGCCACTACGTGGCGATAAGCCGTGTCCTTCTCCGCCGATTCCAAGTCGTCCGACTGACCACCCGCGGCATGAGCGAGCGTGAGCCATGTAAGCCGTTCCACCGGGTCGGCCGGCATGCATTTCCCTTCCGTGGCCAGGGTCGCCAAGGTTCCCATTGCTTGAGTTGAACCTTCCTCGGCCGCACGCCGGAGCCATCCCAGGCGTTCCTCGAAACCCAGGGCCGCTTCCGCCCTCCCGAGCTCGGCTTGCCCCCCGGCTCGAGGCGCTGGGCCCACCTGGACCGCCGTGGACTTCTTCCTCACGAGGCTACGGGGATCCGTTGCCGCCATCACGCGTGGCATGAGCTCATTGAATATCACGAGGCCCGCCTTGCGGGTGGCCGGGTTGCGAACTAGCAACTGCGCGAGGAACAACCTTGAGGCCGGGTCGTAGCGCGCGGGCCGCAGCAAGGTGATCGCCCGCTCGAAGTTCCTCGGCACGCCAGTCCCGTTCGCGTAGACCCAAGCCAAATCGAACCTGGCACGCGAATCCCCGTTCTTCGCAGCGATAGATAACCTGGCAAACCAATGTGGCGCGGGCACGCCTGACCTCAAAGCGGCCAGATGGCTCGTACGTTCGGCTAGCAAAATTCTGGCCCCCTCGCTGAAGTGTTCACTGGCCGCGCGCTCATCGGGCCAGAGCGCCAGCCCTAGCTCATCGACCTTCGCATGCAAGAACTCCCCCTTGAGGGCCTCGAGCGGTTGACTCTCGACGAGGAGGGCCAAGGCGTTCAAGACACCAAACGGATCGATGAGATCATCGCCTTTGTAGGAACCGGATACATACTGCCGACCAACATGCAGGAAGAGTTGGGCTTCGTTCGGCACCTTGGGAACGTTGAATCGCCAGCCGGGACGCACATGACGTAGGACCTCGGCATCTGCCAAGGCACTTGCCAACCAGAACTCGCCAAGCGCCTCGTTCCGGAAGGTCTTCCGGTACAGCTCCGCGAGATGAAGCTGCCGGTCGACCGCACCGTCCATTGGCAACCGCCGGTACCAGGCCAGAGCCGCAGCAGGGTCTGTCACGGTGTTGTGGCCATGTTCAAGCCAGGAAGCCAGAGTCTCTCGGGCCTCTTCATTGTCGGGGCCGGAAGCGGCCTGCCGCATCAGGCGGAAAGCACGCTGCGGGTCACGCGGAACGAGCTTGCCTTCATCGAAGGCGCGGGCAACTTCCATCGTGGCAAGGGAATTGCCGGTTTGCAAGCACAGTTCCTCGGCCGCATCGCCGCTGACGGGCACGCCGATCCCATGAAGGAAAGAATGGACGGCGAGGCCCTGGGCCTCCACCTGGCCTTGTTGGGCGGCTGCCAACGCCCACTTGAAGGCCTCCGCGGGCGCCACCGTCGCGCGGTGCTTGGCGAGGTCAAGTTGGGCGTCCGCAAGGCCTTGCCGGGCGGCCGCCTCGATCCATGCATCGGCTTCGGCCGCCGTGCCCAAGGAGGGCTTCGCGTCCCTTGGGAGCCCCTCCTCGATGCAGCGTCCAAACGCCAGTTGCGCCTTGGCATGCCCGGAGGCCGCTGCGCGACGCAACCACATGGTCCTTGCCTCATAGCCATTGCCTGCTTGACTGCCAGGCGCACCGAGATTCAGCTGTTCGGCCACTTCGAATTGGGCGTTCGCATCCCCTCGTTCGGCGCGTGCCTCGAGCGAGCTGAATGCGCCAGGCCGGTACGCCATCTCATGCTCGCTCGACAACGGGAACCCGCCCAGCAGGCGGCGAGCTTCCGGTAGCTCCTTGCGGGGCAAAAGCGACTGGAAGGCCGCCTGGAGGGCGTTGGAACTGCCGTTTATGATGTCCAGACGGGCGTCAAACAGGGCCACTTGATCGGCCAGGGGTGTTCGTTCCCAAATGGTGCCGGGAAGGCTCGTGTAGCCCACGCCTTGCTGGCCCGTTGCCCGCAACCATCCCAGGCCCAACAAGCAGTCCCGGTCATCGCGGCTCGCGCCATTTCGGTAATAGTCGGCTGCACGTGGTAAGTCGACCAGAACGCCAAGCCCCAGGGCATATGCATCGCCCAACACCGCGAACGCCGGTGCGTACCCGCGGGAGGCCGAGGCTTTCAGCAGCTCAAGGGCCCGCGCGGCGTCCCTCACTTCCCCCAAGCCCCGCAGGAACAACAGACCTTCGATGAACTCCACTCTGCCAGTTCGGTCATCTAGCTGCGCCAGATGGCCCTTGAACCCGTTGGGCAACTGGACTTGTTCGATGCTCTTGAAGAAGGCAACAAGGCGCGAGATCGCTGCATCCTCGTCGTAAGCCTCGAGCAACTGGTCTAGCCAGAAGAGGGCACGCGTCGGATCTTGGCGACGCGTGTAGATAGCGGCCGCGTCTTCCATGGCAGCTGGATCACCTAACTTCGCTCCCTGCTCGAGGAGGGCGAGCGCCTGGTCCCGATCAGGGGGGCCGCCTTCCCCGCGATCCAACATGGACGCAAGGCTCCGGTAGGCATCGAGATAGCCAAGGCGCACTGCCTTGGCGTAATGTTGTCGGGCCGCTAGCAGCCCTTCGGGCGTGCGTTCGGCTTCCAGGGCCATCCCTTGTTCGAGCTCCCGCTCGCCTTCGGGCTGCACGGCAGGTGGCTCCAGAGCCAAGATCAAGCCCACGACCAGCGCGAAGAACGCCAAGCCGCCACCCTCCCATCCGCCACCCGCTAGCCAGTTTTACCCGTGATCTGCCGCTTCGCTGCCGGAAACCCAAGCCACGGGGTACCTTACCAATTCTTACCCCTTACTTAACACAAGAATGACATGGCCGACACGGATAGATGTTTCATCAGACTTGCGTGTGTGGAGAGAACAAAATGAAGTTGCAGAATTCGATCGTGAAGCTGACCTTGGTAGCCGCCGTGGCGTTCGCGCTGACCGGCTGCGGCAACCGGTCGATCGCCGCCGCGCCTGTCGACGAGAGCCTCGCCGCGTCGTCTGCGACCGCCCCGGCCCTCCCCGTAGCGGCCCCCCTGGCGGCGGCTCCGATGGCCGCCGGTGCCAGCCAGATGGCGGCTGCCGGCCCGGCGCCCACCCTGGTGGACCTGGAAGCCACCGTTTCCACCAAGAAGAACGGCTCGTTCCTCGGCATGGGCGCCTTCAAGTGCACCGTGACCGTCAACAACAGCTCCAGCGTCGTGCGCACCGGCACGCTGACCGTCACGTTCATGAACGGCACCAAGCCGTCGAGCACCGCCCCGGTGGTCAAGCAAGTGACGATCCCCGCCGGCGGCTCCCAGAGCTTCGACCTGTCGGACCCCAAGTGGACCACCAGCGACGTGAAGGCCGACATCACCACCACCCCCGTCCAGGCTGCCGCCTCCGCCATGCCCATGGCCCAGCAGCAGATGGCGATGCCGATGGCCGGCGGATACTAAAACCCCTCATTCTTAACCAGCGCCCGCCCTCCCGGTTACCGGGAAGGCGGGCGTTCTGCCTTGGTTCGAGCCTCGATCCAGCGGGTATATTGCCCCATGCCCCTCAACCCGCTTCGCTAGCTTGCCGATAGGGGGAGACAGGGCGGGAGGTAGTTGCCATGAAGATCCAGATCCATCGCGGCGACAAGACGATCACGCTAACGGCCAAGCAGGCCGCGGGCTTCGCGTTCAAAGCGGGCGACCGCGTCGAGGTCATCGACCACGGCCAGGTTCGCGACGTCACGCTGTCCGACAACGCCGCGGGGCTGCGCGTCGCCTTCGAGGACGGCCAGGTGCTGGTCATGCCGCAGCTCGTGTCGCTGCTGCGCGACCACAAGGTCTCCGTCTCGCTGGGCGAACAGGCCGTGCTGCTGGACGGCGTGAGCGGCAAGCCCCTCACCTACGACATGGTGGCGATCGCCGACCCCTCCGACGTGCAGGAGGCCCCGGTCGGGCCAGCCGACATGCGGGTGTTGCCGGATCTCGACCAGAACCTCGAAGCCTCCATGTTGGGCAACACCACGCGCCTGCCCGCGATCCACCAGGCGGATCCCCTGTCCCGGGACGTCGAGGCCAACCTGGGCAAGGAAGACGGCCACGACGGTCCGCTGACCGGCGCGCGCGCCCACGGCTTCCAGGGCGGCGCGCCCGAGGCCAGCTTCCCGGAAGCGTTGATCCACCACGGGCCCGCCATCAACAACACCGACCCGGGCGCCCAGGCCCTGCTGGCCTCCGACCCGACGACGGCCGGCCAGGCCACCGATCCAATCTCCACGTTCCTGCGCAGCCTGCCCCCCACCTCGATTGGCGCCGTGACGCCCGCCGGCGCCGTGCCCGTCACGCCGACCGCCACCGACACCGCCCCGGTGGTCACGCCGGACACCACGCCCATCGGCAACACCACCGATCCCGGCACCCCCGTCATCCCGGTCACGCCCGTCACCCCGCCTTCGCCGCCGCCCCCGCCGTCGAGCGGTGGCGGTGGCACCACCTCGTCGGCCCCGCCGTCGCCGCCCCCGCCGCCGCTGTTGGCCGTGAAGGGCCTCGACCCCACCACGGACACCGGCGCGGCCACCACGGACGGCATCACCACCGACGATACGCCCACGATCGAGGGTACGGGCGCGCCCGGCGCCGTCGTCCACGTCATGGACGGCGCCCTGGAAATCGGCACTGCCACGGTCGGCAGCAATGGCACCTGGTCGTTGCCGCTGACCGTCGCGTTGGCCGAAGGCACCCACAGCCTGACGGCCGTGGTGGGGACGCAGACCTCGACGGCCGTGCCGATCGTGGTGGACCTGACGGCCGCCGTCGCGGGCGTTGCCGGCCTCACAGCCGCGACGGACACGGGCGCTTCGGCCACCGACGGCATCACCAAGCTGGGGTTGCCCGTGCTGACGGGCACCACCGACCCCAACGCCAAGGTCGAGATCTTCGACGGCATCACCTCGCTGGGCACCGTCACCGCCGACACCCTGGGCAAGTGGACCTTCACCCCGGCCGCCGCCCTGGGCGAAGGCACCCACAGCATCACGTCCGTGGCCACCGACCCCGCGGGCAACGTGGGCGTGGCCTCGGCCGCGACCGTGCTCACGGTCGACCTGACCAACCCGGCCATCGGCGTGGTTGGCGGCATCACCGCCGGCACCGACACGGGCGCCCCTGACGGCATCACGGCCAACGGCACCCCCACCCTCACGGGCACGGCCGAAGTTGGCTCCACCGTGGAGATCTTCGACGGCGCCACCTCGCTGGGGAAGGTGGTGGCGATCGCCCCCGGCACCTGGAGCTTCACCCCGGGCACCGCGCTGCCGGACGGCCCCCACAGTCTGACCGCCGTCGTCACCGACCCGGCCGGTAACGCCGCGGTGGCCTCCGCACCGGTCGTGATCA
>JAQBPE010000467.1 GCA_028287685.1 Cyanobacteria bacterium RYN_339 | reverse complement strand
CAAGGACTTCTTCGACGGCCGCGTCGGCACCGGCACGGCCGTGGTAGCGCTGGGCGACGACATGGTCAGCACCACCGGCAAGGCCCGGCCGGTGGTGCGCGCCTCCGCCGACTGGCAGATCTACGCGCGCAACCGCACCATCTACCACCAGACCTGGGAAGCCTGGCACACCGTGGAAGGCCCCTTCGTGGTCCACCGTGACGGCCAGTACTACTGCTTCTACAGCGGCGGCCCCTGGAACACGTCCGACTACGGCGTCAGCTACGGCGTGGCCGACCACGTGCTGGGCCCCTACCGCGACGAGTGGAGCCAGGACGGCCCCACCGTGCTGCGCGGCATCCCCGGCCAGCTGATCGGGCCCGGCCACAACTCGGTGGTCAAGGGCCCCGATGGCGCGACGGATTACATCGTGTACCACGCATGGGATCCGGCCCACACCGCCCGCCGCATGTTCCTCTCGCCCTTGCGTTGGACCGCGGACGGCCCCCGCCTTGCTTGAAGGCCCCATGCCCGAGGAAACCGCCTTGACCACGTCCGTCCTGAAAGCCACGACCCCGCTGGCCCGGCCCGCGCACTGGGGCCACGACGCGATCTTCTATCACGTCTACCCGCTCGGCATGCTCGGCGCGCCACAACGCAACGACTTCCGCGCGGCGCCCACCGCCCGCCTGCGGCAGCTTGAGCAGTGGATCCCCCACTGGCAAGCGTTGGGCATCAACGCGTTGTACGTCGGCCCGCTCTTCGAGTCGACCACGCATGGCTACGACACCGTCGACTACTTCCAGGTCGACCGCCGGCTGGGCACCAATGCGGACTTCGCCGCCCTCACGCGCGCCCTGCACGCGGCCGGCATCCGCGTGATCGTGGACGCGGTTTACAACCACGTCGGGCGCGACCACTTCGCCTTCCAGGACGTGCGCAAGCACGGCCAGGCCTCGCGCTACTGCGACTGGATCGCCGGGTTGCGGTTCGACAAGCGCAGCCCGTGCGGCGATCCGTTCACCTACGATACCTGGCACGGCGCCTACGAGCTGGTGAAGCTGGATCTCAAGAACCCCGAGGTGCGTGACTACTTGTTGCAAGCCACGGCCGCGTGGATGCAGGAATTCGACCTGGACGGCCTGCGGCTGGACGCCGCGGACTGCCTCGACGAGGGCTTCTTGCGCGCGCTGTCGACCTTCTGCCGCGCCCGCAAGCCGGACTTCTGGCTGATGGGCGAGATCGTCTTCGGCGACTACACGAAGTGGGCCAACCCGGACATGCTGGACACCACCACCAACTACGACGCCTACAAGGGGCTCTATTCCAGCCACAACGACCGCAACTACTTCGAAATCGCCCACACCTTCGAGCGCCAGTTCGGCGCGAAGGGGCTGTACAACGGCCTGTCGCTGTACAACTTCGTGGACAACCACGACGTCAACCGCATCGCCACCCAGCTGAAGCACAAGGCGCACCTGGTCCCGCTGCACGTGCTGCTCTTCACCATGCCGGGCGCCCCGGCCATCTACTACGGCAGCGAGTTCGCCGTGCCCGGCAAGAAGGCGCCCACGTCGGACGTGCCCCTGCGGCCGGCCCTGCCGCTGCCGGCGGCGCCGCACGAGCTGGCCACGCTGATCGGTCGTCTCGCGCAGCTGCGCCAGGGTCTGGCCCCGTTGCGGCGCGGCACCTACGTGCCCTTGCACGTGGCCAACGAGCAATTCGCGTTCGCACGCTGCCTCCCGATGGAGAGCGTGGTGGTGGCCGTCAACGCGGCGGCGGCCCCGGCCACCCTGGCGTTGACCCTGCCTATGTGGCAAGACGGTTGGCTGGTGGACGTCTTGAACCCCGGCGAGCGCTTCGAGGTCCGCCAGGGCCGCGTCGTCTTGACGGATGTGCCCGCGAACGGTGGCCGCGTCTTGGTGCCGCAACTCCGCATTTAGCCCAATCGGGATGCTGGGTATGATGGAACCGTCCTTTTCCTGAAAGCCAGCCGTATGCCTGCTCCGCGTATCGTCATCAGCCCGGCCCTGCGCGCGTTCATCGCGTTTATCCGGGCTGACCACCTGGACGAAGTGGCACGCGACTATATGCGCCGGATCAAGGTGTACGACCTGCCGATGCTCCGCTTGCTGGCCCCGATGCCCGAAGCCGAGCAGGTCGCGCTCAACGTCAGCAGCCTCGACGGGTTCCTGGCCGCGCTGGACGACGGGACCGCCCACGAGGTGGCCGCCGCGGGCCTGCGGGCTTGGGAAGCGGACGAGATCCCCGGTTTCTCCAAGCACGACTTCGGCCCGCGCGACCTGATCCTCGTGGGCGCCGCCCATGAAGAGGCCCTGGTCGCCTTCCTCGACCGCTACACGGACGACCGGGCCGAGGCGCTGGCGATCGCGCGGGAGCTGCGCGCCTATTACAAGCAGGCCGAGCTGAACGCCTACGAGGCGTTCACCCGCATCCGCGACGATGCCGTGCAACACGCGACGCGCGCCGAGGCAGCCCACGAAGCGGCCCTGTCCGCGCTGGAAGAGACCCAGGCCCTCAACGAGGAGCTGGTGGCCCAGCAAGAAGAGCTCAACGCCGTCTACGGGCAGTTGCAAGAACATAGCCGCCTGATCGAGGCGGAGGTTGCCCGGCGCACGGAAGAGCTGCAGGCCGCCAACGAGGAGATGGAAGCCCACCACGAGGAGCTGCTGGCCGCCAACGACCAGCTCAACCACCAGGCCTCGGAGTTGGCGGCCCAGAACGGCTTCGTGGAGAACCTCGTCAAGCACGTCCCTACGGGCATCGCCTACCTGGACCGCGCCCTGATCTTCCGCTGGGTGAACCCGGAGTTCGCCTCGTTCGCGGGCTTGGACGTGGCCGTCTTCAACGCGCGCAGCTACTACGAGGTTTTCCCTACCATGGTGAACCCGAACCCGCGCCTGCTGAATGTCCTGGAAAGCGGCGAGACCGTCCAACTGACGGCGCTCGAGCTCGCGCACAAGGATGGCTCCCTCAGCTACTGGGACATCGTCTACGTCCCCGTCTTCGACGGCCAGGGCAAGGTGGACGGCCTCATGCTCATGTCCCAGAACGCCACGGCCCGCGTGCGGAACGAGCAGCTCCAGCAGCAGCAGATCGAACAGCTGCACGAGATCGATCGCCTCAAGAACGACTTCCTGAGCATCCTCTCGCACGAGCTGCGCACGCCGATCAACGCCATCATGGGCTTCGCCAGCATCCTGGACGACGAGTTGGCCGGGCCGCTCAACACCGCCCAGCACAGCTACGCCCAACGCATCCTGGGCGGCTCCGACGTCCTGCTGGCCTTGATCGAGGACCTGCTCGATCTGAGCCGGATGCAGGCCGGCAAGTTCTCGCTCAGCCCGGCCCCGTTCGAGCCGCGCGAGCTGATCGAGGAGGCCTTGGGGTCGTTGTCCCAGCTCGCGCAGCAGCGTGGGCAGACCGTGGCGCTCGTGGTGGCGTCGGACTTGGCGCCGATCGTGGCGGATCCGCAGCGGCTGCGCCAGGTGCTGACGAACCTGGTCGGCAACGCCATCAAGTTTGGGTCGGACCGCGATGAAATCGCGGTGCGCGTGCGCATGGAGCCGGACGGCCTCTACTGCGAGGTGGAGGACCACGGCGAGGGCATCGCGGAGGAGGACCTCCCCCGGCTCTTCCAGCGCTTCACCCAGCTCGACACCGGCAACACGCGCAAGGCCGGCGGCGCGGGCCTGGGGCTCTCGATCGTCAAGGCGTTGGTCGAGGCCCACGGCGGCACGGTCGGCGTGCGGTCGGAGCCGGGGAAGTGCACGGTGTTCTGGTTCAGGATGCCGCACCAACCGGTGGCGATCGCCGCGACCTAGCCTCGCGCGGCATTTTACCCCGGATGCGGCGCGAGCGGCAGGCCCAGGAAGGCGGCATAGCGCTCGCAGGCCGCCCGACAGGTTGGATCGTGGCCGTCGAAGCGCTCCACCTCCACGGTGACGGCCCGCTGGCCGACCG